>JAQTXL010000119.1 GCA_028688835.1 Candidatus Nanopelagicales bacterium | reverse complement strand
GGCGAACGCAGCTCACCATCCCAACTTGACTGAGGCACACATGCTGGCCCTCATCGAGTCCGCGCAGCCGTGGAGCGCCCGGGCGCTGTCGATGACCAATCGCGAATCCATCCTCGAGCATTACGCCCAGTCGCCGGACCCGTACGTGCGCGGGATCGTCGCCTTCAACGCGAGCACGAGCACGGCGCTGGCGGAGTCTCTGGCCAAGGACCTGCACTCATCGGTGCGGTTGAACGCCGCATTCTGCCCGCAATTGCCGCGCGCCACTCGCGCCTTCCTTGCGCACCACGACCCCGATCCGTGGGTGCGCCGCGAGATCGTCGCGGCGATGACCAACCGCGAGATGCGCGCAATCCTTGAAGGCTGCCGCCTGGTTGATTGGCACACCGAAGGCAGCCCTGCTGGTATCACTCAGGAGGTTTGGCTGCTGGGATTCCCAACGAGCGCGGACGCTGACTTCAGCTGAGGACCTCGGGTGCTCTTGGTGTCAGGCGCCACCATCGCGGTCATGGCCAACGCCGGCAAGCGTGAGCGCCTTCCCATGACAGCAAAGTACGTGGACACTCAGCCTCGGAGGTAGCTCGAGATCTCGCTGACGGCGGTCTCCAGCGGCAGGACCAGAGTGGGCGTGACCTCGCGGTCCTTCGCGATGTTCAGGCATGCGTGGTAGTACCAGAGGATGTCGTGGGGGGAGCCGTTGAACTTCCCGAGGACCTCTGGGCCGTGCTGTTGGAGGTCGGTGACCACAGCCCGTGCGTTGTGGACTTTGTCGGCGATGGTGACGACGAGCGCCTCCATGGGCTCGTCCTCGATCCGGTCGAGGTAGGCCTGCTTGCGCTCCTTCCAGTCCTGGACGGCTTTGACTTGCTCGTCGGTGGAGTCGCTGCACGCCAGGACGATCTCGACGACGGTCTTGCCAAAGCGCTCTGCGATATCGGCGGCGCGGGGGAGCCCGCCGGCGTCTTCGACGGCGTCGTGCAGGAGACCTGCGATGGCCTGGTCCTCGTTGCCGCCGGCCTCGATCACGAGGCTCGAGACGCCGAGCCAGTGCGACATGTAGGCGATGCCGGTGCCTTTGCGGGTGTGGTCGGCGTGAATGGTGGACGCGTACTGCACGGCTTGCGCGTACCGGTCCGTGAGGACGACGGGCCGTGTCGGTTCGGGCGTGTTCATGTGGTTCCCCCTTGCTCAGGCTCAACGCCTGCTGATTCGGATTCTTGCAGTCGGGTGTTCAGCAACTCCCACACCTGCTGGGCCCATGCATCGATCGCGTCATCGTCTGCCCAGTCAAGGGTGGGCGGCTTGATGAAGATCCGGGCCGGTTGCTTGGCCATGGTCGCTCCTGCGAGTGCTCGTTTCCCCGTGGAACATCCACCGGGCGGCTCTTCCTCCGGGGCCACCGTGTCGAGTTCTCGGTTGGCACGTCACCTGCCGGAGGGCTTGTGGTGGCGTTCTTGAGCAAGAACAGGATCCCATGGTGGTCTGACATCGGGCGTCTCCGGCGAGTGCGTGCCTTCGTTGCCATGCGCCCGTCACAGGGCAGGTCGATACTGACGCCATGGCGCGCTGGCATCTGCTCACCGAGTACCTCCAAGGCTGCCCCGACACAGTGACCCTGTCGTGGGCGGACCTGGACGCCATCGTCGGGGGTCTGCCGCCGTCAGCGACCAAGCACCGGCCGTGGTGGAGCGGGGACCGACCGCAGGTCAAGGCCTGGAAGGCCGCTGGCTATGCGTGGACCGACCTGGTCATGGGCGCCCGGGTGACGTTCGTGCGTGCAGACGCGGGTTCCCATGTCGCGGGGGAACCGGTCACTGCTGCCGCGCCTGCAGCTGTTCCAGCATCGCCAGGAACCGACGCGAGGCTTGCCTCTGATGTGGTGCTGGTGTCGTGTGTGAAGACCAAGCGCACCGAGGCCGCCCAAGCCAAGGATCTATACACCTCGCCGTTGTTCACCAAGGGGCGCGCCTACGCGGAGGCTGCCGGCGTGCCGTGGCACATCCTGTCCGCCGAGCACGGCCTGGTGCGGCCCGAGCAGTGGCTTGAGCCGTATTCGCGCTATCTGCCCGATGAATCCGTGGCGTACCGACAGGACTGGGGCAGGCGCGTGGTCGAGTCCCTCGCCGCGGCTGAGGGTCCCTTGGCGGGCAAGGTGATCGAGGTCCATGCTGCTGCGGCCTACGTGGATGCGATCCGTCCAGGGCTGCAGGCGCAGGGCGCGATCGTGACCGATCCCTTGCATGGGCTGGGTATCGGTCGTCGCCAGCAGTGGTACGGGGGCGGACGCCGTTCAACGCCGGGCGAGCATGTGCCTCTCCGTCAGGCCGACGCGGCGCCGATCGGCGAGATGCCGACAGTCGCGGAACTCGTATCGGTCCTCAGCGATTCCAGCCACGCGATGGGTCCACATGCGTTCCTTGCGGCAGGTAGCGAAGGCCTACGCGTACCTGGTCTCTACAGCTGGTGGGTCGACGCGGCCGGAGCGCTGGACCTGACCGCGGGATTGGGGCACCGGATCGCGCCGGGGTTGATCTATGCGGGACTTGCAGGTGCCACGCAGTGGCCCAGTGGCAAGCGGTCGACGAACACGCTGTGGTCGCGGATCAGCGGCATGCACCTGGGCAGCAAGCACGAATTCTCGACGCTGCGCCGGAGCATTGGCGCGATCCTCGCCGCTGGGTCGGACAGCAATGAGGTTGACGAGGTCGCACTCACGAAATGGATGCACGAGCACCTGCGCGTCATCGCAGTGCAGTACCTGGACGCCGACGCGCTCGGGCGCATCGAGAGTGACGTACTTGACGTGCTCGAACCTCCGCTCAACCTTCGCGGCATGCCCGACTCGGATATCCGTCGCGAGCTCAAGGCGCTGCGCAAGCGCGTCGTATAGCCCACCTGGTGGGATGGCGAAGCCCCGCCGGCGGTCCGTATCGGGGGAACAGGGCTGTGGGCGGGGCTCCACTGCCACAGTAAGCCGCCCGAACGCCCGATGTCGCGCACTTCACGGCGCTCGTACCTGGTGTTCACGGATGTGATGGCCAGCGCGCTGGCAGGTCGCGGTGCTGGCAATCGCTCGAGCGATCGCAGGCGCGCTGGCATTGGACAGGTCCAGCCAGTCGCGTGGCCCAGGGGCGCCGAGCTGCGAACTCGCGGCGCCAGATCCCACGGGCAGGTTGAACGCGGAGATCAGAGCGCTCCACGCCAGATACAGACCGACGAGGTCGTGCACGGCCTCCGGGTGCTGCGCCCAGCAGACTGCAAGACCTGATCGCCCACCTTCGTCAAGGCCAAGGCTCGGCCCGTGCTCGTCGAGGAAGGCCTGCAGGTGCTCAGGGTTCACGCCGATTGCGTCAGTGGTCATGCCGGTCTCCTGTCAGTCGCCGAAGAGCTCGAGGGGGATGGCGGGTTGCCCGCGGGGGAGCATGACGGCGCAGCCGTAGGGCAGGTGGCGCAGTTCGTGCGCCGGCATGATCGGCACCTGTTCCAGACTGGTGCTGCTGGACTGGGCGACGAACCCCATGGGCCTGTGGGTGCGGGAGCGAGACGGCATGCGGTAGGTGCCGATGAGCTCGGACCATTCCCTCGCGGTGTCGTCGGATCCCGCCGACAGCAGCAGCCGGTGCTGGGCTGCGGCGGTGATCGCGCGCGCCTGATCGGGGGTGTACCGGGCGGCCAACTGGGCCGGGTCTTGCACGATCGCCATGGTCGCGATGTTGTGCCCGCGCCCATCAGCCAGGAGCCCGGGCAGCTCTGGCAGCGGGCAGACGTGGACCAGTTCGTTCAGCAGCAGGAGCGCCGGCGGCTCGAGCCGCCGGCCATGTGCCTGCTCACGCAGAGTCGCGGCGATCTCCGATGCCAGCAGCGTCGTCCACGGTCGATAGACCAGATGCGAATCGGGCTCGGCCGGGGCGATCGCGTAGATCGTGCCGGACGCCGCCAGCAGCGCAGCGAGGTCCACCGGGGCCTCAGCGGGCAGTGGAGCGAGAGCACTGCGAAGCTTCGCATTCGAAAGGCCGATGAGTGTCCCGGTGAGGGTCGCGGCAATGGACGAGCTGGTGCGGGGGTCCAGGTCGGCGTCATCTCGCAGGGCGGCGGCCCATTCGTGAGCGCCGTGGGCACGCAGGATCTCGGAAGCCGCGATCCAGCCGGTGGGGTTGGTGGCCCACCCGCAGGCGTCCAGGATCGAGCCGGTCGACAGCGCCGCCGCGTGCAGAGTGGCTCGCAGGATCCGGGTTGCCGCAGTGGCCCAGAACTGCTCGTTCATGCTCGGCATGCCGCCGGCGATGATCGCGGCTGCACGCCGGGCAGCAACGTCCTTGTCCTCGCACCCGGTGACCGGGTTCCAGCGCAGCGTGGATCCCGCTTCGAGGCCGAACCCAGCCGGGTCGAACACGGCGATCGGCCCGCGCGCTGCGCGTGCCTGCCATGTCGCCTCGGCCAGGTCCGTCTTCGTGGACGTCGCCAACACCGGTCCGGGCCAGGCGGCGAGCACGGGACCCGCGACCCGCCGGTCCTTACCCGACCCCGGGGGACCGATGACCAGCACGGACTCATCGCAGGTGAGCAGGAATGTACGTCCGCGGGCGTCTCGGCCAAGTGGCACGCTCGCGTCAGACACCTGGGGATTGGTGGCATTGGGCAGGAGGTACCCCAGACGCGCCTTGATGCCGCGTGGGGAATTCGGATTGTCACGCTCCCGGTCTGCCCAGCCGGGGGAGCGTAGGAACCGCTGCCGGATCGCGGCGGGCTGTCGGGTGCGCATGCGGTGCACCGTGATGATGGCCGCGGCCGCCAGCACGCCGAGCGCGACCCACGCGACCAGGCGCGTGAGCATGGGCGCCAGCAGTTGGTTGCGGCCGGCGAGCGCGGCCGCGAGCTCCTCGGGGCCGCGGGCCATGGTCAGCGCGGTGGAGACGCCGATCAGGGTCGCGGCGAGCGGGATGAGCAGGACGAGTGCGGTGATGCGGGGCGCGAGATGCCAGCGGCGGTGCATGGTCGAGTCCTCAGGTGGTCAGCCTGCCCGGCTTCAGGATTCCCGGCGCAAGCAGGCAGGCGGGGTCCTGGGCTCCTCGACCCGTGAGCCCAGCACGCGGACAACAGTCGTGCGGCGACCAACCGCACGATCCTTGGATGCACGCGCCGACCCATCGGTTCCCAGTTCCGACAAGCTCCCTGGAGAACTGCCCCGTCCCTCCGAGTCCGCCTGAGGCACCCGCAAGACACAAGAACCCAACCCCAAGAACCAAATCCGACAGCACATATACAATCTGGCCTGTCGGCCACATTGTGGACGTGCACGAATCCGCGAACTGGAGGCACCAGCGTGGCCAAGGGCGGCGTGAAGTTCCTGCGCGGAGCGGTGGCCGACTACGTCGGCTACTTCCTAGGCGAGGACGGTCGCGGCTGCGTCGATCACGGCTACTACGGCGCTGGTCAGCGCTGGAGCGTGTCGGCGGCCGGCCGCCTGGTCGAGGGGGAGTGGACCCCGGAGCAGTACGGAATGTGGCTGTCGGGCGCCGATCCGGTCACCGGTGAGAAGCGCGGCCGGGCCACCTTCGAGGGTGAGCTCAAGGCGGGCGTGCGCGGCTATGAGTACAGCGTGAATATGCCCAAGTCCGCCTCGATCGTTGCTGCCTTGGATCCCGAGCTGGGGCGTATCCTCATCAACGCTCAGGAGCGGGCTGCCGACGCCGGGCTGCGCGTGGTCCTGGCCCGAGCACGCACCCGGCTCACGCAAGAAGGCGTCACGCGCCTGGTGCCGGTGGAGTCACTCGAGGTGGCGGTCTTCTCCCATGACGGGTCACGCGAGGGTGACCCGCATCAGCATCTGCATGTCCAGGTCGGGACGAAGGTGTTCGTCGAAGGGGCGTGGTCGAGCCTGGCCGGCCGGTCGATGACGGCGCTCCTGCGCGAGTGGCAGGTGACCGTGACTGCGGCGTTGGCCACCGATGCCGAGTGGATCCGGGCCTGCTCCCAGCGCGGTCTGACGGTGGGGATGGATGGCGGGATCCTGGAGGTCTCAGCCCCGATCGAGGAGGTGTTCTCGACCCGGCATGTGGCCATCGTCGCCAAGACCGCGGAGCTCATCGCGGCCTTCCGCGCCGAGCGCGGGCGCCGTCCGTCAGCGCGTGAACTGGTCTGGATCGACCAGTCGGCCTGGGACCTGACCCGGCCC
>JAQTXL010000019.1 GCA_028688835.1 Candidatus Nanopelagicales bacterium | reverse complement strand
GCCGCCGCCGATGTCGCGGTGCGCGCGGGCACCCTCGCCGAGCAGACGCACCAGAAGGTCGCCGGCGTCATCGAGAACATGAGCAGCTTCCCGTGCCCGCACTGCGGCGAGCCGATGGACCTCTTCGGCATCGGCGGCGGAGCGCTCGTCGCCCAGCAGATCTCCAAGGTGCTGGGCACCGACGTGCCCGTGCTGGGTCAGATCCCGTTCGACGTCGCGCTGCGCGAGGGCGGCGACGCCGGGCGTCCGCTCGTCATCAGCAACCCCGATGCACCCGCGTCGGTGGCCCTGCGTGAGATCGCCGAGCGACTGGGCCGGCGTCCGCGCGGGCTGGCCGGCATGTCACTGGGCATCACTCCAGCACGCCGCTAGCGGCACTGGCACGGATCATCGCCGCGCCTGAGGCGAGCAGGTGGACGCAGGCTCAGGTGGCGTCGGGATCGAAGGTCGGTGCGCCGGCCGGAGGCTGCGCCGGCCTGGGGGCCGGCTCGTCATTGAGCAGGCTGCTGGCGATGCGCTTGGGATGCAGGTCTGCCAGTCCCTTGACCGTGTCGACGGCGCCGTTGAGGTCGAGCCCGGCCGAGTCGGCAAGATCCTGCTTGGCCCCGGCCGCCATCGTGCGGATCTGCTTGAGGAACCGGGCGCCGTCAGCGGCCGCCTTCGGGAGCCGGTCGGGCCCGAAGATCAGCAGGCCCAGCGCGGCCAGCGCGATGATCTCGCCGATCCCGATGTCGAACACAGCGGCAGCCTACGCCCGCTCAGCCCTTGCCCGAGGACGAGCCCAGGGTGATGGTGGCGGTGCGCGCCCTGCCGCCGCGCTCGTACGCGATCGTGATCGCGTCGCCCGGGGCATTGGTGCGGATGGCGACGACGAGCTCGGTGGCATCGTCGATCACGCGATCGCCGATCCGGGTGATGACGTCGCCCACCTGCAGGCCAGCCTCGGCAGCCGCACCTCCGCTGGTGACCTTGATGAGCTTGGCGCCCGGACCCTCGTAGTTCATGTCGAGCGAGACCCCGATGATCGGGGTGCGCGAGTCACCGGTGGCGATGATCTCCTCGGCGATGCGCTTGGCGGAGTTGACGGGGATCGCGAAGCCCAGGCCGATGCTGCCGCTGTCGCCGCCCTCGGCCGCCAGGGTCGCGATCGCCGAGTTGATCGCGATGACGTGGCCGTCGCCGTCGAGCAGCGGCCCGCCTGAGTTGCCGGGGTTGATGGCCGCGTCGGTCTGGATCGCGTTGATGAACGAGGTGTCGCCCGTGCCGCCCGCAGTCACGGGACGATCAAGGGCGCTGACGATGCCCGAGGTCACCGTGCCGGCCAGGCCGAGCGGTGCACCGATCGCGATGACGGCATCGCCGACCCGCGCGGCGTCGGAGTTGCCCAAGGTCACGGGCACCAGGCGGTCGCTGTCGACCTTGACCACGGCGAGGTCATAGGACGGGTTGGTGCCGACGACGGTCCCCTTGAGGGTGGTGCCGTCGTTGAGGATCACGCTGAGCTTGGCCCCGCTCTTCACGAGGTCGACGACGTGGTTGTTCGTCAGGATGTAGCCGTCGCTGCGCAGCACGAAGCCCGAGCCGCTGGCCGACTCGGTGGCCCCCTCCTCGACGATCGAGACGACCGACGGCAGCACGGAGTCGACGATGGCGGCGATGGAGCCCGGCTTGGCTGGCTCGACGCTGGTGACCGCCTGCGGGAGCGCGACGGACGACTGGCTGGCGGTCGTCAGCGTCTCGTGGCCCACGAGGTAGCCGCCGAAGCCGGCGATGAGCCCCACGACGGCTGCGGTCACGGCAGCGATGAAGACGGTCAGGCCCAGGCCGGGTCCGTGCTTGGCGACGATCGGCACGAAGGTCGGCTGCTGCGCGGCCGGCGCCGGGTGCTGCACCTGAGGCGCAGGGGTCGGCTCCTGGCCGGACTCGATCGTCATGACGCTCCTCACACCTCGGTTCCGCAGGCCGCCCTGAGCGTAGACCCAGTAGGCTGAGGCCAATTCTCACACCCGTGGAGGTGCGCCATTCCATCGTCCCCCTTGCCGTCCAAGGCAGCCTGGAACTTCGCTGACGAGTGGCTCGACGAGTCCGAGCAGGTGCGCGCAGCCCGGGCCAAGGCCAGTGAGCTCGGCTGCACTCCGGTCGCTCCCTCCACCGCGCACGCCCTGCGCGTGCTCGCGCGGGCCATCAGCGCCGAGACGGTCGTCGAGGTCGGCACCGGTGCCGGCGTCTCCGGTGCGGCGCTCCTCGCGGGCATGTCCGACGAGGGCGTGCTCACCTCGATCGACAACGAGGCCGAGGTGCAGCGCCTGGCTCGCGAGACCCTCACCGCCCTGGGCTTCGACCACATCCGCGCCCGCCTCATCACCGGCCGGGCGCTCGATGTGCTGCCCCGGCTCACCGAGGGCGCCTACGACCTCGTGTTCATCGATGGCGATCGCACGGAGTACCCGGCTGCGCTGACCCTGGCCAAGCGACTGCTGCGCACCGGTGGCGTCGTTGCCTTCGACAGCATGCTCACCGACGGCTCCATCGCCGATGCCACCAGCCGCAACCCGGAGTCCGTGGCCCTGCGCGATGTGGCCCATGCGCTGCGCGATGACGACCACTGGATCCCCGCCCTGCTCACGGTCGGCGCCGGACTCATGGTCGCGATCAAGATCGAGGGCTAGGCCCGCACCCGGACATGCGCGAGGGGCTGGGGATCACTCCCCAGCCCCTCGTCACGTCGGTTCAGGCAAACACGGCCAGCAGGCTGTCGCCGAGGGCCTTGGCCTCCTCGGCATTGAGCTCCACTACGAGCCGTCCACCGCCCTCAAGTGGTACGCGCATGACATAGCCACGCCCCTCCTTGGTGACCTCGAGCGGGCCATCGCCCGTTCGTGGCTTCATCGCGGCCATCGCGTCCCCTTTCGTCTCGGCACCATTATTCCGGATCCCCGGGGGCGATGAACCACCGGTCACGCTTTTGGGCCTAGGAGCGCACCTGCTGCTCGATGACGGCTGCGAGTTTGCGCAGGGAGTGGTTGACGCCGGCCATGAACGCCGGCCGCGCCAGGGGCCAGCCCAGGCGTCCGAGGGCGCCCAGCGGGATGTCGAGGTCCTCGGACCACAGGAAGCGGCTGCGGCCGTCAGCCAGGGCCACCACCTCCATGGCGCCCGTGCCACGCACCAGCTGACCGGTGTGCAGGACATCGACGCGGTAGGGCGCCTCCCACAGCGTGATGGTCATGGTGTCCAGGAAGCCCAGTGGGAAGCCGAGGTGCACGCCGGTGAAGGCGCTGAGCTCGGAGCCGACAGACCGGCCGTCGCCCTTGGTCACCTCGACCGAGGTGCCGACCATCCACTCGCCCTGGGCGGCCCAGTCGGTGAAGGCGGCGAAGACCTGCTCGACCGTGGCGTCGACGTCGACGCTGGCGCGCACCTCACTCATACCGGACATGCTCCGCACGCAGGGTCTTCAACTCATCCTGCAGCCGCGCGATCGTCGCATCGACCTCGTCCATGCGGTAGCCGCGCAGCACCACATCGAAGCGGGGGTGGTCGGGATCGACCTCGGGTCGCAGGTCGACCTGGGCATCCGGGAGCCCGCCCTGACGGCCGACGAGCACGAGTGCGATCCCGACGAGGACGGCGATGCCGACGAACACGAGAGTCATGGGCCCATTGGACCATGGGCCACCACCCCTGCGGCATCTGCAGGGGCCTGCATGTCAGGCTGCTCCCATGCCGACCGCAGGGCCCCTGATCCTGGGCCGCCGACGCTTCGAGGTCGACGACCGGATCATCATGGCCATCGTCAACCGCACGACCGACTCCTTCTTCAAGGGCGGCTCGACCTTCGAGGACGCCGACGCCATGGCCGCAGTGGTCGCAGCAGTCGAGTCCGGCGCACAGGTCATCGACATCGGCGGCGTGAAGGCCGGCCCCGGCACGGAGGTCGACCCGCAGGAGGAGATCAGCCGCACCGCCTCCTTCGTCGCACAGGTGCGTGCCCGCTTCCCGGAGATCGTCATCAGCGTCGACACGTGGCGAGCCGAAGTCGGGCGTGCCGTGTGCCAGGAGGGGGCGGACCTGCTCAACGACGCCTGGGGCGGGGTCGATCCTGCACTCGCGGAGGTCGCGGCCGAGTTCGGCGTGGGCATCGTGTGCACGCATGCCGGCGGTCAGCAGCCGCGCACGCGCCCGCATCGCGTGCAGTACGACGACGTGATGGCGTCCATCCTCGACTCCACGTGTGCACTGGCCGAGCGGGCAGTGTCGCTCGGTGTCGCCCCGGAGCGCGTGATCATCGACCCGGGGCACGACTTCGGCAAGAACACGGCGCACTCGCTCGAGGCCACGCGGCGGCTCGCCTCGATGGTCGAGACCGGATGGCCGGTGCTGGTCTCGCTGTCGCGCAAGGACTTCGTCGGCGAATCCCTCGGGCTGGCCGATCCGCATGACCGGCTCGTCGGCACCCTCGCCACCACGGCGATCTCCTCGCATCTGGGCGCCCGCATGTACCGCGTGCACGATGTGGCGCCGACGCTGCAGACGCTCGAGATGGAGCGCACCATCGCCGGCGTGCGGCGTCCGACATTCGCGCGCCGCGGACTCGCCTGACCGCGCCAGCACTCGAGCGGCGGCCGAAATGAGGCCTTACGCGGCGCGAACGTCATGCCGATCCCTGCCCGAACATCGCCATGTTCCTCTGGTGTCAACGCAGCCTCCCGCGCTGCCGGACACGAAGGAGCACGCATGAAGATCATCACGATGAAGACCCGGATCGCCACCGGCATCGCCGCGGCCTCGCTGCTCGCAGTCGGCGCCACCGGCATCGCCGCGTCGGCCCAGGCTGCGTCCAGCAGCGACCAGGCAACCACCCAGCAGGCACCGTCAGGACCGCGCGAACACCGCGGGCCGGGGATGCCAGGTCCCGGTGGCCCAGGTGCCCGTGGCGGTGTCGAGCGCGGCATGCCGATCCACGGCGAGATGGTGGTCAAGGCCGCCGATGGCAGCTACGTGACGCACGTCGACGTGCACGGCACTGTCACCGCGGTGAGCGCGACCTCGATCAGCGTCAAGGCCGCTGACGGCTACGCGGCGACCTTCGCGGTCACCAGCACCACTGATGTCCGCACGGCCGCCAAGGCCGGGACTATCAGCGACGTCAAGGTCGGTGACACCGTGCATGTCGACGGCACCAAGTCGGGCAGCACCCTCACTGCCGATGACGTGCATGCCGGCATCCCGACGGCGCCGACCGCCAAGGCCGCGAGCTAGCCCGGTCAGGCACCAGTGGCCCAGGCGGCCGCGATGATCGCGGCGGACTCGTCCACCGTGGTCGTCCACGCCACCTGGGCCATTGCGTGCTCGTGCACGAAGCCCATCTCGCGCCAGTGCTGCACCTGCTGGCGCATGAGGTCGAAGTCGCCCCAGGGATCCAGGACGGCGATGGGCTTGTCGTGCATGCCGAGGTGGCGCGAGGTCCAGACCTCCATGAGCTCCTCGAGGGTGCCGATGCCGCCGGGCAGGCACAGGAAGGCGTCGGCGCGGGCGTCCATGACGCCCTTGCGCTCGCGCATGTCCTCGGTCACGACGAGCTCGTCGGCGTCGCGGTCGGCGGCCTCCCACTCCATGAGCGAGCGCGGGATGACGCCGATGGTCGGCGCTCCTCCTGCGCGTGCTGCCCGCGCGACCGCCCCCATCATCGACTGCGAGCCGCCGCCGGAGACGAGGGTCCATCCGCGTTCGGCGAGCATGACGCCCACCGCCGTGGCCAGCTCCAGGTACCGCTCGGGGATGTACGGGCTGGACGCGCAGTAGACGCACACCGAGGGCATGGGCCAACCCTAGGCGCCGGCCGCCGGCCCGACTCCGCCCGATTTGCACTCCCGCCGCATTAGTTGTACCTTCAACTAACTGATTGACCATTCAACTACGAAAGGGCACCACATGAGCACCGCCACCGATGTCTCCACCCTCACCGGCACGTACGCCATCGACGCCAGCCACAGTGTCATCGGCTTCTCGGCCCGCCATGCCATGGTCGCCAAGGTCCGCGGCAGCTTCACCGACTTCGCCGGCTCCTTCACCCTCGACGGCGCCAACCCGGCGGCCTCGAGCGCCCAGATCGTGATCCAGACCGCGAGCATCGACACCAACAGCGTCGATCGCGACGGCCACCTCAAGAGCGCCGACTTCCTCAACGTCGAGGCCAACCCGACGCTGACCTTCACCTCGACCGCAGTCAAGGTCAAGGGCGACGACACCTACATCGTGACCGGCGATCTCACGCTGGGCGCCATCACCAAGTCGATCGACGTCACCTTCGAGCTCCTCGGCACGAGCACCGACCCCTGGGGCGGCTCACGCGTGGGCTTCGAGGGTCACGCCGAGTTCAGCCGCAAGGACTTCGGCCTGGTGTGGAACGTCGCGCTCGAGACCGGTGGCGTGCTCGTCGGCGACACCGTCAAGATCAACCTCGACATCTCGGCAGTCAAGCAGTAGTCACGACGCCGATGTGAGCCAGCGCAGCAGCCGTGCATGACAGCTGCGCACCTGCTCCACCGACACCCACTCATCGACCTGATGGGCGATGCTCGGATCCCCCGGCCCGAAGTTCAGGGCGGGGGTCCCGAGGGCGGTGAAGCGAGCCACATCGGTCCATCCGAACTTCGGTTGCGGGGCGACACCAATGGCCTCGACGAATGCAGCAGCAGCGGCTCGATCAAGACCTGGTCGGGCCGCTGCTGCTTGGTCGACGAAGGTGACCTCGTAGTCCGCGAACAGCTGCGCGACATGGGCCCTGGCCTCATCCAGCGTGCGATCGGGGGCGAATCGGTAGTTCACGGTGACGATGCACTCATCGGGGATCACGTTGCCAGCGATGCCGCCGCGGATGCCGACGGCACTGAGCCCCTCGCGGTAGGTGAGCCCGTCGACCACTGGCTGGCGCGCCTCGTACCGCTGGAGCAGATCGAGCACTGGGCCGGCAGCGTGGACGGCGTTCACGCCCATCCATGACCGCGCACTGTGCGAGCGCACTCCCGGCACGCGCACCTCTGCCCGCAGCGTCCCCTGGCAGCCTGCCTCGATGCCGGCGTTGGACGGCTCCATGAGGATTGCGAGCGAGGCATCGAGGAGCCCGGGCTCGTGGTCCACGATGTGCTGCAGTCCGTTGAACTCCGAGGCCACCTCCTCGCACTCGTAGAACACGTACGTCACATCGCGCAGCGGGTCGGTGACGCTTGCCGCGAGCGACAGGGCGACCGCAAGGCCGCCCTTCATGTCGCAGGCGCCCAGGCCGAAGAGACGGTCGCCCTCGAGGCGGTGCGGGAGGTTGCCCGCGCCCGGGACGGTGTCCAGGTGCCCGCCGATGAGCACCCGTTCAGCGCGGCCCGTGTCGGTGCGCGCCACGATGGTGTTGCCATGGCGCACGAGGCGCAGGTGCCCGCGGCCCTGCAGTGCCGACTCCACCAGGTCGGCGAGGTGTCCCTCATGGTGCGACTCGGAGGGCACGTCGATGAGGGCAGCCGCGATCGACGCGACATCTGCTGACAGGTCCAGGCTGGGCACATGGCTACGGTAGTCGCCATGTCCTCCACTCCTGTCGACCTGTCCGCCATCTCCGGGCCGGCCTCGGCGATCGGCCTGGCCACCGTCGTCGGCGACCAGGTGCTCGACGTCTGGTACCCGCAGCCAGCCCTGAGCGCCACACCCACGGATGTCAGCGGCCTGAGCAGCGCCATCGACCACGACGCCGTCCGGGGCGTCAACGTCGTCACGGTGGTCACCACCATCGCCGACCTCGCGCAGGCGCCGGCCGACGCCGCCGATGTCTACCTGCGCCTGCACCTGCTCTCGCACCGGCTCGTGCGACCGCGCTCGATCAACCTCGACGGCATCTTCGGCCACCTCGCCAACGTGGCATGGACGAGCCTCGGCCCGGTGCCGATCGACCAGCTCACGGACGCGCGCGTGCGCGCGCGCAGCAAGGGCCACCATGTGACCGTCTACGGCGTCGACAAGTTCCCGCGGATGGTCGACTACGTCGTGCCCAGCGGTGTGCGCATCGCCGATGCCGACCGCGTGCGGCTGGGGGCGCACGTGGCCAGCGGCACGACGGTCATGCACGAGGGGTTCATCAACTTCAATGCGGGCACGCTGGGCACCTCCATGGTCGAGGGGCGCATCTCCGCCGGAGTCGTGGTGGGCGACGGTTCCGACATCGGCGGCGGCGCCTCGATCATGGGCACGCTGTCGGGCGGAGGCAAGGAGGTCGTCACGATCGGCGCGGGCTCGCTCATCGGCGCCAACGCGGGTGTCGGGCTGAGCCTCGGCGACAACTGCATCGTCGAGGCAGGCCTCTATGTGACGGCCGGCTCGAAGGTCACCATGCCCGACGGCTCCGTGGCCAAGGCCAAGGAGGTCTCCGGCGACGACAACCTGCTCTTCCGCCGCAATTCGCAGACCGGTGCGATCGAGGTGGTCTCGCGCACAGGCACCTGGGGCGGGCTCAACGCTGCGCTGCACGCCAACGACTGACAGCTCGCGCAGTCATGCGCATGCGTGAGGGCCGGACCCGAAGGGGTCCGGCCCTCACGCCGTGTGCACGTGCGCTGCTGCTGGCTAGCGGGCGGTGATCGGCGTGTAGTCGCGGACGTCGGAGCCGATGTAGACCTGGCGCGGGCGCCCGATCTTCGTCGCTGAGTCCTCGATCATCTCGCGCCACTGGGCGATCCAGCCCGGCAGGCGGCCCAGGGCGAACATGACCGTGAACATGTCGGTCGGGAAGCCCATGGCCTTGTAGAGGATGCCCGTGTAGAAGTCGACATTCGGGTAGAGCTTGCGCGACACGAAGAAGTCGTCGCCCAGGGCTGTCGCCTCGAGCTCGCGCGCGATGTCGAGCAGCGGGTCGTGCACGCCCAACGCCGCGAGGACGCTGTCGACGTGACCGCGGACGATCGCGGCGCGGGGGTCGTAGCTCTTGTAGACGCGGTGGCCGAAGCCCATGAGCTTGACGCCGTCCTCGCGGTTCTTGACCTTGCGGACGAACTCGGCGACATCGCCACCGGCGTCCTTGATCTCCTGGAGCATCTCCATGACGGCCTGGTTGGCACCGCCGTGCAGCGGGCCGAACAGGGCATTGACGCCTGCGGAGACCGAGGCGTAGAGGTTGGCATCGGCCGAGCCGACGATGCGCACCGTCGAGGTCGAGCAGTTCTGCTCGTGATCGGCGTGCAGCAGCAGGAGCGTGTCGACGGCGCTGACCACGGCGGGGTTCAGCGCGTACTCCTCGCCCTGCTTGCCGAAGGTCATGCGCAGGAAGTTCGCGACGTAGCCCAGCGACGGGTCGGGATCGACGAAGGCCTCGCCCTGCGAGTGCTTGTAGGCATAGGCCGCGATGGTCGGCAGTGCGCCAAGCAGCCGGAAGGTCGAGGTCTGGACCTGCGCCGTGTCATAGGGGTCGAGCTCATCCTGATGGAAGGTCGACAGCGCCGACACCGCGGCCGACAGGATCGGCATCGGATGGGCGTCACGCGGGAAGCCTGAGTACAGGCCCTTGAGGCCCTCGGGGATCGACAGGTGGCGGCTGATCTCGGTCTCGAACGCGCTGAGCGAGCCAGCGGTCGGCAGGTTGCCGTCGATGAGCAGGGCTGCAGTCTCGAGGAAGGTCGACTGCTCGGCGAGCTGCTCGATGGGGTACCCGCGGTAGCGCAGGATCCCGGCGTCGCCGTCGATGTAGGTGATGGCGGATGAGCACGCAGCCGTGTTCATGAAGCCGATGTCGTAGGTGACATGCCCCGTGGTCTTCATGAACGGGGCGATGTTGAGTCCCGGCTCACCCACGGTTGACGGCACCTCGGGGAGGTCCAGCTCGCCACCTGGGTACTTCACTGCGTATTCAGACACGTCATCTCCTTATCAGCGAGCCGACACTACAGACTGCCACGGATGCCGCGCCATCCCGGTCTGGAGTGTGCAGGGTCACAGGGCCAGCCGGGCCGGCACCTGGCCGATGGCGGCGTCGGTCGCGGTGAGCGCGATGCGCACGTGATGCGCCCCCGCAGCGCCGTAGAAGTCGCCCGGCGTGACCAGCACCCCGCGATCGGCGAACCAGGCGACGGTGTCCCAGCACGGCTCCCCGCGGGTGGTCCACAGGTAGAGCCCCGCAGCACTGTCATCGACAACGAAGCCCGCGCCTGCAAGTGCGTGGCGCAGGAGGTCGCGGCGGCCTCGATAGCGCTCGCGCTGCTCGGCGACATGGGCGTCGTCACCGTAGGCGACGGCAGCGGCATGCTGCACTGGCGCTGGAACCATGAGGCCACCGTGCTTGCGGACCTCGAGGAGGGTGCCGATGAGTGAGGGGTCTCCGGCGGCGAAGCCGAAGCGGTAGCCGGCGAAGTTGGAGCGCTTCGACAGCGAGTGCACCGCAAGCAGGCCCTCGTGCGAATTGCCGCTCACGGATGCATGGAGCACCGACACCGGTGTGGCATCCCAGGCGAGCTCGAAGTAGCACTCGTCACTGGCGACCACGGCGCCTGTCGCGCGAGCATGCTCGACGATGCTGCGCATGCGCTCGGCCGGCAGCACATGGCCGGTGGGATTGCCCGGGCTGTTGAGCCAGATGAGCGCTGCATCGTCGATCGACTCGGGCTCATCGGTGGCCGTGACGCGTGCACCGCACAGTGCCGCCCCGACGGCATAGGTCGGGTAGGCCACCCGCGGGATGACGATGTGGTCGTCAGGACCCAGCCCCAGCAGCGTCGGCAGCCAGGCGACGAGCTCCTTGGAGCCGATCGTGGGCAGGATGGCGACCGGGTCGACCTGCGCATCGAGGATGCGCTGCATCCAGGCCGCGCAGGAGTCGCGCAGTGCAGCGGTGCCCGCAGTGGTCGGGTACCCGGGCGCATTGGCCGCCTCGATCAGCGCCTGCTGGATGATCGCCGGCGTCGGGTCGACCGGCGTGCCCACGGAGAGGTCGACGATGCCGGACGGGTGCGCCGCTGCACGAGCGGAGTACGGGGCGAGCAGGTCCCACGGGAAGTCGGGAAGCTGGTGGGCACGGCCCATCGCTAGTGGTCGTGCTCCTGCGGCGGCAGGACCTTGACGATCGCCGCATCGATGGCCTGCGGGCCCAGCTTCGCAGCGCCTCCCGGTGAGCCGAGCTCGTTGAAGAACTCCGCATTGGCGGCCGTGTAGGCGCTCCACTCCTCCGGGACGTCGTCCTCGTAGTAGATGGCCTCGACCGGGCAGACCGGCTCGCAGGCACCGCAGTCGACGCACTCGTCGGGCTGGATGTAGAGCATCCGGTCGCCCTCATAGATGCAGTCGACAGGGCATTCCTCAATGCAGGCCTTGTCCTTGAGGTCGACACACGGCAGTGCGATGACGTAGGTCACCTGGTCCTCCAGCAGTCACGGGGATGATCGGGGCCAAACCTACACGGCGGCTCGGACGCCCCTGCCGGACGTCCGGACCTCGAGGTCGCCGACCCGGGCGTCAGCGGGTGACGGACGGTGCGCCGTCGCCTGCTCCCGGCGTGGCTGACGGAGACTTCGTGGCAGCCGGCCGACGCCCAGTGGCCGAGGGCGAGGGCGAGGCCGAGGCCGAGGGCGAGGGCTTGAACGAGGTGCCCGGCTTCGGCTTCTTCTCCTTGCCGCAGATCACCTCGGGCGAGGGCTTGTACTTGGTCGTGATCGTCTGCCGCTTCACCTCGACGCCGTCCTTGAAGAAGACCCGGTCGACGTCGATGGTGAACCCCTCCATGCCGCCCTGGCCCAGGCAGGTCGTCGACTGGTCGTAGATGGTCTTGAAGGGCTTGATGTCCCTGCGGGGGCCGAACTCGGCCTTGATCTCGCTGTAGACCGGGGTGCCCCAGAAGGAGACCGTGATCGACGTGCTCGTGGCGGAGGCCTGGATGTAGACGGCGTCGGAATACGGGTTCTTGAACTTCATGTCGAAGATGCCCCACGCCACTGTCGCCTCGAGCCCGGGCTTGTAGCGCGAGATGTAGATGGAGTGCGCGATGACCTGCTCCGGCTCCATGCCGGCGTAGAACGCCGCGGTCCAGGTGGCGGTCGTGGCGGTCGAGACGCCACCGCCGAGCTCCTGCGCGAAGATCCCGCCCTGGCCGATCACGAAGCCGACGGTGTAGCCGTTGGCCTCGGTGCGCTCCTTGATGGTGTCGTTCATCGAGAACGTCTCGCCCGGCATCACGATGGCACCGTTGACGCGGCGGGCCGCCTGGCCGATGTTCTGCTTGCGGTAGGCCGCGTACGGGAAGTTCTGGGTGAACGTGGACAGGCGGCTCGTGACCCCGAGCGACTGCGCCTGCTCGGTGGTGAGCGCGGGCTCGCGCACGCCGACGCTGACCGTGACGGTGCGGTCCGGCGGGTTCAGGTCGATCACACCGGCGACGGCTCCGGACAGCTCGGCATCGGAGACCCCGCTGCCGACCTTGCTCGGGACGATCACGGGCGCGCCATCGCGGATGACGAAGGTCGCATCGCGACCAGGCACCTCGATGGGCGCGAGCTGGGTGGCCAGGGCCCGGTGGAGCACGGCCCCGTCGAGGACTGGCGTGAGCTGCCCGTCCTGCTCGGTGAAGCCCAGGGCCCGGGCGATCGCGCGCTTGGTCAGCCTGGCCGTCACGGTCTGCGCCTGCACGGTGACCGGCGCACTCACCGCCTGCCTGGCCTGAGCCTGTGCCTGGGCCAGGGCATCGTCGGAGACCTTGGGCTCGGTGCTGGAGGGATTGATGGTCACCTCGGTGTCGCCGGCCGCGAAGGCCTCGACGAGCGCTGCCGAGGCTGCAGCGGGATCGATCGCTCGGCCGGCCTGGCCCGCGACGCGCACCGGCTGCAGGCCCTTCATCTCGACGGTGGGCTCCACCGCCGGCCGGTCCATGACCGTCGCGATGGCGTCGACCTGCGCGTCGAGCGAGTCCTGGTCGATGTCGACGACGGGTTCGAGGGTGCGCTTGGTGAAGAAGTTCGTGAGCAGGGCCACGGGGTTCAAGGTGCGCGCAGCGGCCTGCTCGACGGTGGCCTCGGCGTTCAGCGACAGGCCCGCTTCGGCCGGCTTGACGGGGAACTCCTTGCGGGCGCTGTGCACCAGGATCGTGGCCGACTCCGACGTCGCGAAGGCGTCGTCGAGGGCCGCGACGGCCTCCTCATTGCTCATCCCGCCGATCTCGACACCACGGACCGACGTGCCACGCGCGATGCCCGGCCCGGCGACCAGCACGGCGATCACGTAGAGGACGACGGCGGCACCCACCGCCGCACCCGCGATGACCAGGATGCGTCCGGAAGTGCCTGCCGGCCACGGCCAGCGGCGCTTCTCACTCACGAACGAACCCCCTGAGCATCACATCGGAATACGTTGATCGTAAGCGACGTGCGCTCAGGAACCCGGGAGGGCGCGAAAGCGCCCTTTCCAGAACACCAGCGGCTCGTCGTCATCATCGGACACGAGCAGGTGCTCGACGGCCCCGATGACGATGTCGTGGTCGCCCGCCGTGACGATCTGGCTGATCGAGCACTCGATCCAGCACAGGGCTGCAGACAGCAGTGGCGACCCCTGCACACCGCGCACGTGCGGGATCTCGGAGAACTGGTCGATGAGCGGGCGCCCGCGCTCTGCGAACCATCGGGCTGCCGGCTGGGCGGATGCGGGCAGCACGGAGATGGAGAACGATGCCGTCGCGGTGATCGCCTCATGGAATCGCGAGTCGCGTTCGACGCAGAAGAGCACCAGCAGCGGGTCGAGGGACAGGGACGTGAACGAGTTCGTCGTCATCGCGTGGTCGATGCCATCGACCGTGGCGGTCACGACCGCGACGCCTGTGGCGTAGCGCCCGGTGGTCGCGCGGAAGGACTCCGAGCTCAGGTCGAGCTCACGCATGGGTGACCCCTGCCTGCGGCGCATGATGCTCGGTGATCACCGGGAACGTGGTGGCGGCCGTGCCCAGGATCACGCCGCCGAGCAGGTACACCCACTGGCGACCGCCACCGGAGAGGGCGAGGTCACCGGATGGGCTCTCGGCAGACATGGCGATCGTCGCGATGATCCAGCCGCCCAGCAGCGTCGCGCCTCCCCACCTCGACTCCACGAGCCAGGACGCACCGCGGATCACCATGACGAGCACGGCGATGACCAGCACCATGCCCCAGGGGATGACGAGCAGCCCCCAGGGAACGCTGATGATCGCCCGATCGGCCTGCACGAACGCGCCGATGAGCCCCACGATGAGGCCGACGATCGCGATGCCGATGAACTGCGCGAGACGGATCACGCATCGATCCCGGCGAACAGGTCGCGCTCACGGCCGTCGACCATGGGACCGGGGGTGCCGGACGCAAGGCGGTAGAACTCATGCCCGAGGCTGCGGGCCCCGATGGTCGAGGTCATCGCGAGGAAGCCATGCTCCTCGCTCACCTGCGTGGCATGCGCGCGCAGGGCACTGAGCTTGGCCTGGATGAACGCCTCGCCGTCGATCTCCGCGGTGATGAGGGCATCGTCGGTGGCGAAGGGCAGGTCGTCGGGGTCCATCTCCGCGAAGCCCGTGGTCTCGCCGGCGGCGCGCAGCGCCAGGATCCCCTCGCGGATGACGCTGCGCGACATGGTCGCCCAGTAGACCTTCGCGATCTGCCACGGCTCGCCGAGCTCGGGCCGGAAGCCGGTCATCGCCGCCAGGACCGCCGCGTAGTGGGTCACGCGATGTGCCTGCAGGTGATCGGGGTGCCCGTAGGACCCGAAGTCGTCGTAGGTGATGGCGACCTGCGGACGCGTCTCGCGGATGACGGCGACGAGCTCGAGGGCGGCCTCGAGGAGGTCGGCCCGCCAGAAGCAGGCCGGATTGTCGTTCTGCGGGGTGCCGGCCATGCCTGAGTCGCGGAAGCGGCCCGGGCCTCCGAGGAGCCGCCAGTCACTGACGCCGAGTTCACGCATCGCGGCCGCGAGCTCCTGCTGGCGGTGCTCGCCCAGCCGGTCGTCGGCAGCCGCCGCGAGATGCGCGACCTCGGGCAGGAGGATCTCGCCCTCCTCGCCGAGGGTGCAGGTGACGAGCGTGACCTGCGCACCCTCAGCTGCGTACTTGGCCATCGTGACGCCGGTGGCGATGGACTCGTCGTCAGGGTGGGCATGGACGAGCAGGAGTCTGCGGGGCACGTGCAGACGTTACCGTGCGGCGTGCGGCAGCATGACGCCTGTGACGAACCCACAGGGACCGGCAGCGCAGGAGTCCTACCCTCGCCAGCGAGCCCGCACGCGCGGCTTCCAGCTGGGCCGCCCGCGCAGCTTCCACATCACCGAGACCCACGTGCTGTTCATCCGCAGCTCGTCGGGCACCGACAGCGCCGGCGCCCTCTGGTCGATCGCGCTGGAGGCCGACGCCCAGGAGCAGTGCCTGGTCGATGTGCGGCGCGACCTGCCGCAGCAGGGCAGCGACGCGCTGCCCGAGGCCGAGCGGGCCCGCAGGGAGCGCATGCGCGAGGTCACCGACGGCATCACCGCCTTCAGCGTCGACGGCGCCGGCGCTCGCGCGGTGTTCACGGTGAACGGGCTGCTCTTCTGCCTCGATCTGCACACCCGTGAGATCACCGAGCTGCCGACACCGGGCCCGGCTGTGGATCCTCGGATCAACGCGGCAGGCACACGCGTGGCCTTCGTGAGCGATCAGTCGCTGCATGTCGTCGAGCTCGACGACCTCGCAGCCGGCGCCAGCTGCGTCGCCGCGTCCGCGCATGAGGACGAGACCTGGGGGCTTGCCGAGTTCATCGCCGCCGAGGAGCTGTCCCGCTATCGCGGGCACTGGTGGCTCCCCGATGGCGCGTCCCTGCTGGTCGAGCGTGCGGACAGCTCCGCGGTCGCCCGCTGGTGGATCAGCGATCCGGCCAGTCCCACGCGCGAGCCGGCCTCGGTGCGCTACCCGAGCGCCGGCACCGCCAATGCGGTGGTCGAGCTCTGGCGGGTGGAGGCCTCCGGTGCGCGCGAGCGCATCACGTGGGACTCGGAGGCGCTGCCCTACGTGGCCACCGTCCATGCCGGCGAGGGCGCGACCCTGGTCGAGCTGCTCAGCCGCGACCAGCGCACCGTCAGCGTGTGCCGAGTCGACCTCGACGCCTGCGCACTGGTCGAGCTCACCCGGCGCACGGATGCCGCCTGGGTCGATGTCATGCCCGGAGTGCCGAGCCTGGACGGCGAAGGCCGCCTGCTCGAGATCATCGCGGACCCGGGCACCGACACCTACCGGCTGGCACGCAGCGGATCGCCGCTCACCCCGGCCGGCCTCCAGGTGCGCGGCCTGCTGTCGCACGACAGCAGCATCGCGATCATCGCGGCGTCACCGACGCCAGACACCCAGGTGCTCTACCGCGTCGGTCTCGTCGACGGGTCCGTGCAGGCGCTGAGCCCGGCAGGCCAATGGTCATCGGGGTCAGCCGCAGGCGACACCCGTGTCGTCGCCACGGCAGGAGTGCACACCGCTCAGACGACCTTCACGGTCGAACGCGGCGAGCTGCGACTGTCCATCGCCAATCTGGCGCAGGCGCCCAATCTCGACATCCGGCCGCAGTACGAGGAGGCCGGGGAGCACGGACTGCTGGCGTGCATCCTGTGGCCGACCTGGCATGTGCCCGGAAGCCAGACCCTGCCGGTGGTCCTGTCGCCGTACGGCGGGCCGCACGCCCAGCGCGTCATGCGCAATGCCGCTGCCTTCGCGACCGAGCAGTGGCTCGCCGATCAGGGCTTCGCAGTCATCGTCGCCGACGGGCGCGGCACCCCCGGCCGCGGTCCCGCGTGGGAGCGAGCCGTGCTCGACGACCTCGCGACCCTGCCGGTCGCCGACCAGGTCGAGGCCGTGCAGGCGCTGGGCGCACGGCACGCCGACCTCGATCTCACCCGCGTCGGCATCCGCGGGTGGTCGTTCGGCGGCTACCTCGCTGCGCTTGCGGTGCTCGATCGCCCCGATGTGTTCCATGCCGCGGTGGCGGGTGCGCCCGTGACGGACTGGCAGCTCTACGACACCGCCTACACGGAGCGCTACCTGGGCGATCCGCAGGCCAATGCCGAGGCGTACGCGCGCACGTCGCTGCTGGGCCGATCCGCCAGGCTCACCCGTCCGCTCGTCCTCATCCACGGCATCGCCGACGACAACGTGTTCGTGGCGCACACGCTGCAGTTCTCCAGCGCGCTGCTCGCCGCTGGACGCGCCCACGGGGTCGTGCCGCTCAGCGGCGTGACGCACATGACCCCGCAGGAGGTCGTCGCCGAGAACCTGCTCATGCTCGAGGTTGACTTCTTCCGCGAGCACCTCGGAGGATGATCGCGACCGGGATCGCCAGCCGACCAGGATCGAGATGGACGCCATGACGCAAGCAGCAACCGAGGCCTCTGCCCACGCCCGCGCATCGTTCCGCGCCTCCGCCGACGCCTTCATCACGACGGTCGAGCAGATCACGCCCGTGGACCTCGCCCGACCAGGACTGGGCAGCTGGTCGGTGCTGGAGCTGATGGCGCACGCGACGCGCGCCTTCCTGACGATCCGGCAGATGGTCGCGGCCGGGTCCAGCGGCCCTCCGCCGGAAGGCTCGCGCCTGCTCGCGACCCCAGCCGACTACTTCCTTGCCCTTCCTGACGATCCGGTCGTGCACGAGCAGATCGCCCAGCGGGGAGTCGAGGCCGTGGCCGCGCTCGGGGCGGACCCGGTGGCCGGTGCAGTCATGATCGCGCGCGAGGTGCTCACGCAGGTCGAGATGACGCCTGATGATGCGCTGATCGTGCACTCGACCGGCCACGCGGACTTCATCGTCTACCTGCCGACGCGCACCCTCGAGCTCGTGGTGCACACCGTCGACCTGCAGCGCGCCACCGGCCAGGAGATCAGGGTGGATCGCGTGGCACTGCAGGACACCCTGCACATGCTGGTCGACACTGCCGATCGGGCCGACCCCGTGGCACTGCTGCTCGCACTGACCGGACGCCAGCAGCTGCCCGCGTCGTACAACGTCCTGGGCTGAACCCGCCCAGGACCGCCTACTGGTCCTTGGGCTTGCGACCCGCGCGCGAACGATCGACTGCGGTGAGGAGCACCTTGCGGATGCGCACCGACGACGGCGTGATCTCGACGCACTCATCCTCGCGGCAGAACTCGAGGGCCTGCTCCAGGCTGAGCTGCTTGTAGGGAATCAGCGGCACGAGCACGTCGCTGGACGACTGCCGCATGTTGGTGAGCTTCTTCTCCTTGGTGGGGTTGACGTCCATGTCATCCGACCGGGAGTTCTCGCCGACGATCATGCCCTCGTACACCTCGGTGCCCGGACCGACGAACATCGTGCCGCGCTCCTGGAGGTTTGCCAGGGCGAAGCCGGTCGTGGGGCCGCTGCGATCGGCGACGAGCGAGCCGGTCGGGCGCGTGCGGAGCTCGCCGTGCCAGGGCTCGTAGCGATCGAAGATGTGGTGCAGCAGGCCGGTGCCGCGGGTCTCGGTGAGGAACTCGGTGCGGAAGCCGATGAGTCCGCGAGCAGGGACGATGTAGTCCATGCGCACCCAGCCGGTGCCGTGGTTGACCATCTGCTCCATGCGACCCTTGCGCAGCGCCATGAGCTGTGTGACGACGCCGAGGTAGTCCTCGGGGATGTCGATCGACAGCTTCTCCATCGGCTCGCACTTCTTGCCGTCGATGATGCGCGTGACGACCTGTGGCTTGCCCACGGTGAGCTCGAAGTCCTCGCGGCGCATCATCTCGACGAGGATGGCCAGCTGCAGCTCACCACGGCCCTGGATCTCCCAGGTGTCGGGGCGCTCGGTGGTGTTCATGCGGATCGAGACGTTGCCGATGAGCTCCTGCTCCAGGCGCGCCTTGACCATGCTCGCGGTCACCTTCTTGCCGCTCTTGCCGGCCAGCGGTGACGTGTTGATGCCGATGGTCATCGAGATCGACGGCTCGTCGACGGTGATGACCGGCAGCGCGATCGGGTTCTCGGGGTCGGCCAGCGTCTCGCCGATCGTGATCTCCGGGATGCCGGCGACGGCGATGATGTCGCCGGGGCCAGCGCTCTCGACGGAGACGCGCGACAGGTTCTCGGTCATGAGCAGCTCGACGACCTTGGCTCGCTCGACCGTGCCGTCGGTCTTCATCCAGGCCACCTGCTGGCCCTTCTTGATCGTGCCCTGGTGCACGCGGCACAGCGCGAGCCGGCCCAGGTACGGCGAGGCGTCGAGGTTGGTGACGTGCGCCTGCAGCGGCAGGGCCGGGTCGAACTGCGGTGCGGGGACGGTCTCGAGCAGGCACTTGAACAGCGGCTCGAGGTTCTCCTCCAGCGGCATGCCTCCGTCGTCGGGACGCGTGAGCGAGGCGCGACCGGCCTTGGCGCTGGTGTAGATGATCGGGAAGTCGATCTGCTCCTCGGTGGCGTCGAGGTCGAGGAAGAGCTCATAGGCCTCGTCGACGACTGCGGCGATGCGCGAGTCGGGGCGGTCGACCTTGTTGATCACCAGCACGACGGGCAGGCGCTTCTGCAGCGCCTTGCGCAGCACGAATCGCGTCTGCGGCAGGGGACCCTCGGAGGCATCGACGAGCAGCACGACGCCATCGACCATCTCCAGGCCGCGCTCGACCTCGCCGCCGAAGTCGGCGTGACCAGGGGTGTCGATGATGTTGAAGGTGACGCCGCCCTCAGGGGCGCCCGCACCGACGTAGTGCACGGAGGTGTTCTTCGCGAGGATCGTGATGCCCTTCTCGCGCTCGAGGTCCATGGAGTCCATGACACGGTCATTGACGTCCTGGTTCTCGCGGAAGGCACCGGACTGCCACAGCATCGCGTCAACGAGGGTGGTCTTGCCGTGGTCGACGTGGGCGATGATGGCGACGTTACGAAGGTTTTCTCTGCTCTGCACCCGGAGACCTTACGCGGTCGGCGCTCAGACCGACGAATCCGTGAGGGCTAGGACATCAGTTCGGCCAGCTTTGCCAGCGCATTCGGGCCGATGCCGTGCAGTGCGGCGATATCAGCCCGGTCACGACCCTTGAGGTCAGCGATCGTGAGGATCCCCGCCTGCACCAGGGCACGACGCGCGGGTGCACCCAGGCCTGCTTCCCGCCACAGCGCCTCACCTGAGAGCCCGGTCGCAGCACCCGAGCCTCGGCGGCCCCCCGCGCCGCGGAACGGCACCTCGTCTCCGAAGGCGATGTGCCACTTGGCCACGATCAGTCGCTTCACGAGCGCACGGCTCAGGGGCTGATCGCTGGGGAACCGCAGGGCTCCCGGGGTCTGCTGGTAGCCCGCCAGCTCGTCGGGAAACTGCCCGAGGACGGACCCGCTGTGCGGGTAGTACGACAGGTCGCCCTTGTTCGCTGCGAAGCCGGCCAGCACCTTGCCGTCGACCCGGAATGCCGGAAGCCGGTACGAGATGCACTGCTCGGCATCGGGGATCACCGCGAGGATGCGCGCCCGAAGGGTCTCCAGTGACGAGCGCTGCGGCTCGTCGAGCTGCGCGATGTAGTCGTCGATCTCCTGCGTCGACATCAGGCGCCCGCCTCGTGCTCGCTGCGATAGACGGCCACCAGCGCATTCGCATGCCCGTGACCGATGCCGTGCTCGCTCTTCAGCCAGGCCACCTGCTCCATGTGCTTCTGGCCCTGGACCGCGTCGAGCTGCTGCATCCAGTAGTCGATGGGCTGCCCGTACTTCTGCTCGATCGACGGGAAATAGGACCTGGGTCCCTGCACCTTCTCTGCCATGCGGGGAGCCTAGGCAGGTCTGCGTGCCCTGACAATCACCATTCGAGGGCTGCCAGACTTCCGGTATGAAGCACCAGTACGTCGGGGATATCAGTGACTTCGAGAAATACGCGATCCTCCGGAGCCTCGCGGCTGCGAGCGGCCTGGGCCTCAGCATCTGCTGGATGCTCACTCCTGACGATTCGAGCACGGACGGACGCCGCCTCACCTACCTCGACGATCCCCGCCGCTACAGAGATCGTGATCGTGACGTCTTCGACGGTTTGACCACATTGGTCCGCTCCGGCGAACGCAGTGTGCACGCGATCGAGAGCCTCAGCCTGCTGCCAGATGCCACCTACTTCACCGATGAGCTGCGCGACCACGCCCAAGAGCGTGACCGCTACTTCTCGTCATTCCATGCGCAGTTGACGCCCCATCGACTGGTCTTCTTCGACCCTGACAACGGCCTCGCGCCCGCCAGCCAGAAGGTCGGCAGGTCACGATCGTCGAAGTACCTGTTCCCGGAGGAGCTTGTGAGAACGTACGCCGCTGGACACTCGGTCATCGCCTTCCACCATTGGGGCCGCTATCAGCGTGCGCCTTTCCTCGAGCAGACGATCGCCGTACTTGAGACCGCCACGGGCGCTCGCAGTGCTTTCGCAATCCATGGCGCACGCGTGGCGTACTTCGTCGTACCGCAGCCCACAGACGCTGAGCCCCTACACGCGGCGGCCGCATCACTGGTCGCCCGATGGCCAAGTCCTTCCAAGTTGCAGTTGCATCTCATGTGAGTGCAAACATTCGCGGATTGCACGAGCACGTCACAGTGACCCTCACACGTTGAAGGTGAATTCCGCCAGTTGGGATGACCGCTGGGCCTCAAGGAGTGAAGGAGAGCGCCAGGTCGCCCGCAGCAGCTTCGAGCCGCTTGTCGCGCGTCCAGATCTGGATTGCCCCCGAAGTAGAAGCGCTCCCCAGCAGATGCGCGTCGGTCGGGCTCAGCCCCCTGCCCCAGAGCCCGCCATCAGCCACGAATGCAAGCAGCTCCTGATGATCGAGCACGCCCACCTTGGACAATCCTGCGAACATGCGCAGCACTTCGTCTCGACGAGCCAGAGAGCCCAGCGCCAGCTCCTCGATCACCAAGGGGTGCGTGACGACGCTGTCGCTGAGGAGCAGATCGACCAGGGTCTGGTCTGATCGGTGCAGGTGATCGATCCACACCGACGTATCGACAAGGATCACTCGGCTTCACCGCGACGACGGGGAGCAGCAGCAGCGTGCGCATCGGAGCCGCCGATGGCTGCGAGTTTGCGAGCACTCGCAACCCTGATCAATGTCTCCAGCGCCTGGCGCACAAGGCTGTCGCGGTCGCTGATGCCCGTTGCCGCCGCCGCACGCAGGATGAGGTCGTCGTCGTCACTCTGGTGGCCCACGTGTCGGCCATCCTCGTTGAGACTCCGCGCACCACGCGTCTTCGCCGCAGGCGAGGTGCCGGCAACCCGCTCGAAGGTGACCTGCTCACCCAACTTGACATTCCGGGTACGGAATCCCGCCCACGACGGCCGATCTCCCGCGAAGAAGGCCGGGTACTGGTGTGCTGAAGGCGGCAGTCCTCCGACCAGATCGTCCAGCTGCTCCCAGGTGAGCGTCGTCGAGTCGTCGACCGTGCTCAGCAGCTCGCGCAGTGGTGCCCACGTTGCCATGCGACCTCCCCGATCAGTAAGTAATATTACCTTAACAATCGGAAGTTTACATGTCAATGCTTACACGTTGAACCTGAACTCCACGACATCGCCGTCGGCCATGACGTACTCCTTGCCCTCCATGCGCACCCGGCCCTTGGCCTTGGCCTCGGCCATGGACCCCGCCTCGACCAGGTCGCTGAAGGACACGACCTCGGCCTTGATGAAGCCCTTCTGGAAGTCGGTGTGGATGACGCCGGCGGCCTCGGGCGCCGTGGCCCCGACCGGGATGGTCCAGGCGCGTGCCTCCTTGGGCCCGGCAGTGAGGTAGGTCTGCAGGCCGAGAGCCGCGAAGCCGACTCGCGCCAGCGCCTTGAGCCCGGACTCCTCCTGGCCGACCGACTGCAGCAGCTCCATGGCCTCGTCGTCATCGAGCTCGACGAGCTCTGCCTCGAGCTTGGCGTCCAGGAACACCGCCTCAGCGGGTGCCGTGAGCCGGCGCATGCGCTCCTTGAACTCCTCGTCGGCGAGCTCGTCCTCGTCGACGTTGATCACGTACACGAAGGGCTTGGCGGTGAGCAGGTAGAGCTCGCGCAGCGGCTCGACGTCGACCTTGGCCTGGAAGAGGGTCTCGCCCTGGTCGAGGATCACCTGTGCGGCCTCGGCGGCCTCGATCACTGCGAGCTTGGTCTTGTCGGTGCGCGCCTCCTTCTGCAGGCGCGGGAGGGCCTTCTCGAGGGTCTGCAGGTCGGCGAGGATCAGCTCGGTGTTGATCGTCGCCATGTCCTCCTCCGGTGAGACGCGGCCCTCGACGTGCACGACGTCGTCATCGACGAACGCGCGCAGCACCTGGCAGATGGCATCGGACTCGCGGATGTTGGCCAGGAACTTGTTGCCCAGGCCGGCACCCTCGCTGGCGCCCTTCACGATGCCGGCGATGTCGACGAACATCACGGTGGCCGGCAGGATCCGCTCGGAGCCGAAGATGCCGGCGAGCACGTCGAGGCGCGGGTCGGGGACGCCGACCACTCCCGTGTTGGGCTCGATGGTCGCGAACGGGTAGTTCGCGGCGAGCACGTTGTTCTTGGTCAGCGCGTTGAAGAGCGTGGACTTGCCGACGTTGGGCAGTCCGACGATGCCGATGGTGAGTGCCACTGTGAACAGTCCTCGCTGAGTGGTCGCGAACCGCGCCGCGACGAACGGTACGGCGATCGACACCGTCAGGCGCAAGGGTAGCGGCCCACGCCTGAGCCCTCCACGCCATGGGCCGAGGCGACCAGGCCCTACGCAAGTGGCCGCCGAGGCCACGCCGGGCGTCGTGGCGGTCAACCGAGGGCGCTTCTGGCACTGTGCACTGATGACGTCATCGATGCTCGTGCTCATCTCTGGTCCCTACCTGACCGGCACCGATGGCAATGAGGCCCGGATCGCCGCGAACCTGGGCCGCATGGAGGCGATGGCACTGCCGGTCTACGAGAAGGGCCACCTGGCGGTCGTGGCCGAATGGCTCTCGCTGCCCGTCATCAAGCAGGCTGGTGGGATCGATCATGGATCGCCGCAGTTCGCGCAGTACCAGTACCCCGCGGCCCATCGGCTGCTGGCGCTGTGCGACGCCGTCCTGCGCATCCCCGGCCAGTCACGGGGTGCGGATCTCGAGTGCGACCTTGCGCGGGCCATGGGCAAGCCCGTCTTCCTGTCGCTGGATGATCTGCCCGTCGCTGCTCCGCACCCATAGGCGCGCCACACTGGCGGCACCGGCTGTGTCAGACCTTCATGCCATGGTCGGGCCATGACCACGACCAGCCTTCCCCTTGAGTCCGTGCTGATCCTGCTGGCGATCGGCGCAGTCGTCGGTGCGGCCGCCTGCGCAGCGTTCTTCCTGGCCACCAGGTCGCGCCAAACCGACGATCTCCAGGCCACCGAGTCCGCCATGGCGCCCATCGCCGAGTCGCTCCAGGCCCTGGCCGCTCAGGTCGAGCGGCACGAGCGCACCAATGTCGCCGCACAGACCGAGTTGCGCAGCACCCTCACCACCACCTGGGAGAGCCAGGTGCAGGTGCTGCAGCGCTCCACCGACGAGGTCCGGCGCGAGGCCTCGCGCCTTGCAGAAGTGCTGAGCCGCTCCGGTGCCCGCGGTCGCTGGGGTGAGATGCAGCTGCGGCGCCTCGTCGAGGCGTCCGGGCTGCTCGATCGCGTCGACTTCGTCGAGCAGGCGACCGTCGGCTCGATCGATGCCACGGGCCGACCCGACATGATCATCCGGCTCGCCGGCGACCGCTCGGTGGTGATCGATGCGAAGGTTCCCCTGGCTGCCTTCCTCGAGGCCGAGCAGGCCACCGACGACGCCACGTTGCAGGTGCGCCTCCAACAGCATGCCGACGCCGTCGTGCGCCATATCGATGCCCTCAGGGCCCGTGACTACCAGCGGCTCGTGCCGAGCACTGCCGAGTTCGTCGTGATGTTCCTGCCGTCGGAGGCCTTGCTCGAGACCGCGCTGCAGGTGCGACCCGACCTGCTCGACTACGCCTTCGAGCGCAATGTCGTGCCGGCAACCCCCACCACCCTGTTCGCCCTGCTGCGCACAGTGTCACTCACCTGGCGCCAGGAGCGCCTGGCCGAGCATGCCCAGGAGATCCGCACCCTCGGCATCGAGCTCCACCACCGCCTGGCCACCATGGCTGCCCACTTCGCCCGCGTCGGCTCCTCGCTCGACGCCGCCGTGGCCAACTACAACAAGGCGGTCGGCTCCCTGGAGACCCGCGTGCTCGTCACCGCACGGCAGTTCGGCGATCTGGGCACCGGCGATGCGCCGCTGGAGCCGCCGACGCTGCTGCACACCACGAGCCGTCCCCTGAGCGCTCCTGAACTCATTGCCGACGTCGGTTGAGTACCGTTGCTCCCGTGACTGACGGCCAAGGCGTGAGCGATGAGCCCATGGACGACGCCTACCGGTCGTTCTTCCGGCCCGATGAGCCCGATGCCCCGGCAGCAGTGGCCGCCCCCGCCGCACCAGTGCCGGCACCCGTCGAGCCGGAGGCAGCGCCGCAGTTCTCCAGCCCCAGTGCCGACACCGGGCGCCTCTTCCGAAGCCGCGGCGCCGATGCCGTCACCGGCGCACTCCCGGCGGTCAGCGCGCATGACGCTGCGCAGCTGCGCACCCTGAGCACAGCAGCCCCCGCGCCAGTGCCCGCAGCCGTGGCCCCTGTCGACACTCCGGCTGTTGCGGCGTCCGCAGGCGTCCAGGCTCCCCCTGTCGCACCCCTGGTCGATCCCGGGTCCCCCACCCCCAGCAAGGAGATGCCCGAGATGGCCCAACGCCGACGTGCCGACAGCGGGGTCAGCCCGCTCGGGGTCTATCTCATCGTCATCGGCGCCGCTTTGGTCTTCGGGTTCCTCGACTCGAAGGTCGGCGGCGCCGGACTCGGCTGGATCACCGGGATCGCCGTGCTCGTCGCCACGGTCTACACCGCGCTCAAGGTCCGCCTCAGCGATGCCAGCGTCGCGGTCATCGCACCGCCGATCGCCTACGGCGTCGCGGCGATCACGGTGGGCCAGCTCGGCCAGAGTCGCGCTGGCGGCACCTTCATCGCCGCCGCCAACAACGCGTTCTTCTCCCTGGCCGACAACTGGTTCTGGGTCATCGGCATCACGCTCGTCGCGCTGGCGATCGTCGTGGTGCGCACGCGCCGCTAGGGCTGCTGCGCCTTCATGTCGCGTCGCAGTTCCGGCGGCAGGGCGAACGTGAGTTTCTCGACCGTCGTCGTCACTTCCTCGACGTCCGCGAACCCGCGCTCAGCCAGCCACCGCAGCACATCGTCCACCAGGGTCTCGGGCACGGACGCGCCGCTGGTCAGGCCAACCGTGGAGGCCTGCGCGAACCACTGCTCCTCGAGCTCGTGGATGCCGTCGACGCGGTACGACGTCGATGCGCCGGCCTCGACGGCGACCTCGGCCAGGCGCACGGAGTTCGACGAGTTGCCCGATCCGACCACGATCACGACGTCGCACTGCGGAGCGATCGCCTTGACGGCGGCCTGGCGGTTCTGCGTCGCGTAGCAGATGTCATCGCTGGGCGGGGCGACGAGATTGGGGAACCGCTCCTTGAGCACATCGACCGTGGCGATGGTCTCGTCGACCGAGAGGGTGGTCTGCGACAGCCAGATCAGCTTGTCGGGGTGCGCGAGCTCCACCGTGCTGGCATCGGCCGGGTCCTGGACCAGCGTGATCACCTCGGGAGCCTCGCCAGTGGTGCCGACGACCTCCTCATGGCCTTCATGCCCGATGAGCAGGATCTGGTAGCCCTCGGCTGCGAACCGGCGAGCCTCCGCGTGCACCTTCGTCACCAGCGGGCACGTCGCATCGATGGCCTTGAGCCCGCGTTCCGCGGCGTCCACATGGACCGTCGGCGAGACGCCATGGGCCGAGAACACCACGGTGGCACCGGCCGGCACCTCATCGAGCTCGTCGACGAAGATCGCCCCGCGAGCCTCCAGGCTCGCGACGACGAACTTGTTGTGGACGATCTGCTTGCGGACGTAGACGGGCTCGCCGTACGTCTCGAGGGCGTTCTCGACCGTGGTGACGGCGCGGTCGACGCCGGCGCAGTACCCACGGGGAGCCGCCAGGAGCACGCGCTTGGTGGTCGACATGGTCATCATCGTAAGTGGAGCCACTCGAGCAGCCCATACGCTGCACCCGTGGCCCTGGACTCCTCTGCTGAGCACCCGGCACCGGTCCGCACGGTGTCGCGGCTTGTGGGCGACTGGATCGGGCGCCTGGGTCCCATCTGGATGGACGGCCAGGTGGCGGAGTTCCGGCCGCGCCCGGGGGCCCGCAACATCTACCTGGTGCTGCGCGACCCTGATGTCGACATGTCCCTGACCATCGTGGCCGATGCAGCGCTCGTCGGGGGTGTCACGCCGCCGCTGGCCCAGGGCCAGCGCATCCTCGTGCATGCCAAGCCCGAGTACTGGACCGGTCGCGGCAGCCTGCAGTTCCGCGCCAAGGAGATCAGGCCCGTGGGCCTGGGCACCCTCCTGGAGCAGCTCGAGCGGCTCAAGCAGCTGCTGCTGGCCGAGGGGCTGTTCGCCCCCGAGCGCAAGCGGCCGCTGCCGTTCCTGCCGCGCCGCATCGGCCTCATCTGCGGCCGCAACAGCGCTGCCATGCACGATGTGCTCGTCAATGTCGAGGACCGCTGGCCAGGCATCGGGTTCGAGGTGCGCGAGGTGGCGGT
>JAQTXL010000018.1 GCA_028688835.1 Candidatus Nanopelagicales bacterium | reverse complement strand
TGCACGCGATGGCCACCGGCCAGTCCAACCGCGACATCGCGCAGTCGCTGGGCATCAGTGAGAACACGGTGAAGAACCACGTGCGCAGCATCCTGGAGAAGCTGCCCGCGAAGTCGCGCATGGAGGCCGTCGTCAAGGGGACCCAGGAGGGCCTGACCCGCCTGTCGTGAGCGCGGCGCTGCTACCTGCCCTGCAGGGGCGTGCTGGCGACGCAGGCGATCGCGGCGACCCTCACCCCGGCCGCCTCGAGCGCGCGGACCCCCTCACGCAGCGTGGCCCCGGTGGTCACGACGTCGTCGACCAGGATCACCGGCCGCGCGGCAGTGCCACCCGTGCGAGCGGCGAAGGCCCCGGCCTGGTCACTGCGCTCGCGCGCACCACGCCCGGCATTGCGCGAGGTCTCGCGCACGCGCAGGAGCAGGCGGGCAGTGGAGCAGCCGGGCAGGGCGCGCGAGGCCGCGATCGACAGCTCGGCCACCGTGTCGCGACCTCGTCGGCGCAGCGAGCTGCGATGCGGGGGCACCGGCACCAGCAGCACGGGCCCGGCCAGGCCCCCATGCCCCAGGGCCGCATCGACGGCTCCTGCGAGCAGCCGTGCGAGCGCGTGCGTGAGCGCACGCTGGCCACCGTCCTTGTGGGCGATGATGAGCGAGCGGATCGGCTCCGCATAGGCGGCACCGAACCACAGCGGAGGCTCGAAGTCGCGCTGCCGAGGGGCGATCTTCAGTGCGGGTGCGCATCGAGCGCACAGGATCGAGCCGGGGAGCCCGCAGCCCGCACAGGACCGGCTGAGCACGACATCGGCGGCATCGCGTGCAAGTGCGCGCACCACGGCCGCCGCTCCCCCGCGCCTGATGCCCGCCATGGCTGCACGATGACCGCGGCTCGGCTGCGGCACTGGCGATCAGCGGCGACTGTGGATGCGGACCGCCTGCGCACTGGCGGTGCAGCAGGCGCCGGTGCTAGTTCGGGTAGGCAGGTGACCGGGCCTGGATGCGCGAGGTCCACGTGCCAGCGTCGAGCTGGTACACGGACCCGGACTGCGCCGCGATGAGCACCGGCATGCCCGGTGCGGCTGCGATGGCATCGGCGCCGACCGGGCCGCCCTGCGGCGAGAGCGCGCCCTGCGAGAGCGTGACATCGAAGGCCTGGACGATGCCATCGGCCTGGGCGCCGATGAAGGCCAGCGAGTTGGCGCTGGACCAGTCGACATCGACCACCTGGTCGACCTGGTCGGCGATGAGGCGCAGGCCGTCGATGGTGCGGATCCCGGTCGACAGCTGCTGCTCGATGCGCGCCAGGTAGAGCTGCCGCTGGCCACCGGCCTGCACGATCACCGCTGCCCGGGTGCCGTCGCGCGAGGGCACGGCGCGCAGGAGCCGGCCGCCAGCCGGCAGGCCCTTGACCACGATCGACTTGAGCGGCCCGGGCGCATCCCAGACCGCCAGGCCGTTGGCCGGATCCCAGATCCACAGCCCGCCGGTCGGGTCGCACTCGATCCACTGGACGTCACGCGTGATGGGCAGCTGGGCCCACGTGGCATTGACCTCCTGCGGCGTGCTCCAGATGCGGCCCTGGGCATCCAGGCCCATGAGCAGGGCGAGCGGACGGTTGGTGACGACCTGGATGAGCGCGGCGTTGGCCTGCTTGGGGCTGCTCACCAGCAGCTGCGAGCCCAGGCGGGTCAGCTGGAGCACCCCGGTGCCGTTGGCCACGATGGCGTTCGTGCCCTGGGCCCGGCCGGCCGGGTCGATCTCCGGGAAGGCGTCACGCGGGATCGGCGAGGTCACCCCGGGGATCGCCAGCACCTGGCCGCCTGCCGAGATGATCACCGAGCGCACCTCGGGCACCTGCCGCAGCGTCCACACGATCTGCTGGGCCATCTGGCGCCGCACGGCATCGCTGGCGAACACGGCATCGGCCGTGAGGTCGACCCTGGCCACGCCGTTGTCGACGGGCACGGAGTTGAAGTTCAGCCTGACGCCCAGTGGGAAGGAGTTGACCACGGCAGGTGCGAGCCACGTGCTCGGCCCGGTCAGCAGTGCGGTCATGAGCCCGGTGGCCAGGCCGTCACCGGGCACGGGGATCATGCGCGCGTCCGGCACGAGCGTGGAGTGCTGGGGATTGAAGTAGTACACCGACAGGGAGCGGAACGAGCGCTGCACGTCGTAGGTGGACAGCTCCAGGCCCTGCGGCAGCGCGGCGATGCGCCACTGCAGGTTGTCGCGCACGAGCGTGAACTTCGCGCTGAGGGCGCGGTCGGTCTGGTTCACCTCGTAGGTGCCGTCGCTCAGGATCTCACCGACCAGCGGGGCCGTGAGCTCGACCACGCTGTCCTGCGCCGTGAGGTCCGTCGCCCCCCGGTACACGCGCACACCGCTGTGCGGGTCCCAGCGCGCTGCTGCCGCGCCCGTGAGGAACTCGCGCGCCACCTCGTAGTCGTCGTCGGAGGCGGCCGAGGCATCGAGGAAGCCCTGGACCACCTGCAGCTGGCTCATGTTGGGTCGCGGCCCCTGGGGGATCACGCGGATGAACTGGTCCTGGCGATTGGCACTGCTGATGTCGGCCTGCTGGATCGGTCCGCTCGTCGGCACCTGCGCGCCCAGCGACCACGGGACCAGCCCGCAGCCGGCGAGCAGGCTGGCTGCGGCCGCCAGCGCGAGCACGGCAGACAGGCGCCTCATGATCGATCCGATCGCGACGGCAGCCGGAAGCCCTCGGACACGGGCTGCGGGAGGGCATCCAGGTGCACGCCGCTGCTCATGGCGCTCTCGACCGGCAGGAAGCCGGGCGGCACCAGCGGCAGCGGGGAGGTCGAGAACGGCTCGCGCGGGCGCAGCGGCAGGGTCAGCCGGAAGCAGGAGCCGAACCCGGGCTCGCCCCAGGCCTCGAGCCAGCCGCCGTGCAGCCGGGCGTCCTCGAAGGCGATGGCCAGGCCCAGGCCGGTGCCTCCGGTCGTGCGCGCACGAGCGGCGTCAGCGCGCCAGAACCGGTTGAAGACCAGCGAGGCCTCGCCGGGGCGCAGGCCGACACCGAAGTCGCGCACGGTGACGGCGGCGGCCTCGTCGTTGAAGCCCACGGTGAGCACGACCCCTCGGCCATCGGAGTGCTCGATGGCGTTCTCGAGGAGGTTGCGCACGATGCGGTAGATGCGGCGGCGGTCGGCGGTCACCGGCATGGGGTGGTCGTCCAGTACGACCTCGACCGGGCTGCCGACGCGATCGGCCAGCGGCTGCGCGATCTCGACCGAGCGCTCGACGAGCTCGCCCAGGTCCCAGCTCTCGGCGTCGAGCACCGCGACGCCGGCATCGAACCTCGAGATCTCGAGCAGGTCGACGAGCAGCTCCTCGAAGCGGTCGAGCTGGTTCTGCAGCAGCTCGGCCGCGCGTGCCGTCGCCGGGTCGAAGTCGTCGCGGTTCTCGAACATGAGGTCGGCTGCCATGCGGATCGTGGTGAGCGGCGTGCGCAGCTCGTGCGAGACGTCGGCGACGAAGCGCTGCTGCACCCGCGAGAGCTCCTCGAGCTGCTTGATCTGCTCCTGCAGGCTCGCAGCCATGTCATTGAACGTGGTCGCCAGCTGCGCGAGCTCGTCCTCGCCGTGCACCTCCATCCGCTCGGACAGCTGCCCCTCGGCCAGGCGCCGGGCGGTGCTCGCGGCCTCCTGCACCGGCTTGACGACGAGCCGCGTGATGACGCGAGCGATGACGGCCAGCAGCACGAGCAGGAGCACTCCCGTGAGGAGCACGGCGCCGCGCACGAGGTCGAGGGTCTGCTGCTCCTGCGTCAGCGGGAACAGGTAGTAGATGTCGTACTTGCCCAGCGAGGGGATCTGGACCGAGCCGCCGACGATGAGCCCGGGCACGCTCGTGCCGTTGATGTAGCGGATGGGCGCGTACATCCACGACTGCTCGCCCGCTGCGGTGATGGCCAGGCGCAGGTCGGGCGTGATGCTCGACTTGGACACCAGGTTCGTGCCGCGCTCGGGCAGCAGCTGGCCCGGCACTGCCGCCAGGAGCAGCACGTCGAACTGGTCGGGCGACCCGCTGCGCGAGGCCAGGTCGGCCACCACCGCGTCGACCAGCCGCGAGGGCGAGGGTGCGGTCGGCGCGGCCGAGGAGGCCTCGACGACGCGCTCGGCCTCGATCTGGCCGGCCGAGGCCGTGGCGAGCGAGGCCTGCTCCTTGGTGTCCATGAGGCCGGTGCTGACCTTGCTCAGCAGGGTCAGCCCGAGGATGCCCAGCACGAGCAACGACAGCAGGAGCGTCAGCGTCGTGATGCGCAGCATGAGCGACCCACGCCACTTGCGTGCCAGCCACCTGAACGGCGAGGCCACCCGGTCGAACCCCAGACTGACGCTATGCCAGATGTGGAGGTGCGAGGTCAAGCGGGGCCAGCCTTGTAGCCGATCCCTCGGACGGTGAGGACGTACTCGGGACTCTCAGGATCGCGCTCGACCTTGGAGCGCAGCCGCTGCACGTGCACGTTGACCAGGCGGGTGTCGGCTGCATGCTGGTAGCCCCACACCTCGTGCAGGAGCGCCTGCCGGGAGAACACCTCGCCCGGCTTGCGCGCCAGGCACACGAGCAGGTCGAACTCGAGCGGCGTCAGCGAGAGCTGCTCGCCCGCGCGCGTGACGGTGTGCGCGGTGATGTCGATGCGCAGGTCGCCGATGTGCAGGGATGGGCTGGGGCCCTCGATGCTGCGCACCCGCACGCGCAGGCGGGCGATGAGCTCCTTGGGCTTGAAGGGCTTCACGACATAGTCGTCAGCACCGGACTCCAGGCCCTCCACGACATCGAGGGTGTCGCTGCGTGCCGTGAGCATCACGATCGGCACGCCGGACTCCTGGCGGATCGCGCGGCAGATCTCGATGCCGCTCATGCCCGGCAGCATGACGTCGAGCAGCACGACATCGGGCTTGGTCTCATGGAACATCGCCATCGCCTGGGCCCCGTCGGCGCAGAACTCGGGCGTGAACCCCTCCTGCCGCAGGACGATGCCGAGCATCTCGGACAGTGCCGCATCGTCGTCGACGACGAGGACCTTGCCCAGTGTGGGGTGCTCCGGCGGGTGGTTCATGCACCCATGGTGCCACCTGTGGCGCCATGAACCGCAGCACGGCGGCCAAACGCCGCAGAAGCCGCCAATCTCCCACCGATCATCGGGGTTTGCCGCTAGCCTGCGCTGATCCACCAGGGAGGCTTCGTGAGTCGGGTCAAGTCCAGAAGAGACGGCAGCGCCGCAACGCGCACGCAGCGCAACCAGCTGCGTCGCCGGATCGCGTTCGTCGTCCTCACCGTCCTCCCGCTGATCGTCGGCCTGCTGTGGTTCAGCTTCGCGAACAGCAACTTCGAGCAGATCCAGGGCTACAACACGCAGGTCCTCCTGCTGCGCGACACGGAGACCAACCGCGATGTGCTGACCTCCGGGCTCTCGGCGGCCGGTGAGGGCTTTGTCGCCGATGGCGGACAGCCGATGCTTGCGGCCCTGAACAACCTCGACCCCGGCTACGCCGAGGCGCTCGGGAAGATCACGACCGCCCATGCCCCTGGCATGGCCGAGCTCGGCGTCTCCCTGAAGAACTACACGACCATCGCCACCAAGGCGGTCAATGCCGCGATCGCACCCGGCGACAACTCGGCGGCGGTCCGTGCCATCACGAGCAGCGCCGCCTACAAGGAGGCCGACGACGAGTTCGGCCTGTCCATCGCGGCCGCGAAGCTCGGCTCGAGCACAGCCGCCAAGCGCGGCGAGGACAACTGGAAGATCTTGCTGGTCGTCGAGCTGGCGATCACCCTGTTCATCACGATCCTCATCGGCACGTTCTCGCTCATGACCGAGCGCGCGATCGGCCGGGCGGATGCGTCCGAGCGGGCACGCCGGGCTGACCGCAACAACCTGGACACCGAGCCCTTCATGCAGATCGCGGCGACCATGACCGACGGCCTGATGCTCATCGGCAAGGACAACCGCATCGTCACGGCCAATCCGGCGGCGCAGACGCTGCTGGGCATGCGCGCCATGACCAACGCGGTCTTCGAGATCCCCGCCGACGGCCAGACCGAGATCCGCACGGCCACTGGCGAGACCGGCACTGCCACGCTCACCAGCTCCCAGGGCCAGGCGGCCGGCCAGGCGGTCGCGATCGTCACCGTCCGCGTCAACGCCTGAGCGCAGTCCGCAGCACTGCGCGACACCGCGCGCACGTCCACGAGGCGCATGCGAGACCATCGACCATGACCGGGACAGCGATGCACGAGCCAGGCCGTGACTCCACCGAGCATTCGGGTGCCCTGTGCGTCGACGCGGCGGCCATCGATGCTGCCGCGATCAGGCTCGCCGGCATCGTGTCGACCACTCCCCTCGAGCGCAATGCGCGGCTGTCCGCTGCGACTGGCGCCGAGGTGTGGCTCAAGCGCGAGGACCTGCAGACCGTGCGCTCCTACAAGGCGCGCGGCGCGCACAATCTCATCGCCCAGCTCGACGCAACCACCCGCGCTGCCGGCGTGGTCGCCGCGAGCGCCGGCAATCATGCGCAGGGCGTGGCCTATGCCTGCCGCGCCCTCGGCGTGCGCGGGCGCGTCTACCTCCCCCGCACGACTCCGCACCAGAAGCAGGACCGCATCGCCGCCCTCGGCGGCGGCATGATCGAGATCATCATCGGCGGCGACACCTACGACGAGGCCGCTCGCGCTGCTGCTGAGGATGCCCGCGCGAGCGGAGCGACCATCGTGCCCGCCTTCGACGACGCACGGACCATCGCCGGCCAGGGCACGGTCATCCGCGAGGCGGTCGAGCAGCTGGGCAGTGCGCCCGACTTCGTCGTCGTGCCCATCGGAGGCGGTGGGCTGCTCGCGGGCTCGCTCACCTGGCTCGCCGAGCGCTGCCCGAGCACCCGCGTGATCGGCGTGCAGCCTGCCGGAGCCGCGAGCCTCGCAGCCGCGCTCGCCGCAGGCGAGCCGATCACCCTGGAGCACATCGACACCTTCATCGACGGCGCCTCCGTGCGACGTGTCGGCGATGTCACCTTCCCGATCATCGCGGCCGCGAGCATGCAGCTGGTGATGGCGCCCGAGGGCCGCGTGTGCAGCGAGATGCTGTCGCTCTACCAGGTCGACGGCATCATCGCCGAGCCCGCTGGCGCGCTGGCCAGCGCCGCCCTGGGCATGGACGAGGTGAGCATCCCCGCGGGCGCGACGGTGATCTGCGTGCTCTCAGGAGGCAACAACGACGTCAGCCGGTACGCCGAGATCATCGAACGCGCGCTCGTCTTCGAGGAGCGCAAGCACTACTTCCTGGTCGACTTCCCGCAGGAGCCGGGCGCACTGCGACGCTTCCTCGACGAGGTGCTCGGGCCCAACGACGACATCACCCTGTTCGAGTACGTCAAGCGCAGCAACCGCGAGATCGGCCCGGCGCTCGTGGGCATCGAACTCGCCGACGCCAGCGACCTGCCGGGCCTGCTGGCCCGGATGGAGGCGGCGCCCCCGCGCATCGAGAAGATCGATGCGGCCAGCGCTCTGTTCCGCTTCCTGCTCTGAGCTGCGCACCACCCGCACATGCATCAGGGGCGGCACGCTGAGCGTGCCGCCCCTGATGGCGTCGTGATCGTGGTGACTAGTAGCGGTAGTGGTCTGCCTTGTACGGCCCGGCGACATCGACGCCGAGGTACTCCGCCTGCTGCTTGGTCAGGTCGGTCAGGCGCACGCCGAGCGCGTCGAGGTGCAGGCGCGCCACCTTCTCGTCGAGGTGCTTGGGCAGCGTGTAGACGCCCAGCGGGTACTGGTCGAGCTTGGTGAACAGCTCGATCTGCGCGAGCACCTGGTTGGTGAAGGAGTTGCTCATCACGAACGACGGGTGACCGGTGGCGTTGCCCAGGTTCAGCAGACGACCCTCGGACAGCATGATGATGGAGTGGCCATCGGGGAAGGTCCACTCATCGACCTGCGGCTTGATCGTCTTGCGCACGATGCCGGGGATCGCGGTGAGGCCCGCGATGTCGATCTCGTTGTCGAAGTGGCCGATGTTGCCGACGATCGCCTGGTGCTTCATCTGCGCCATGTGGTCCTTGGTGATGACGTCGTAGCAGCCGGTCGCGGTGATGAAGATGTCAGCGATGCCGATGACATCCTCGAGGCGGGCGACCTGGTAGCCGTCCATGGCGGCCTGCAGTGCGCAGATCGGGTCGATCTCGGTGACGATGACGCGGGCGCCCTGTCCGCGCAGCGAGTCGGCAGAGCCCTTGCCCACATCGCCGAAGCCGCAGACGACGGCGACCTTGCCGCCGATCATGACGTCGGTGGCGCGGTTGATGCCGTCGATGAGCGAGTGGCGGCAGCCGTACTTGTTGTCGAACTTGCTCTTGGTGACCGAGTCATTGACGTTGATCGCCGGGAAGAGCAGTGCGCCGTCGCGCATCATCTCGTAGAGGCGGTGCACGCCGGTGGTGGTCTCCTCCGTGGTGCCCTTGATGCCGGCGCCGATGGTGGTCCAGCGCTGGGGGTCCTCGGTGAGCGAGCGGCGCAGCAGCTCGAGCACGACTGCGTACTCCTCGGAGGTCGAGGCGTCAGCTGACGGCACCAGGCCGGCTGCCTCGAACTCGGTGCCCTTGTGCACGAGCATCGTGGCGTCGCCGCCGTCGTCGAGGATCATGTTCGGGCCCTTGCCGTCGGGCCACATGAGGATCTGCTCGGTGCACCACCAGTACTCCTCCAGGCTCTCGCCCTTCCAGGCGTAGACCGGCACGCCGTTCGGCGCATCGACCGTGCCCTCGCGGCCGACCACGATGGCGGCGGCGGCATGGTCCTGGGTCGAGAAGATGTTGCAGGAGGCCCAGCGGACATCGGCACCGAGGTCGACGAGGGTCTCGATGAGCACGGCGGTCTGCACGGTCATGTGCAGGGAGCCGGTGATGCGGGCGCCGGTGAGCGGCTTGCTCTGCCCGTACTCGGCGCGCATCGCCATGAGTCCGGGCATCTCGTGCTCGGCCAGGCGGATCTCGTCGCGGCCGAAGGCGGCCAGGCTGAGATCGGCGACCTTGAAGTCAGGCTTGCCATCAGATGTGAATACAGACACGTACGTCTCCTCGTGATCAATGAGCGGAATGGTGGCTGCGAACGTCACGAGGCTTCGTTGGTCCGACAGGGTGATTCTGCCAGAGCAGGCTGCGATCCCACGAATCGCACGCAGGGAGATGTGCGCCACACGAGGACGAACCGGACAGTGGATCAGTCGGCGGCGTGCGGCGTGCGGTCGATGTCGGGCTCCAGGAACACATAGCGCGCAGTCGGCACCGCAGCGCGCAGCGCACGCTCGGCGTCGTCGATGTCCGCAGCGATCTCCAGGCCGGTGCCGCTGTGCGCGACGGCGATCTTGGCGCCCACCAGCAGCTCATCAGGGCCCACATGCATCGTGCGCAGGTGGATCACCCGCAGCACGCCGCCGGACGACTCGAGCGCGGTGCGGATCGCCTCGACCTCCTCGGGCAGGGCGCTCTCGCCGACGAGCATGGTCGTCATCTCGCGCGACAGGAACATGGCGATGACCACGAGCAGCAGGCCGACAGCCATGGCGCCCATGGCGTCGAATCGGCCGTTGCCGGTGATCACTGCGAGCCCGACTCCGGCGAGGGCGAAGCACAGGCCGACGAGTGCGCCTGCATCCTCGAGCAGGATGACCGGCAGCTCGGGCTGGCGGGCATCGCGCACGAACCTGGCCAGTGACCGCCTGCCCCGCGAGCGGTTGGCCTCGCGGATCGCCGTGCGGAAGGACAGGCTCTCGAGCGTGATCGCGACCAGGAGCACGAGCACCGCGATCCACCAGTCGGTCAGCGGCTCGGGGTGCTGCCACTTGTGGATGCCCTCGTAGAGCGAGAACACGCCGCCGACCAGGAACAGCACGATCGCGACGATGAAGCCGTAGATGTAGCGGCGCCGGCCGTAGCCGAACGGATGGTGCGTGTCCGCAGTCTTCCGGCTGCGCTTGTTGCCGATGATCAGCAGGATCTGGTTGCCGGAGTCGGCGACGGAGTGGATGGCCTCGGAGAGCATCGACGACGAGCCCGTGAGGGCGAAGGCCACGAACTTGCTCACGGCGATGCCCAGGTTGGCCGCCAGCGCGGCCAGCACGGCCTTCATGCCGCCCTCAGTGCTCACGTCCGCCCTGCCCCCGTCATCGCTCGGTCGACTGGATCACCGCGACCAGGCCGTCGACGTCGATCCTTGCATCCGGGTCGACGGCCGACATCACCGCGGCCGTGCCCGGATGCAGCGTGATGTCGACACCCTCGGAGAAGACCTTGGCCGTGCCCTCGATGGCCAGCGCGATCCGGTAGGCGCCTGCCGGCATGCGCTCGGATCCGGCCGAGAGCAGGCGGGCGACGAAGGGCGAGCTCACCGGCCAGATCGTGTCGCCGATGCCGACCCGGATCACCTGCGGTGCAGCGTCGGCGTCGAGCACCGCGAGCGCCTGCTCGACGAACACCGGCTTGCTCGTGAGGCCGAGCCGGATCACGTTGTCGCTGGAGGTCATGACCTCGACACCGATGCCGCTGATGTAGCTGTGCGGGACACCTGCGGGCAGGAACACAGCCTCGCCGGCAGCGAGCTCGACATGGTCGAGCAGCGGCGTCAGCAGCGCACCAGGATCGTCGGGGTACTCGGCCGCCACGACCGCATAGGCATCGACCTGCGCTCGGGAGAGCCCGATCTCGCGCGCAGCGGCAGCCAGGCAGGCGATCGCAGGCGCGCTCGACGCTGCGAGGAGCAGGGGCAGGGCCGCCGTGACCTCGCCCGCGCGCACCAGGGCGATCGCCGCATCGAGAGCGGCCGTCTGGGCCTGCAGGCCGACGGCCTCGAGGAAGCGGGCGGCCGTCGCGGGGTCGCGCCAGCCGGCGAAGGCCTGGAACGGCTCGAGCGCGATGAGCAGCTCGGTCTTCTCGAAGGGGTCGGCGTAGATGCGCGGGGCATCGGGATCGGCGATCTGCGCGTCGTACCCCTCCTGCGCGAGCAGGCGGCGCGGGTGCACCTGCACCGACAGCGGCCGGGCGGCGGCCAGGAGCTTCACGAGCAGCGGGATCGACTCGACGTCGAACAGGCTGGCCAGGTGCGTGCCCGTGGTCTCGCCCGCAGGGTCGACCAGGGGCGAGGGGCCACCGGGGTGCACGCCGAACCAGAGTTCGGCCTGCGGGGCGCCCGTCGAGACCCCGGCCCACGGGGCCAGGCCGTCGATGATGCCCCAGTCGTAGTCCTTGATCGCACCGCGTACCACCAGTGCCATCGGCTAGTCCTGACCTGGCTGCACTGCCTCGCCGAGCAGCATCACGGGGATGCCGTCACGCACCGGGAACTGCGCGCCGCACACCTGGCAGCGCAGGGTCTGCGACGGCTCGTCGGCACTGAGCGCGCCGTGGGCGTCGCAGGGACAGGCCAGGACCTGCCACAGCGCCGGGTCCAGCCCGAGTGGTGCTGTGCTCATCACGACTCCTCGATCCTGCTCGTCCTACGCGCGCATCCGAGCGAGCAGCTCATCGCGCAGTGCGGCCATCCGGGCCGGGTCCTTGGCCTCGACATTGAGCCGCAGCAGCGGCTCGGTGTTGCTCGGGCGGATGTTGAACCACCAGTCGTCTGCCGAGATCGTGAGTCCGTCGAGCTCGTCGGCGGTGATGCCGGGCTGACCGGCGTACTGCGCGCGGATGGCGGCCGTGACACCGGCCTGGTCGGCGACCTCGGTGTTGATCTCGCCGCTCATCGAGTAGCGGATGTACGGCGCGAGCACCGACGAGAGCGTCGTGCCCTCGGGCGTCTCGCCAAGTGCGGCCAGCGTGTGGAGGGCAGCCAGCATGCCGGAGTCGGCGCGCCAGAAGTCACGGAAGTAGAAGTGACCGGAGTGCTCGCCCCCGAACACGGCGTCGGTCTCGGCCATCGTCGCCTTGATGAACGAATGGCCCACACGGGTGCGCACCGGGATGCCGCCGTGCTCGAGGATGACCTCCTCGACAGCGCGCGAGGTGATGAGGTTGTGGATCACCGAGGAGCCGGGAGCCTTGGCCAGCTCGCGCTCGGCGATGAGCGCGGTCAGGGTCGATGGGCTGACGAGCTCGCCGCGCTCGTCGACGACGAAGCAGCGGTCGGCATCGCCGTCGAAGGCCAGCCCGAGGTCGGCGCCGACCTCGAGCACCTTGGCCTGGAGGTCGACAAGGGTGGCCGGATCGATCGGGTTGGCCTCGTGGTTGGGGAAGGTGCCGTCGAGCTCGAAGTACATCGGCGTGAGGTCGAGCGGCAGCGGGGCGAGCCCGGCCCCGGACTCGAGCACGGCGGGCACGGTGTAGCCGCCCATGCCGTTGCCGGCATCGACGACGACCTTCAGGCGCCGGCTGCCGGACACATCGACGAGGTGGCGCATGTAGGCCGCGTAGTCGGCGAGCATCGCCTGATCGCACACGCTGCCCCGCTCGCCGGCATACGGCGGCACGGCGTCGTGCTCGACCATCGTCTTGATGTCGCGCAGCCCGGAGTCCTGGCCCACGGGCGCTGCGCCCGGACGGCACAGCTTGATGCCGTTGTACTGGGCCGGGTTGTGGCTCGCGGTGAACATGGCGCCGGGGAGGTTCAGGCTGCCGGAGGCGAAGTACAGGCCGTCGGTGCTGGCCAGGCCGATCTGGATGACATCGCAGCCCTGGTCCATGACGCCGTTGGCGAAGGCGGCGACGAGCTCGGGGCCCGAGGGGCGCATGTCGTGGCCGATCACGACCGTGCCCGGCCCGCCGTCGCGCGCGGCGAGGCTCAGGACGCTGACGAAGGCGGCACCGATCGCGTAGCAGAGCTCGCTGTCGAGCTGGTCGGGGTAGATCCCGCGGACGTCATAGGCCTTGATGACCTGATCGAGGTTGCGCACGACCCAAGGCTATCGGTCAGGCGACGGGCGCCCGACTGCCTAGCGGCCGTCGCCGGTGCCCGGATCGTTGGCGTCGTGCTGGTCGTACGAGTCGTCGTGCGTGAGCATGCGCAGGTGCCCGCGGCGGGCGACCTCGACGGCTCCGTGCGGCACCGGCGGGTGGTCGACGTCGCCACCGGGCACATAGCGCGGACGGGCGGCCTCGCGCACGGCATTGGCCAGCGCCTCGAGGTCGTCGGAGGTGGGCTTGAGGGCGTCGGGATCAGGAGTGATGCGCACGATCTCCCAGCCGCGCGGGGCTGTCAGGCGCTCGCTGTGCATCTGGCACAGGTCGTAGCAGTGCGGCTCCGCGTACGTGGCCAGCGGCCCGAGCACTGCAGTGGAGTCGGCGTAGACATAGGTGAGCGTCGAGACAGCAGCGCCCTGGCAGGAGGGCTTGGAACAGCGTCGGCGAGCCACATCGGCAACGTAGTGCCCGGGATGCGCATGTCGGTGGACGACGCGCCGGGCTACTTGCGCACCGGCAGGCTGGGGTCCTGGACTGCGGTGGGCACGGTGACCTCGGTGCGCAGGGCCGCCCACGGGTAGCCGGTGACCAGGTCGCCGAAGCTGGAGCGCTCGAGCACCTGGTGCGCGACGAGATAGGGCTCGGTCCCCAGCGGGGTCACCACGGCGGTGAACCACGCCGACTGCTGGCGCAGCCGCAATGGCAGCCACACCACGGAGCCGGCCGCGATGCTCACCGTCTGCACCTGCACCGGCGTCGACACTCGGTCGCGACCCAGGTACGGCAGGAGGCTGACCTGCACCTTCGTCGCACCGGCTGGCGCGGTCAGGGCCAGGTGGACCCGGGTGGCGCCCTGCACCGGCAGTCCGCTCACCGCGGCGGTCGTGGTCAGCGCCTGCGCGCCAGCCGCGTAGGCCGTGTCGTTCTGCACCCGCTGGCTGCCGAAGAACTGGCGCATGCCGGCGACGATGGGGGTGTCGGAGGTCAGCTCGAGGGTCGCCGCCTGGCCCTGGGTCACCGAGGACATGTCCATGCTCACCACGGAGTCATTGGGCACGGTCACGCGATCGCGCTCGGCCGGCTGGAAGGTGCCGTCGCTGGACAGCACCCGGATCGACACCTGGGCGTCCTGCTCGCCCGGGGCAGCGATCGCCAGCACCCGCACGCCCGAGCCGGGGAACACCCCGGGCACATAGACCTTCGTGGCCGGCGCTGCCGAGCGCGGCACCCACTCGGTGCCGATCGAGCGCAGGCCGGACATCTGGTCGTCGTCGATGGAGGCACCGACGCGGCCAGTGCGCGCGATCACGTGCATGGCCGTGGTCGCCACCCCTGGCGCGAGCGCGTCGAGGCGCACGTACATGCGCTGCAGCGGATTGACCACGAGCCCGCGCCCGCCGGGGGCGTCGACGATGCCGTCTGGGCCGTAGATCACCAGGTCGACCACCGCGGCGAAGGCGTCGGGGTTGACGAGCACCACGCGCGTCTGGCGCCCGGCGACGGCGCCGCCGCCGACGAACCAGAAGTCCGAGCCTGCGGCATCGCAGGGCGTGCTCGCCATGCCGCGCCCCTGGCCGCGGGGGTCACGGCTCCACTGGTTCGCGATCAGCCCGGGGGCCAGCGCGCCGGTGCCGATGACGCGGATGGGCGGCAGCTTGCGGCCGCGACCGGCGATCTCGGTCTGGGCGCCGGGCGCGGTGAGGGTCGCGCGCTCGGACACCTTCCCGGTGAGCGTCGTGACGCTGACCTTGCCTGCGCCCTCGTCCTGGCCCGGCTGGCCCGGCACGACCGCGGCTGTCATGCGGGATCCGGCCTGCGCCCCCACGCCCGGCTCGGGACACAGCAGCACCGACGACTGGATGGGCTCGACGGTCGTGGGCGACTCGGTGATCGCGTTGACGCCGAACTGGCCGACGATGCCCAGCACCGTGATGAGCGCGACGCTGATGATCGCGATGCGCAGGAAGAACCGTGACCGGGCGATGACGCGCCGCTCGCGCACCTGGTCGTCATCGGGTGCCTCCGGCTGTCCCGGCAGGTCCGGCAGGTCAGTCATGGCGCACCGCCTCGGGCGAGAAGCCCAGACCCTCGAGGTCGGGATCGATCTCCTGGAGCTGGCGCGTGGGCAGGGCGAGCATCACGAGCAGCACGAGGACGCCGACCTGCAGCCACAGCCACAGTGCGCGCGTGCCGGACTCGAAGGTCACGGTCACCTGCGCGGCGGTCGTGGGCAGGGTGAAGCCCTGCGACCAGGCCAGCGAGCCGGCCGGTGCCACGGGCTCGAGGGCGGTCGTGGCGCCGGTCGCCGCGTCGGTGGCCGTGGCCGACCACCGGGAGTCCTGGGTCGCGCCGAGCACCAGCACGCGTGCGGCGGCATCTGCGGGCACTGCTGCGTCGATGTAGGGCCGGGTCTGCACGCCGGTGGCGGCCACGCGCTCGGGGTTGCCGCCCACGACGGGCACCTCGGTCGGCACGGCACCGGTGAGCAGGCGGGCGCGCGAGGTCACGCCGTCGACGCGCCACAGCACCTCGCCGCTGGCGCTGGAGAGCCGGCGCAGGCCGGGCTCGCCGTCGAGCACGGGGATCAGGTCGGCAGAGGTGCCCTGGGCCAGCAGGATGAACCGGATCCCGTAGCCGCTCAGGCCGGCGATCTCGGTGCCACCGCGGCCTGAGGCCAGGGCCGCGACGTACTCGTCGATGGGAGCCCAGACATCGCCCGGGGGCGCCATGTCGGCGTCGCCGAGCACCGGGCCCGGGCCGTTGAGCAGCGAGTAGAGCACGCGCCCGGCGCCGTCCTGGCGCAGCATGAGCGTGCGGGGTGCCTGCGGGCTCACGGACTCCGCGGCGACGAAGGCCGGCACCGCGCTCGCCGACGCCTTCTGCAGGACATCGCCGGCGCTGGGGAACCACAGGAGCGCGGCAGCGGCGGGGGTCAGCACCGCGATGACGGTGACGGCCACGGCCAGCGGCTGCTCGAGGCTGAAGCTGGCATGCCCCATCGACTGCCGCAGGCCGTCGGCGGCCAGGGCTGCGGCCAGGATCAGGCCTGCGCCCCAGACCAGCGTCGCCGGACCCGGCCAGGGACGGATCGCATCGGTGGCCCCAGGCGGGGTCACGGTGATGATCGTCTGGAGCATCGCGAACATGAGCCCGACGATGCCCAGCCCCACCGCCAGGGCGATCGAGGTGAGCCGGTCGCGACGCAGCAGGGCCAGCAGGCCGGCCACCACGAGCCCGGCGGTGATCCACACCGGCGTCATGCCCGGGCCGCCGGGATGGATGAGCAGCACGGCGACCGGCGAGAGCCCCGGGTCGCTGAGGCTGTGCTCGCCGGCACCGATGAGGAAGCGCACGGGCTGGGTGAACAGCTGCAGGCTCCAGGGGGCGAGCAGCACGATGGGCGCGAGGATCGCGATGGCCAGGCGCTGGAGCGAGGCCTTGGCCGCCGCGCCCTCACTGCGCCAGCGCAGGGTGCCCAGGGCCACGGCGAAGATGAGCGCGATGAGCCAGAACAGGGGCACGGCCGCGATGAGCACCGACAGCAGCAGTGCGGTGCCCGCCGCCCGGCGCACCGAGCCGGTGTTGGTCGCCAGGCGCACGCACGAGCGCAGGGCGAACGGGAAGGCGATGGCCGCGATGATGGTGCCCAGGCGTCCGGCGGTCATCGCGCCCGTGACCGGTGGCAGCACTGCGTACATGACGGCGGCCCAGATGCGCACAGGACGGCTGATGATGACGCCGCGCAGGGTGAAGTAGGCGGCCCAGCCGGCGAAGGCCAGGCCCAGCAGGACCACCACCTGCACGGCGACGGCGCTCTTGCCCAGCAGCAGGGCCCCCGCAGCGAAGACCGCGAGCAGGTACGGCGGTGCCGGTGCGTTCGAGCCGGGGCCGATGTCATGCCAGCCCTGCGTGTAGATGGTCCAGATGTCGGCGGCGCCGTCGGGCGTGGGCAGCAGTGCGCCGCCCTGGAGCACGCCGTCGCCCCACCACAGCCCGTGCGTGGCGATCGCCGCGAACAGCGTGAGGGCCGCGACCATGACGACGCTGGGACGCACGAGCAGGCGCCGCACCAGGCCCGAGCTGGTGACGTCGAGGTAGTCGGAGTCGTCGTCGGCCGGGCCTGACTCGACGGCGGACACCATCTGCGCCGAGGATGCCCCGCTGGTCGAGGCGATGCCGATGAGCGCCTCCCAGGCCTGGCGCATCTGCCAGGCCAGGCGCGGGCGCAGGTGGTTGACCACGGACACGGACTCGACCGAGGTGGCATGGATGCGCCGGCGCGACTCGGCCAGGCTGCGCGGATGCAGGGCGATGTTCAGCACGGCCTTGACCTCGTCGCCGGCAGCGGCGAAGTCCTTGCCGAGCAGGAACATCAGCGCACGCACCGCGCTGGCCAGGAGCAGCCGCAGGGCGATGAACGGGGCCGCCAGCGCCCGGCTCTGGGCCAGCAGCACATGCACGGCCGCCTCGCGGTCGGCGCGATGCGGATGCTGGGCGAGCTCGGCAGCGGCGCGACGACCATGCGCCGAGGCCTCGCGGTGGTGCAGCACGGCGTCGGTGGTCACGATGACCCGCTCGCCCGCGCGATGCGCACGCCAGCAGAAGTCGAGGTCGTCGCGGAACAGCGGGAGGTTGGGGTCGAGCCCGTCGAGGCGGTCCCAGACGTCGCGCCGCACGAGCATGCCCGCGGTGCTGACCGCGAGCACATCGCGCACGCCGTCGTGCTGGCCCTGATCGTGCTCGCGCCGCTCGAGCCCGGTGAAGCGGCGCCCGGCGCCGGTGACGCTGAAGCCGGCCTCGAGCAGGAGCCGCTGGTCGTGCCAGCCCAGGATCTTGGGCCCCAGCACCGCGACGCTCGGCTCGCGGTCGGCGGCGGTGAGCAGGGCCTCCAGGCAGGACGGGTCGGGGGCGCTGTCGTCGTGCAGCAGCCAGACCCAGGTCACCAGGTCGCCGGCGTCGTCGGAGGGGGCGACCTGCACCTGGCCGACCTGGGCGAGCCCGGCCCGCACTGCCTCGCCGAACCCGGTGTCCGGCCCCAGGGTCACGACACGGTCGCGCCCGAAGGAGCGGCGCAGGAGGTCGGCGCTGTCGTCGCTCGAGCCGGTGTCGACGCCGACCACGGCATCGGCCTGCCGGGTCTGGGTGGCCAGGGTGGTGAGCACCGCCGGCAGCCAGGTCGCGCCGTCATGGCTGACCAGGACCGTGGTGACGTGGTGATGGCGGCGGGTGAAGCCGGCTGCCGGGTCGTCGGACTCGCTGAACCAGTCGGACCAGGCCTGGTCCTCGTCGGCGGTGGCCTGACTGGCCTCGGGGGACGCCTCGAAGGGTGCCTCGATCGGCGCGGGCCGCGGGTCGTCGGCGGCGGATGGGGCTAGTGCGCCCTGCGCCGGCTCCTGCTGCCCGTCAACGGGCTCTGGGGATTCCGGCTGCACTCGATCACTCTAGATGGCGCGCTTCTTGAGCCGGCGACGCTCCCGCTCGGACAGGCCGCCCCAGATGCCGAAGCGCTCGTCCTGCTCCAGCGCGTACTCCAGGCAGTCGGGTCGGACCTCGCAGGACAGGCAGACACGCTTGGCCTCGCGCGTGCTGCCGCCCTTCTCGGGGAAGAACGCCTCGGGATCGGTCTGGGCACAGAGCGCCTGCTCCTGCCACGCCATCTCCTCGACATCCGCGAGTGGGAGCACGCTCAGACTTGCACCAATGCTGTCGGTCACGTGACGGACCTCCTCGACCCTTGCTTGATCAACACTTCATGCGCTGGGCCGTATTACATCGGTGTGATTTCCTCCCGTCAACCTGAAGACCGGCATATCGGACATTGTTTTCACAGAATTCACACGACACGCCGAAAACGGGGGTGAATCTGCTCCACTCACGAGGCGGCGGCACGCCCTGGAGCCCGAGTTGGCAGGATGCGCCCATGACTGCACCAGCGCGCATCACCGTCCTGTCCGGCGGGATCGGCGGGGCCCGGTTCCTCGTGGGCCTGCTGGCCCACCTGCGGGCCACCGACCCCGATGGCCGGGGCGGCACCCGAACCGAGGTCACCGTCATCGGCAACACCGGCGATGACATCTGGGTGCACGGCATGCGCGTGTGCCCCGACCTCGACACGGTCATGTACACCCTCGGCGGCGGCATCAGCGCCGAGCGCGGCTGGGGCCGCGAGGGCGAGACCTTCACGGTGAAGGAGGAGCTGGCCGCCTACGGCGTCGAGCCGACCTGGTTCGGCCTGGGCGACAAGGACCTGGCAACCCACCTCATCCGCACCCAGTCGCTGCAGTCGGGCTACACGCTGAGCGAGGTCACCGCCGCCCTGTGCGACCACTGGCAGCCGGGCGTCACCCTGCTGCCCATGAGCGACGACCGCGCGGAGACGCATGTCGTCGTCGACGACCCCGACCAGGGCCGCGTGGCGATCCACTTCCAGGAGTGGTGGATCCGGCACCGGGCCGCCCTGCCCGCGCATGCCTTCGTCATGGTCGGCATCGAGGAGGCACGGCCTGCACCCGGCGTGCTCGAGGCGATCGCCGAGGCCGACCTCGTGCTGCTGCCGCCGAGCAACCCGGTCGTGTCGGTCGGCGCGATCCTCCAGGTGCGCGGCATCGCCGAGGCCCTGCGCTCGACCCCTGCGCCCGTCGTCGGCGTCTCCCCCATCATCGGCGGAGCGCCGGTGCGCGGCATGGCCGACGCATGCCTGACGACCATCGGAGTCCAGACCTCGGCGGCCGCCGTCGGCCTGCACTACGGCGCGCGGACGGCCGGCGGGTACGTCGATGCCTGGCTCGTGGCCGACACCGACGCCGAGGCGCTCGAACCGCTGCGCGCGGCGGGCATCGCGGCCGCCTGCGCGCCGCTGCTCATGAGCGATCCCGAGACCACCGCCGCCCTCGCCGCCGCGACCCTCGCCCTGGTGCCCGCGCGGTGGCCATGACCCGGCTGCAGATCGTCCCGGTCGAGGGGCTGCCGCAGATCGCCGAGGGCGACGACCTGGCCGCGCTCATCATCGAGCGCCTGGCGTCGCTGTCCTGGCCCGATGGCAGCACTGGCATCGCGACCGGCGATGTCGTCGTCGTGACGAGCAAGGTCGTCTCCAAGGCGGAGGGCCGCGTGATCGCCGCCAGCTCGCGCGAGGAGGCGATCACGCAGGAGGCGGTGCGCATCGTGGCGACCAAGACCACCCCCAAGGGCGACACGCGCATCGTGCAGACGCGCCATGGCCTGGTGCTCGCGGCCGCCGGCGTCGATGCGAGCAATGTCGACGCCGATCACGTGGTGCTGCTCCCTGACGACTCCGACGCCTCCGCAGCTCGGCTCGCCAGCGCCATCGGGGCAGCCTGCGAGGTGGGGATCGCCGTGGTGGTCACCGACACCATGGGCCGTCCCTGGCGCATGGGCGTCACCGACGTCGCCATCGGCGCCGCCGGCCTCGAGGTGCTCGACGACCACACCGGGCGCCTGGATCGCTTCGGCCGCACCCTCGAGATGACCGTCATCGCCGTCGCCGACGAGATCGCGGCCGCCGCCGACCTGGTCAAGGGCAAGCTGCTCGACTGCCCGGTCGCAGTCGTGCGTGGCCTGCAGGCCTCGGTGTCGCCGGCGAGCACGTCGACTGCCGCCGACCTCATCCGCCCGCTCGACGAGGACCTCTTCACCCTCGGCACCGCCGAGGCCGTGCGCCTGGGGCGTGCGAGCGCTGCGGCGCACCGGCGCACCGTGCGGTCGTTCACCGACGCACCGGTCACGGACGACGTGATCACGACCGCGATCGCTGCGGCGATCACCGCCCCCGCACCGCACCACACCACGCCGTGGCGCTTCGTCGTGCTGCGCGACGAGCTGGTGCGCACCGAACTGCTCGATGCGATGCGCGACCGCTGGGAGCGCGACCTGCGCGAGGAGTCCGGGTTCGACGACGAGGCGATCACCCGGCGCATCGCGCGCGGCGACATCCTGCGCACGGCCCCCGTGATCGTGCTGCCGTTCATCGACCTCGGCGCCGGTGCGCACGACTATCCCGATGAGCGCCGCAGCGCCGACGAGCGCACCATGTTCATGATCGCCGGCGGTGCCGCGGTGCAGAACCTGCTGGTGTCACTGGCCGCACACGACGTCGGGTCCGCGTGGATCTCGTCGACCATCTTCTGCGCCGATGTCGTGCGCGACGTGCTCGGGCTTGCCGCAGGCCTGGAGCCGCTCGGCGCCATCGCGGTGGGTCATGCCCAGAACCCTGCGCCGCAGCGCGAGGCGCGCGCCGCCGGCGACTTCATCGTCGAGGTCGGCCGGCCCTAGCCGTCGCTGGAGAAGCGCACGGAGCACTCGGCCATGTGCACACCCGGCCACACGCGCACGCCCTCGCGCAGCTCATTGCGCGCACCGATCACGGCGCCGTCGCCGATGACCGCGCCATCGAGCTCGACGTCCTCGCCCACGACCGCACCCAGGCCCACGATGCTGTTGCGCACGCGAGCACCAGCGCCGACGCTCGCGCCGTCGAACACCACGGATCCGTTGACCACCGCCCCCTCGGCCACCCGCGCATCGCGCCCGATCACGGACCCGCCGTGGACGTTCGCCGTCTCGGCGATCTGCGCACCGGCGAGCGCCAGGAAGTCGCCGTGCTGCGGCACCGCGGGCGAGGGCGCATGCCCGAGCACGAGATCGCGCGAGCCCTGCACGAACGACAGCGGATTGCCGAGGTCGAGCCAGTAGCCCGCGTCGACCACGCCCGACACGAGGGCTCCCTCGGCCAGCAGCCCGGGGAAGGTCTCGCGCTCGACGGACACCACGCGACCGGCCGGGATCCGGTCGATGACCGAGCGCCGGAAGACGTAGCAGCCGGCGTTGATGTTGTTGGTGACGATCTCCTCCGGCGTCGTCGGCTTCTCGAGGAAGGCGGTGACGCGCCCGTGCTGGTCGGTCGGCACCAGGCCGAAGGCGCGCGGATCCTCCACCGGGGTCAGGTAGATGGTAACGTCGCTGCGCGTGCGCTCGTGGTGATCGACGAGTCCGCGGATGTCGAGCCCGGACAGCACATCGCCGTTGAACACGAGCACCGAGTCATCGGCACCACCGGTGAGGTGCTCGGCGGCGAACCTGATCGCACCGCCCGTGCCCAGGGGCTCGGACTCGGTGGCGATGACGACCTCGATGCCCAGGTCGCTGGCATCGATGAACTCGCGGAAGACCTCGGCCTTGTAGCTCGTGCCCAGCACGATGCGCGTGACGCCCGCGTCGCGGGCACGCGTGATCTGGTGCACCGTGAACGGCACCCCGGCCACCGGCAGCATCGGCTTGGGGGTGTTGATCGTGAGCGGGCGCAGGCGGGTCCCCTGGCCACCGACCAGGAGGATGGCTTCAGTCATCCGGCAAGGGTGCCACACCGCTCGGCGCCGGCGTCCCGGTGACTAGGGTCGCTGGATGCCTCCTGAATCCGACGGCGCCGTCTGGCCGCTCATCGTGCAGCGGGCCCGCCTGCAGCCCAGCCAGCCGTGCATCACGTCCATCGCCGCCGACGGTGCGCGCACCGAGCTGTCGGGGACTTCGCTGCTCAATGCTGTGGCCAAGAGCGCTGGCGCACTGGTCGACGAGGGCGATCTCGGGCCGGGGTCGACGCTGGCCCTGCTGCTGCCCTGGCACTGGCAGCGCGTCGTGTGGACCCTCGCGGCATGGACCGTCGGCGCCGTCATCGACGCCACGTCGCCGCCGGCCGACGCTGACCTCGTGGTGACCGATCGCCTCGGGGCCGAGGGCCTGGCCTGCGACCCCTGGGTCGTGTCCCTGCATCCGCTCGGGCTCGTCGACCGCGACCTGCCCAGCACGGTGATCGATGCGACGGGACTGGCGCGGATGCAGCCCGATGCACTGCTCGTCGAGCCGGCCCGTGGCGACGGGCCTGCCCTGCGACGTGCCGATGGCAGCGAGTGGTCGCGTCGCGACGCCATGGCCTGGCTCGCACAGTCGATGCCTGATGCCGCTGTGCGCGTGCTCATCGACCGCCAGCCCGACGCGCTGCCCTCGGCCTGGCTCGTCGCACCGCTCGTGCCGCTGCTGGGCACCGGCGCGGTGATCATGACCGACGGCGCCGAGGCATCAGCAGTGCTCGAGCAGGAGGGACCAGCGCGCGCCTGGTCGTGACTACTTGCGGATGCTGACGACGCCCGACGGGCTCGCGGCGATCTCGGCGCCGTTCTGCACCACGACCACGCGGTACTCGTAGTTCGCCCCTGCGGGCACGGCCTTCTTGATCGTGAACCTGAAGCGACCGCTGCTGCTGGTCGTGGTGGTGGCCTTGACCTGCCAGGCGTCGCCGACCTTCATCTGCCGCTGCACGGTGATGCCTGCCTGCGCCGGCACGACGCGACCCCGGAACTTCAGGGAGCTGCCGGCCTTGGGCTTGAGCGTGGGCCCGATCTTCATGGTGATCGTGGAGGCCGCCGGCTGCACTGCGGGGGCTGCCTGCGCGGGCGCCGGTGTCGCAGCCGGAGCCGCCGTGGGCACGCCCGGCAGCGCCTGCCCGTTGATGCCGGTGACATAGGACGACTTCAGGCCCAGTCGGGCGCGCATGACCTCGCCGGAGATCGTGCGCTGGGTGCCGTCCTGAAGGGTGCCGACCAGCGTGCGCACTGCACCGGACGGCAGCCGCTCGGCGACGTCGACCTTCCAGACCGCGGGGACGCCGAAGGCCGCAGCCATGGAGGCCTGCGTGACGTTGACCGACCATCGTGCATTCGGGTTGTCTGGCGACAGCGACCAGTGATCGTCGACGTTGACCGAGTACGGCAGCGCCCCGCCCCACACATCCTTGGTCGTGTTGGTGATGCCGCCCGAGGATGACGAGTAGAAGGCACTGATCGGCGCCCCGTTGTAGAGCGCGGCGATGCCGGTGGTCGGCGAGCCGAGGGTCGCGTTCACCGCAGCGAGCCAGCGATCGCCCTTGGCAGCACTGGCCTTGGCCCAGCCCACGAACACCTGGTCGTTGAATGGGCCGTCGCCGTCGTCGATGTGGCAGTTGCAGGCAGCCTTCTCGCCGCCGGCGAGCTTGGCCAGCGCATAGGACCGCGCGGCGATGACCTGCGCCTGCATCGCGGCCTCGGGCCACGAGCTCGACACCTCGGCGATGCCGTAGAGGTACTCATCGTGCAGCCGAACCTGGTTGACGACGTTCAGGCGGGTGCCCGACGGGCTGGACGCGGCGACGATGTCGACCCGGCCGTAGCGGTAGCGGTGGCCCGCCGACCTGAACGACCCGTTCGGGCCGATGACGTTGAGGGCGGTCGCCGGGCCCACCGCCGTGCCCTGATCGCGATTGCCCGCCCACTTGACCGTGACCGACGGCGCGGTGCCGACGTCGCTCACCTGGCCGCTCGATCGACGCTGCACGGTGACGCCCGAGCCGCTGGGCACGAACGAGAACTCATCGGCCGGGCCCGCGGTGACCACGGTGCCGCCGACCGTCACCTCGATCTGGCCGCCACCGGCGTCGAGGGACTCTGCACGGACCTTGGCACTGGCTGCGCGGTAGAGCAGGTTGACGCGGATGTCCATGTCGTCCTGCACCTGGCCCACGCTCGTGCCGGGGAAGTAGTGCGACACGATCGCCGTGGCGTCACTGCCCTCCTTGGCCATGCCGTACGCGCCCCACTGCGACATGCCGATGCCGTGGCCGTAGCCGCTGCCGGCGAGCGCGAAGGCATCGGGCGGGCCGCACGGGTCGACCGGCGAGCCCGGCGACGTGCTGACGACGCCGGAGCCCACCCACGGGTAGATGGCATCGGCGCCGCTGCTGCCGTTGAGGGTGAAGGCGTAGCTGCCCGGGGGCACCGGCTGGCCCGCGTTGTCGCGCAGGTCCCAGCTGATGGCGAGCGGGCCCGCGGCGTCCTGCTGGCCGCTGAGCGTGCGCACCACGGTTCCGCAGCGCGAGGCGATGCTCACGTTCCAGGCGACGGGCGCATTCGACGAGGTCGAGAGCACGAGCGACTGGCCCGAGCCCCACGGCACCGGAGCGCCGATCGCGGGATTGAAGACGTTGACGCCCATCTTGGCTGTCGTTGCTGCGCGGATCGCCGGCAGCTGCGGCTCCAGGAACTTGCCCGGGCAGGCGGTGCTGCCGATGTCGCGATGCCCGCCGATGACCAGGGCCGTGGCGACCTGGCCGGCGCGGTACTTCGACGTGCCGGCCGATGAGTCGGACACGAGCTGCGTCGTGCCGTTGGGGTCGCGGTGGCTGATGCCGAGCTTCCAGGCCATGAGCTGCGCGATCGCGTCGTCGATGACATTGAGGGCGTCCTGGCCGGGCGACGCAGTCTGGAAGTTGCCCAGGGCCGACACCGCGAAGGTCTCCTGGTTGAAGCCCGCGGTGTGCCCGCCGACCACCGCCTGGTCCATGCCGCCCGCGCGTCCCTCGTAGAGCCGGCCGAAGCGGTCGACGATGAAGTTGTAGGCCATGTCGGAGTAGCGCAGGCCCTTGGTGAAGTAGGCGTAGAGGTTGCGCACCTGCTGGGGCGCCTGCTCGGGCGTGTAGGCGTTGGTGGTGACGGTGTGGTGCAGGAAGGCCGCCTTGATGGTCGGCGAGAAGGCTGCCGACCCGCGCCGCAGTGACTCGTCGGCCCCCCATTGCGCCCTGGTGACGATCGCCGGCTGCGGAGCCGTGGCCGTGCCCGCCTCAGCGGTGGCGATCGGCGCATCGCTGGCCGTCGACGCTGGCAGGTCGGCGTCCTGGGCGACCACGGGGTTGTCGAGCAGCACGAGCCGGGTGCCGGCCGGAGCGATGCCATCGGGGGTGTCGATGCGCACCTGCACGCCATCGGAGCCGCCGGTCAGCAGCGGGTCGGTGCCGTAGAGGGCGCCCTGCGCCTCCGGCGTGCCCGGATCCGGTCGGTGGTCGTCGGCGACCGGCAGCTGCTCCCAGGCGGTCCAGCCTCCGTCCTCGCGCACGCGCACGAGCACGCGGGTGCGCTCATCGAGCGGGGTGGTGCTGGACACGCCGACCAGCCCGAAGGCCTCGGTCTCGATCGCGCGCGTGGCCACGGCCGGGGCAAGGGCAGTGGCGACCGACTCGTCAGCGTGCTCGACGTGGCCCGGATGGGCCAGGGCCAGGTGCTCGACATCGGCTTCGCCCTGCCAGGAGGCCATCGCCACGGCTGAGTCCCGCACGGCGGACTGGTCGACGCCGGCGATCGCGATCGACTGCTCCACGGGGGTGACGGCGCTGCGGGTGCTCGTGGGCCAGGGCGCGACGGGCAGCACGAGCCCGGCCGCGCCGATGCCCAGGCAGGTCAGGGCGATCAGCGAGCGACGAGCAGGGGAAGGAAGCGCCACGCCCGTCCTTTCCGGATCATTGGGGACAATCCCCTACGGTGCCACGGCCGGACCGCATCCCACAATCATCACACGCCACTCTGGTCACAGCCGACACATCGGGCCGTGGCCAAGGAACCTGGCCGGGCAACACGCCGTCGAAGGTGCGGGAGTTGCCACCGGGCGACTTACGATGACCTCCACCCCCGCCACGCTCGAAGGAATCCATGCCCGCCTCCTCCCGCCGCCGCTGGCCGCGCATCATCGCCGCGGTCGTCGCCAGCCTGGTCCTCGTGACCGCCGTCATCGGCGCCGGCGTCAACCACCTCATCGGCCAGCTGCAGGGCAACATCACGACCCTCGACGTGAGCGACCAGCTGGGGGCCGACCCGGCCGACACGAGCGACCCGCTCGTCTACGACGCCGACGGCAACGTCAAGCCGTTCAACCTGCTGATCCTGGGCAGCGACACCCGCACCGGCAAGGGCAACGGCGGCTTCGGGTCGCCGGGCGAGTTCGGCGGCGAGCGCTCGGACACCGCGATCCTGCTGCACGTCAGCGCCGACCGGAAGAGCGCGATCGGCGTGAGCATCCCGCGCGACACCCTGACCTCGTTCTCGTGCACCAAGGACGGCAAGACCACCACGCGCTCCAGCGTGAAGTTCAACGAGGCGTTCACGTTCGGCGGCCCGGGGTGCACGCTCAAGGTCGTCAATGACATGACCGGGCTGGACATCACGAACTTCATCAAGATCGACTTCGGCGGCTTCAAGCGCATCGTCACGGCCCTGGGCGGCGTCGAGATCTGCCTGGCCAAGCCCATCAAGGACCCCAAGAGCGGGCTCGACCTCCCTGCCGGCAAGCACCTGGTCACCGGCGCCGAGGCGCTGGCGTTCGTGCGCGCCCGCCACAACATCGGCGACGGCTCGGACACCTCGCGCATCCGTCGCCAGCAGGCCTTCATCTCGTCGATGTCGCGCAAGATCCTCTCGAGCGAGACCCTGCTCAACCCCGCCTCGCTCATCGGCGTCCTCGACGCGGCCACCAAGTCGCTCACCGCCAATCCGCAGATGGCCGACATCCAGAACCTCAAGGAGCTCGCGCTGTCGATGAAGGGCCTGAGCCCCAAGGACATCACCTTCCTGACGATGCCCTGGAAGCCCGCGGGCGACCGCGCCAACGTGGTCATCAACAAGAAGAAGGCCAAGGGCATCTGGAAGGCCATCGCCAACGACACGCCGTACCCGCCCAAGAGCACCACCGGCCAGCCCACGCTCTCGGCTGCGCCGTCGGGCATCTACGTCGATGTCGTCAACGGCACCACCACCAACGGCCTGGCCCGCCGGGTGGCCAAGCAGCTCAAGGCCCAGGGCTACCGCGTCATGGACATCAGCACGGCCAAGACCCCGGCCGCCGCGACCACAGTCACCTACGACACGCACTGGGACACCAGCGCCAAGACGCTCATCTGGGCCACCACGGCCAAGGGAGCGCCCACCGGCAACGGCCAGCGCATGACCCTGACCCTCGGCCCTGACTTCACCGCGGTCAAGCCGGTGGTGGTCAGTGCGGCGGCGGGCGATGTGTTCACCAACCTCAACACCGGCGACGAGTCCTTCTGCGCCTCCTGACGCACGGGGCTCGCGCGATCAGATGACCGGCGGGCGTCCGGCCTTCGTCATCGCCCACACCGTGCTCCAGTGCATGGCACGACGGCCAGCCGGACGCTGACGGATGCCCTCGCCCAGGCCGGCGAACCATGAGCGCAGGGCCTGGCGGTCATGCACGCGCAGCAGGGTCATCCCGATCCACGCGCCGACGTAGATCGGCTCGATGACCACTGGCAGGTTGCGGCGGGCCAGCCACACGCGGTTGCGCGCGTTGAGTCGGTAGTAGACCTCGTGACGGGCCGG
>JAQTXL010000118.1 GCA_028688835.1 Candidatus Nanopelagicales bacterium | reverse complement strand
GCGTGGCGACCGCCGCCTATGTCGACCTGGCGATCATGCGCGGCGATCCCTCCGACGGCATCCCGGGCGTCCCCGGCATCGGTGCCAAGACCGCGGCAGCGCTCCTTGCCGCCTACGGCGGCCTCGAGGCACTGCTGGCGCAGGCAGCGGCCGGCGGCCAAGCAGCGCCGCTCACCCCGCGCATCGCCGGGCTGCTGACCGAGCATGCCGACGCGCTGCGCACGGCCCGCGTGGTGGCCACGGCCCGTACCGATCTGAACGTGAGCGGGACACTTCCAGCCGCGATCCCTGCGACGGCTGCCGACCCGGCGGCACTCGGCGCGCTGCTGCACTCGTGGGGCGTCGAGCGGTTCTGGCCCGACTGGCTTCCGTCCTACGCCTGAGCGACCGAGGCCACCACGCCGCGATTGACGAGGTCGGCCGCTGCATGCGCGGTGGCGCGCTGCTCGCTGCCTGCAGGCAGCGCCTGGGCGACCTGGCCCAGCAGGTCGATGACCTGTCGCGACCAGCGCACGAAGTCGCCTGCCGTGAGGTCCTCCCGCGACAGGATCGCCGACAGGGTGCTGCCCTGGCACCACCGGTACATAGCCCAGACGAAGCCGGTGTCCATGGCGCGCGTCGCATCGAGGCGATGGCGTGACTCGATGTCACGGATCTCGAGCCACATGGCATGCATGGAGTCGAACGCCTCGCGGATCGGGCCCAGCGGCACCTTCGGCGTCTCGTCGTCGCTCGATCGAGACTCGAAGACCAGCGCAGAGCAGACAGCCGCCAGCTCGGCCGCAGTCAGGTCGTCCCACGTGCCCTCGCGCAGGCACAGCGCCGTGAGCAGGTCTGCCTCGGTGTACAGGCCCATGAGGAGATCGCCCTCCGACGTCACCTGGGCGTCGTCACCGGCGCTCGTGAGGTAGCCCATCTCGGCCAGCACCGCGCAGATGCGATCGAAGTGCCGGGCGATGGAGTTCGTGCGTCCCTCGACGCGCTGCTCAAGATCGCGGATCTCGCGCTGGGCGCGGTGGTAGCGCTCGGCCCACCGGGCGTGCTGCTCGCGCTCATCGCAGCCGTGGCACGGGTGCTGGCGCATCTGGGCGCGCAGGGACACCAGCAGCTCGTCCTCGGTGTGCGGGGTCCTCGGCGACCGGCCGGGCGCACGATCGCCGGCCACCTCGCGCAGCGCTGAGGCGAGGTCACGGCGCGACTGCGGGTTGCGCGCGGAGAACGTCCTGGGGATCCGGATGCGTCCCAGCACCTCGAGCGAGGAGTTGACCTCGAGCGTGGAGATGCGCCGGACCTGCCGGTCGGACGTGAGCACCAGGGGTCGCGGGTCGGTGCTGTCGCCACCGAAGCCGGTGTCGAGCACGACGGCCGGGCCTGCGCGCTTGCCTGCGGGGATGATGATCACGTCCCCGGGCTTGAGCGCCCGCAGTGTGTGCGAGGCGTCCTCCCGGCGACGGGCAGCCGCAGACCGCGTGACGTCCTTCTCGCGTCGCGAGATCTGCTCACGCAGCGCTGAGTACTCGACGAAGTCGCCCAGATGGCAGGCCATGGCGTCGCGGTACCCGGCCAGCCCCTCCTCGAGCCGACGCACCTGCGTGGCCAGCCCCACGACGGAACGGTCGGCCTGGAACTGCGCGAAGGACGTCTCGAGCACCTCGCGGGCCGTGTGCCGCCCGAGCCGCGCGACCAGGTTGACGGCCATGTTGTACGACGGCTGGAAGGACGAGCGGAGCGGGTAGGTGCGCGTCGAGGCCAGGCCGGCGACTGCGCGCGGGTCCAGCCCCTCCTGCCAGAGCACGACGCCGTGCCCCTCGACGTCGATGCCGCGTCGACCGGCCCGGCCCGTGAGCTGCGTGTACTCGCCCGGGGTGAGCTCGACGTGCGTCTCGCCGTTCCACTTGGTGAGCTTCTCGAGCACGACTGAGCGGGCGGGCATGTTGATGCCCAGGGCCAGGGTCTCGGTCGCGAACACCACCTTGATGAGGCCATCCTGGAACAGGTGCTCGACGACCTCCTTGAACGCCGGCAGCAGACCCGCGTGGTGTGCCGCGATCCCGCGCTCGAGGGCATCGATCCACTCATCGAAACCCAGGGCCAGCAGGTCCTCGTCGGGCAGGTGCCGGGTCGCACCAAGGGCGTAGGCCCGCACCTCGGCACGCTCCGCCTTGGAGTTGAGGCGGAGCCCGGCATGCAGGCACTGCTGCACGGCATCGTCGCACCCGTTGCGGCTGAACAGGAAGTAGATGGCCGGCAGCAGGTGCTCGTCATCGAGCTTGTGCACGACGTCGCTGCGGTAGGGGGTCAGCGAGTGCCGACGGCGGTTCCCGCGTCCATCACGCGGCGCACGTCGGGTGGAGTCCCGCGCCAGCCGCTCGAGCTCAGGGTTGACGGTCTGCTGCTCGTCGTCGACGAACAGGTCGTACATGCGATGGCCGGCGATCACGTGCTGCCACAGTGGCACTGGTCGGTGCTCCTCGACGATGATGTCGGTCTCGCCGCGCACCGTGGCCAGCCAGGCGCCGAACTCCTCAGCATTGCTCACGGTCGCCGAGAGCGCAGCGATGCTCACCGCCTCCGGGAGGTGGATCATCACCTCCTCCCAGACCGCGCCGCGGAAGCGGTCAGCGAGGTAGTGCACCTCGTCCATGACCACGTACGCGAGGTTGTTGAGCGTGCTCGACTGGGCATAGAGCATGTTGCGCAGCACCTCGGTGGTCATCACCACGACCGAGGCCTCGCTGTTGACCGACGAGTCGCCCGTGAGGAGTCCGATGCGGTCTGCGCCGAATCGCTCGACGAGGTCGTGGTACTTCTGGTTCGACAGCGCCTTGATCGGTGTCGTGTAGAAGCACTTGCGCCCGGCCTGCAGGGCCAGGTAGACCGCGAACTCCCCCACCACGGTCTTGCCCGCTCCTGTCGGTGCGGCGACCAGCACGCTGCTGCCCCGCTCGAGGCTCGCACACGCCAGGCGCTGGAACTCGTCGAGCCCGAAGGCGTAGTCGGATGCGAAGGCCTGCACCTGCGGGGACTGCGCACGTGTGCGAGCGGCCGCGTAGCGCTCGGCCGGGCTAGTCATCGTCGGACAGGTCGAGTGGTGAGAGCTCGTCGTCGTCGAGCGTCGAGTAGTCGATGTCCGCTCCCCTGCGGCGGGCGCGGCGACGGTCGTTGAGCAGCGAGAAGACGATGGCAAGCGAGACGAGCAGCAGGATCGGCGTCGCCAGCAGCGCCATGTTGATCGGGTCGCCGGTGGGTGTGGCGACTGCCGCGAAGATGAAGATCAGGAAGATGATCCAGCGCCACCATGACAGCAGGCGCTTGCCGGTCAGGATGCCGACCATGTTCAGCGCCACGAGCACCAGGGGTGCCAGGAACCCGATGGCGAAGACCATGATCATGCGCAGGAAGAACGACAGGTAGCGGTCGACGCCGACGATGTTGGCGACCCCATCAGGGGTGAACCCGAACAGGAGCCCCAGGCCGATGGGGAGCACCGCGTAGGCCAGGAGCACGCCGGCAGCAAGGAGCGGCGTGGCCACCAGCACGAAGCCCAGGGCCCACCGACGCTCGTTGCGGTGCAGGCCGGGAGTGATGAAGCGCCAGAGCTGGTAGAGCCACACCGGCGAGCTGATGAGCAGGCCTGCCACCGCCGCCACCTGCATCTGCAGCACGAACGGGTCGGCAACGCCGGTGAGGGCGAGGGTGATCTCGCGTCCGTCGGCGCGCGCTTGGGCGACGACCTCGTTGAAGGGTGCGCTGATCCAGGTGAAGATCGGGGTGTAGAGCACCCACCCGATCACCATGCCGACGGCGATCGCGATGCCGGACTTCACCAGTCGCGAGCGCAACTCGCGCAGGTGCTCCGTCAGCGGCATCGCCGCTGATCGGTCAGTTGCAGACATCCAGGCGACTACTCGTCAGTCGACTTCTTGGCTGCGGCTTCCTCAGGTGTCGGCTCACTCTCGGTGAGGCCCTTGGTCTCGGCCTTGAAGATGCGCAGCGAGCGCCCGAGCCCTCGGGCGGCGTCCGGCAGGCGCTTGGCCCCGAAGAGCAGGGCGATGATGAGGACGATGATCAGTACCTCGGTGGCGCCGAAACTTTTGAACATCTGCCTGTCCTTCGGTTGGAGTGCCCTAAGAGTACGCCGCGAGGACCGCAGTCGCCGCATCCGCCACCCGTGTGCGGACCTCCGGCGGGCCCGTGACCTCCAGCGCACCGGCCATGGCGAGCACCGTGCGGGTGAGCCACTCCTCGCTCTGGTACTCCAGCGTGGCTGTGATCACGGAGTCGCCGATCACCACCGCGTCGAACGGATGGATGTCCAGGGCCCAGCGTGCCTCAGGCGCCAGGGCGACGTGGGCCACCGCCCGAGGGGTCGGCTCCCCGTGCCCGGCGGATCCCTCGCCCAGAGGGCTCCCGAGGACCGCCGACAGGATCCGATCCAGGCGGAAGGTGCGGATCGCCTCGGCCCGCTCGCAGTAGGCCTCCAGGTACAGGCGCCCGTCGGCAGTGAACACGGTCATCGGATGCACGGTGCGCTCGGTGACGGCGTCGTCGCTCGCTGCGGCATAGACGAGCACCACTGCGCGTCGCTGGGCCAGTGCGAGGTCGATGACCTCGGTGACGGCGGACGCGACCCCGCTGTCGATCACGAGACCCTCAGCGGCGTCGGTGCTGCCCAGGGATCGCTCGAGCCGCTCGATGAGCTGGTGCAGGGCAGTGCGATCGTGCTGCCCCGGCACCTGCACCAGCAGGCGCAGGGCGATGAGCAGCGCCATGATCTCGTCGCCGGACAGGTGCAGCGGCCGATCGAGGGTCTGCGGATCGAGCACGTGGATGCGGCCGTCGTCCCAGAACTGGATGTCGACGAGCTGGTCGGGACCATGGCCGGGAAGCCCGCAGACGACGAGCAGCCACAGATCCTTCTCGCACTGCTCCGTGGAGATGCCGAAGTGCTCTGCGGTCGCCTCGATCGTGACGCCGTCGTGCGCCAGCAGCCACGGCACCATGGTCATGAGCCGTGCCAGGCGCGGCCCCGAGGTGGTCATGACCCACTCCCATGGGCTGTCGCGATGCTCGTGAGTGCATCGCGAACGCGGCTGACGATGGCAGGAGGGTCGAGCACGAGGACGCCGGTACCCGCACCGCAGATCTGCGAGACCAGGACCTCGTCTGACACTGCGCTGATCTCGAGCTCAAGATCGTCGAAGGGGCCGGCGGTGGGCGCATGCGCCTGCCGCAGCCCGGCTCCGTGCCCGGCGGCGATGCGCACGCGAGCCCGCGCCGGGTGCTCAGGATCCATCGTGCGCACGATGGCGCGCAGGTCGAGCTCGGGAGGGCAGGGCTGCTCCAGCTCCCTGGCGGTCACGGTCACGCTGCCGATGATGCGCGACAGCCGGAAGGTGCGCCGATCCTCACGATCGCGGTCATGGCCAACGAGGTACCAGTGGCCGTCGTGGGACACCACTCCCCACGGGTCCACCTGGCGGCGGTTGGCCTGCGGGTCGTGCGCGCCGCGGTAGTCGAAGCTGACCATGTGCTGCTCGCGCAGGGCCCCCAGCAGCGGCAGCAGCGCTGCCTCGGCAGCACTCATGCGGACCGCGCCCACGGACTCCAGGACCGGCGCATCGCCGCTGACCGCCTCGATCTTCAGCAGCGCCGTGCGTGCCGGTGCCTCGAGGACGGCCTCGCTCCACGACGCCGCTGCGAGCGCGACCAGCGCCAGCTCCTGGGCGGAGAAGGTGAGCTCCTCGACCGAGGCAGGCCGGCGGATCAGGTAGCCCTCGACCTCCCCATGCACGTCGGTGACGGTCTCGATCGGGATGCCCATGCCACGCAGCTCGTCCTTGTCGCGCTCGAACATGCGCTCGAAGGCGCTGTCGGAGGCATCCGGGTCATAGCCCACGACGTTCCCGCGGATCTGCGCCCGTGAGACGGGCCGGGCTGCTCCGAGCAGGCAGAAGACCACATTGAGCAGGCGCTCGGTGCGGTCGACCCTGGCCAAGAGCGCTATCCGACGTTGATGAGGTCGATGATGAAGACGAGGGTGCGTCCGGCCAGGCGGTGGCCGCCGGACTCGCCGTAGGCCAGCGCGGGCGGGATGACCAGTTGACGGCGTCCGCCGACCCGCATGCCCGGGATGCCCTGCTGCCAGCCGGCGATGAGGCCGTTGAGCGGGAAGGTGATCGACTCGCCGCGATCCCAGGAGGCGTCGAACTGCTCCCCGTTCTCGAAGTCGACGCCGAGGTAGTGCACCTCGACGGTGCCGCCGGCGACGGCCTCGGCGCCTTCGCCGA
>JAQTXL010000117.1 GCA_028688835.1 Candidatus Nanopelagicales bacterium | reverse complement strand
GGTCGGACGCAGCGAGACTCCAGCCATATCGCGCACTAGCCTGCCCTTCAATAGATGGGGGAGCACATGTCCGACGCCTCGAAACAGATTCCGAGCGTTCGCGGGCGACTTCTTGCATCATTGCTGTCTTGGAGCACCTTGGTGCAGCCCGAAGTGGCCCTGACGCGGGCGACAAGGTTCTTGCTCAGCCTTCCCGATGGCCACACTGCGCTCGATGACCTGATCCGTCGCGAGGGACTGCATCCCGAGCCTGATGGCTATTGGCTAACTGAGGTTCGCGGAGAAGAGGGGGGTCGGACAGACCTTGAGTATCGATGGGGAAGCCCCGCCCATACGAGGGTGATCGTGGAAGCCAAGATCGGCCACACCCTCGATGCAGAGCAAGTCGCTGCCTACAGAGCTCGCCTGGGCGATGACGGACTCCTGGTGGTGCTGGTCCCGGCCAGTCGCCGCCGCGAAGGGGAGAAGGTCGTCGAGGAACTCCGGCGTGAGTACGCGGCGGCGGACGATCCGGTCCGCGTCGCACTGTGGACCTGGGATCAGGTCGTAGAAGCGCTCGAAGAAGCGCTGCCGGAGGAGCCGGACGTAGCGCAGCTCAGAGGCCTCGTTGATGAAGCCGGAGCCCTCGACATCCGACCGTTCGATGAGAGCGAACTGAGCACGGCGAACGAGTCCAGGTTCGACGACCTATGGAGCGTGCTCGATCGAGCTTCCTTTGGACTGCTCGACGACACCGCCCGGCGCAAAGCGATGGGTTCTTCCGAAGGTGGCGCTACGTCCATGTCGGCGATTTCGACGCCTACTTCACGGTGGGCATCGGACGGGTCGCGCGCACCGAGCCCGAGCCGTGGGTGTGGGTCCGAATCCCGGACTCCGCGCGCCTGGCACGGGCCTCTCAGGAGGCTCTCAAGGAGCACCGACCCGATGCCGTACGAGACAGCGGGGGATTGTCAGTCCCATTGGCACTGATGCCCGGACTGTCAGGGTACGAACTCACCGAAGAGCTCCACAGGCAGCTCACGGAGATGGCAAGCGTCCTCAGGGAAGGGCTGCGCGACCGCCTCGAACTGGTCAATCTGGCCGACGTTGATGCTGATCCCCGAGTCCTGGAGCCGCTTGTGGGCATGCCGCCATTCGCCTCAGCTGATCTCCTTGACAGCTCTAGTGATCGGCACGCGGACCTTGACATCGTGGCTTTGCAGGCGACCCGGCATCTAGTTCAGACCAAGCGTGTCGGATCACGCGGCAGCGAACCCTTTGCGCGCCGCTACTGGATCAACGTTCAGCCCTATGCGACCTTCCTGTCCATCGGTGTCGGGAGAACCGACCGCTCTGACGAACCGAGGCTCTGGTGCTGGCTCGCCGTCCACAAGGTCACCCCGCACTGCGACCAAGCCGTCGCTGCCCTTGAGGACGTCTTCCCAGGACAGGTTGTGCCGACGCCGCAAGGGTGGGCAGTCCCCCTGGCTATCCCAGACGGAGCAAGCGCGGTCGAAGCCTTCGAGGCCGTGGTGTCCCAGGTCGAACGTGCCAGGGCACGTATTCGCGAAGTGCTCGCAGCGCAGTAGCGCCACCGAGTGCTGAAGACTGACTGTCCGACTGCCGCAGGCGACCTTGGCGACCGGGGCAGCATCCGCGATGCCGCTGACCGAAGCGCACACCTGCACATTCACTAGGTTGCCGGCAAGCCGAAGCCGTGGCGTGAGACCACAGCCCAAGGTGTGAGACAGTGCCCGGCGGCCCCTCACGGTCCCGGGCAGCACAGGACCTATTCTCCGATTGACCCTCGACTGCGCTGCGAATCTGCCCGGAATCCTGCCCTTTCTAGCCGGTTCATGCTGGTTCTTGCGAGTCGTCAGAAGTCGAGAAGTTGTTGATTACCAACGATTTCGTGAGGGGCAAGAATCGGTTCGGGCGGCTGAAAATCGGAAGGTCGGCCATTCGACACAGCCCCTGGCCACCACCCGACGAGGACCGTCCCCCTAACGCCTCCTGGTGATCGTGATTCCGCCAATTCGCTAGGCGGTCTTGACCACCTGCGCGGCAAGCAGCCCATCGACGCCAGCCTGGTCGAAGCCGATCTCGCGCAGCACCTCGACGGTGTGCTCGCCGAGCAGCGGCGGCGCGTAGTCGAACCTGGTGTCGAGGTCGCCGAAGTCCCACATCGCGCCCGGCTGCTCGAGACGGCCCCAGACGCCGTGCTGGTAGGAGACGACCAACCCGATCTCCTGGTTGGCTGGGTCGTCGAAGAAGGCGTTCTTGTTGTCGAGCCGCACGAGCTCGGCCGGCACGTTTGCCGCCGCGAGCGCGTCGAGCAGTTCGCCGGATGCGCGGTCGGCAGCGGCCTTCGGGAGCGCGTCCGGGTCGGTCACGCCGAGCACCTCGCACAGGCGCGCGACCTGGTCGTCTCGACGCGCGGCCACCGCGATCCACGCATCCGAGCAGATGAGCAGGCGGGCACCGGGCGTGGTGACCATCTGGTCGTGGTCGAGCTGGGCCATCGGTGCGAGCGTGCCGTCGGCCTGCAGGTAGGTCTCGCTCGTGGTGAGCACTCCGGGACCGAGCAGCGACCCGGCCACATCGATGGCGCGGCCGGTGCGGTCGCGCTCGTAGACCGCGAGCAGCGTGGAGACCACCGACGACATCGCGCACTGGTGGTCCATAAAGCCGAAGCGGTGCCACATCGGCCGGTTGCCCTCGCCGGCGCCGGCAACCTCCCAGCCGCAGGACGACTGGAACAGCTGGTCGTAGCCAGGCCAGTCGGCGCGCGGCCCCTGCGGGCCATAGGAGCTCGTGTGGCAGAAGACGAGATCGGGGTTGATCGTCCGCAGCGACGCGGAGTCCAGGCCCAGGCGGCGAGCGGCGGGCATGCGCAGGTTGTGGTGGACGACGTCGGCCCAGCGAATGAGCGCCTCGAGCACGGGGCGCGAGTCGGGCGACTTGAGGTCGACCGCGATGGTGCGCTTGCCGCGCTGGCAGCCGGCGAAGGGCCAATCGCCCCAGCGCATCGGGTCGCCGGTGGTGGCCTCGACCTTGATGACATCGGCGCCGAGGTCGGCGAGCAGCATCGGGCCGAGCGGGCCGGCCAGGTAGTTGCCGAAGTCCAGCACCTTCAAGCCGGCCAGCGGGTAGCGCTGGCTCGCGGCCGCGGCCACCGGGGCTTCCCGCGGCGCCCAGTCGGCGCCTGCCGCATCCTGGTGCTGGCCGAGCGCGGGCGCCGGCCCGCGCACCTGCGTCGGCGGGTCCAAGGTCAGCGGCAGCCCGGGCACCGTGATGCGCCCGGCCTCCGGGTCATCCAGTTCGATGACATAGCGGTTGATGCGCGCCTGCTCGTCGCCGAGGATCGCGCCCACCTCGAACGCGCCTTGCGCCGGTCGGTCGTTGGCCCAGGCGTTGTCGAGCCAGGCCTGCGCCGGACGGAGCAGGAACGCCTTGCGTACCAGGGTCATGTCGCCCCAGAGGCCGGTCGCGGCAAGGGCCGCGCCCTCCTCGACGGCTTCTGGTCCCAGCTCGGCCAGCGCCTCGTCCATGAGCGGGGTGCCCCACGGGGCCGGCTGCATCGCGTGGACCCAGCGCCCGTCAGAGCACTCGAAGAGCGAGGCCTGCATGTTCCCCTTGGGCATGCCGATCCGCAAGGCGTCGGACGGCGTCTCCGCCCGCGACCAGTGCATCATCATCGGGATCAGGGCGCCCTGGACCAGGCTCGTATGCACCGGGCCGGCGGAGCCGGTGCGGCCACGGACGATGAGCCGGGCCACGATCCCCATGGCGGCGAGCCAGACCGCGCCCCAGCTGCCCAGCGGGAAGCGCACATAGATGGGGCCCTCGCGCAGGCCCTGCTGCTCGTCGAGCACGCCCATGCGCGCGAGCGCGAGCAGGTCGTCGACCGGCAACTCCGCATCGGGGTGGTTCGCCGGCCACGCGAGCACCGAGCAGGCGATGAGGTGCGGATGGGTGGCGGCGAGCGAGGCATCGTCGAGCCCGAGCTCGCGTGCCTTGGCTGGCGAGAGCGAGTGGACCAGCACGTCTGCGCCGGCCAGCAACGAGTCGAGGCGCTCGCGGCCAGCGGCCTCGTGCACGTCGAGCACGACGGACTGCTTGCTGCGGTTCCAGGTCTTGAAGCCCGGCAGGGAGCGGGTCGTCACTCCGCCCGGCGGCTCCACGAGCACGACGTCGGCGCCTGCCTCGGCGAGCACCATCGTGGCCGTCGGGCCGGCGATGCCGTCCGAGAGGTCGACGATCCGGATGTCCTGCAAGATCCCGGTCTGCATGGTGCGCTCCCTGCCTTGACGGCCACCGAGGGCTCCCGGTGGATGGCGATGCTGCTCGGCGATGGTGCTGGATGCCAATCCGGGACGCCTCGGCGTCCCGGACCAGCAGTGATCACGCAGTTTGGCATCCGATCGGAGCGCCTGTCTCAGAGTCGCACTACTTGCCGGCGCCCCTGCTCATCCCATCGGCCATGAGCTGCATGGCCACGACCCGATCCCGGCGATGGCCTTGCGCTTTGCCCTGCCGTGCTGTTGGTTGCACTGGATGAACACCAGTCGCCAGCCTGAGGGTGTGGAGGGCGACCGTGCCTAGCGCCCCGCCAGCGTCAGCCGACGCCGAGCCGCCCCTGGCTGGCGTGCGGGTGCTCGAGGCCAGCTACTCCCGGCCGGCCCGCATCGCCGGCCAGCTGCTCGCCGATCTGGGCGCGGACGTCGTCCGGGTGGTCCTGGACGATGCACCGGGCAATGCGGCTGCCGAGCCGGGGAACGTCAGCTGGGACCGGGGCAAGCGGGTGCTGCACGCCGAGCACGACTACCCAGCGGCCCACGTGCACGAGGCGGACATTCTCATCGTCGATGCTTCGCCGTCACGGCTGGCAAGGCTCGGGCTCACCGCCGAGCAGCTCGATCCGAAGGGCAACGGCTTCGTCCACGTCTGTGTCCCGCCCTACGGCCCTGCGGGCGAGTGGGCCGAGGTCGCGGAGGATCCGCTGCTGGTCGCGGCGGCGGGCGGGGTCGCAGCCCAGTACGCGGGGGCCGCGACCGGCCCCGTTGCCCCGGTGGTGGCGAACACGACGCAGGTCCATGGCGGGCTCGCTGCTGCCGCGGCCCTGGCCGGCCTGCATGGGCTCGAGCGCACCGGCCACGGCTACAGCGCGATCGTCAGCGGCCTGCATGCCGCATCGGCAGTGCTGACGGCCATGACCTTCAACACCCTGGATCAGCCGACCCTCCGACGCACCGACGGCGGGCGATCGCCCAACTTCCGCTCGTATCTGGGCAGCGACGGGCAGTGGTTCTACCTGGCCGCGCTCACTCCCGACCTCGTACTGCGCACGCTCGATGCCCTCGACCGGCTCGACCTGCTCGCGCTGCCTGAGGTCGAGGGCGACTTCTACAAGCTGATGACCAGCCGCGAGGCGCTGGCGAAGGTCAACGCGGCACTCGAGGAGCACTTCGCCACGAAGCCGAGCACGCACTGGATCCAGCTGCTGTCCGATCACGGCCTGGCCGCCGCGCCGGTGACCAGTCGGCAGGAGTGGGCGGCCAGCGACATCGTCGCCGCGAACGGCGGCTTCGTGACTGCTGAGCATCCGCACCTGGGCACCGTGCGCATGCCGTCGACGCCGGTCATCATCGATGGTGCCGTGCCAGCGCCCGGCGCCCTTCCGGTCGCCGTTGCCCAGCCTGCGATCGTGGAGCCGCTGTGGTCGGGCCAGCGAGCACCGCGCCCGGAGCCTGTCGGTGACTACCGCATGCCCCTGGCCGGCATCAGGGTCATCGACGCGGCATCCTTCATCGCCGGTCCGTTCGTCTCGTCCGTGCTGTCCGAGTTCGGCGCCGATGTCATCCGCGTGGAGCCGCCGACCGGCGACACCTACCGGGCCTTCCCCATCCAGTTCCTGTCGGTGAACCGTTACAAGCGCGGCCTGGCGCTGGACGTGCCCAGCCCCGAGGGGGCGCAGACCCTGCTCGAGCTGCTGCGCGACGCGGACATCCTCGTCGAGAACCTCCGACCGGCGCGCATGGAGCGCATCGGCCTAGGCGATGCCACGCTCGCCGAGGCCAACAGCCAGCTCATCCACGTAGGCGTCTCCGCCTACGGACGTGCCGAGGCCTGGGCGAACTCCCCCGGGTTCGACCCGGTCTTCCAGGCGCGCAGCGGCATGGCGTCCGCCCAAGGCGGCGATGGCTACCCCTATGACTCCGGCGTGCCGACCGTCGATACCGCGACTGGAGTGCTCGGGGCCGTTGGTGCGCTTGCCACCCTGCATCGGCGGCTGCGACGTGCCACCGGCGCCGACGTCGCGGTCTCGCTGGCCCAGGGCGTGACCTTCCTCCAGTTCAGCGAGTTCACCACGTACGACGGCAGTCCGGCGCCCGCAGTCGGCCGGGCCCACTATCGCGGGCCGCACGACTTCCATCGCCTCTATGCCTGCTCGGA
>JAQTXL010000017.1 GCA_028688835.1 Candidatus Nanopelagicales bacterium | reverse complement strand
TCGGGTCGTCGGTGCCCTTGAGGGCGTCGTAGTCGAGCACGAGGCAGCGGATGCCACGGTCCTCGGCCAGCGTGCGTGCCTGGGGCTTGATCTCCTGGGCCGCGAAGACGCCGGTCACCGGCGCGAGGAGCGGGTCACGGTTGAGCAGCTCGAGGTAGCGGGTGAGCTGCTCGACGCCATCGATCTCACCGCGCCGCTTGATCTCCACCGCCACGGCCGCTCCCGCGGCGTCCCGGCACATGAGATCGACCGGGCCGATGGCCGTCGGGAACTCGCGCCGGACGAGGGTCCAGTCGTCGCCGAGCACACCGACATGCGTGGCCAGGAGCACCTGCAGGTGCGCCTCGACCCCGTCCTTCTGCAGTCCAGGATCGACGCCCAGCTCGTGAGCGGAGTCGTGCATGACGTCATGCAGGGTGATGCGCAGCTGCTCCCCCGCCTTGTTCTCGACCAGCCAGAGCCCATGGTCGTCGGTGCCCTCAGGTGCGGACTCGCGCAGGGTGCACGGCGGGCTCATCCAGTTGAGCGGCTTGTAGGACCCGCCATCGGCATGCACGAGCACCGACCCGTCGGCCTTGACCATGATCACGCGCGGCGCCGAGGGCAGGTGCGCCGTGAGCCGGCCGACATAGTCGACCGTGCAGGTGGCGACGACGATGCGCATGGTGGTCGGAGGCCTCTCGTGGGATGGGAGCAGGCCCACCCTAGGACGGTCCTGGGCGACAGCAGCAGTGGGCCTCGGTGCACGGAGGCCGGAGTTCGCCACCCCGCCGACCCTGACTTGCCGCACATCGGGGGCCGAGGCACGATGGGGGGATGCCGGCCTGGAACGCGTTCTCCTTCGTCTTCGGGCCGATCCTCGCGCTCGTCGGCGTCGGCGCGCTGATCCTCGTGCTGCGCTGGGCCTTCTCGCGCGGCAGCTCCGTCGTCGCGGCCGCGCCGACCCCGGGCAGCAGCAGCGAGTACGGCCTGCTCGTGCCCGTCGCAACGCCGAGCACCTACATCGAGGGCGAGATCCTGCGCCGTCGGCTCGAGGACGCCGGGCTGCGCGCCAACCTGGCCACCACGCTCGACGGCCCGCGCGTGCTCGTCTGGCCCGCCGACGTCGACCGCGCACGGGCAGTGCTGCAGCCCTAGAGCTCAGGCTCGTGCTGGCGGGTGATGCGCGCGCCCAGGCGCACGAGGTCTGGGATCAGCCCGCAGTACCCGCGGTCGATGTGCGAGACCCCGTAGATCGTCGTCGTGCCCTCGGCCACGAGCCCGGCCAGCACCAGCCCCGCGCCGGCCCTGATGTCGGTCGCCTCGACCGGTGCGCCTGAGAGACGCGGCCGGCCGCGCACCAGCGCATGGTGCCCGTCGGTGCGCACGTCGGCGCCGAGGCGCGCCAGCTCCTGGACGAACCGGAATCGGGCCTCGAAGAGGTTCTCGGTCACCAGGGCTGCGCCGTCGGCGATGGCGTTCAGGGCGATGAACTGCGGCTGCAGGTCGGTCGGGAATCCCGGGTAGGGCAGGGTCACGATGTCGACGGCCTGCGGGCGGGCGTCCATGCGCACACGGATGCCGTCGGGCAGCTCATCGACGCGGGCACCGGCGATGACCAGCTTCTCGAGGGCGATCTGGAGGTGCTCGGCCCGGGCGCCCATGATCGTGATGTCCCCCCGGGTAATGGCCGCGGCAACGGCCCAGGTCCCGGCCACGATGCGATCGGCAACGGTCACATGCGTGACCGGATGCAGTGACTCGACGCCGTCGATCACCAGGGTGGACGTGCCGATGCCGGCGACCCGCGCGCCCATGGCGACGAGCATCTCGCAGATGTCGACGATCTCCGGCTCGCGGGCCACGTTGTCGATCACCGTGCGTCCGTCGGCGGTCACGGCGGCCATGAGGATCGTCTCCGTGGCGCCGACACTCGGGAAGTCCAGGGAGATCTCACCTCCGGTGAGGCGCCCCTGCGACGAGGCGATGAGGTAGCCATGCTCGTTGACGGCAGTGGCACCCAGGCGGATCAGGCCCTCGATGTGCATGTCGAGCCCGCGCGAGCCGATGTTGTCGCCGCCCGGCAGCGCGACGTCGGCCGCCTGGCAGCGCGCGAGCAGCGGGCCCAGCACGCAGATCGACGCCCGCATGCGGCGCACGAGGTCGTAGTCGGCCCGATGGTCGAGGGTGGCGGGGACCTCGATGGTCACCGAGCTCGCCTCGACGCGGTGCTCAACCGTGCAGCCCAGGCGCCGCAGCAGCTCACCCATGATCTCGACGTCGAGGATGTCGGGGACATTGAGCAGGGTGGTGGTGCCCTCGGCCAGCAGGGCCGCGGCCATGAGCTTGAGCACGGAGTTCTTGGCGCCGGTGACCTGCACGCGACCCTCGAGCCGGCAGCCGCCGACCACGCTCAGGATCTCCACCGGCTCATCGTAGGAGTTCCGCGGCGGGCATGCTGTCGCAGTCGGGTCATTACTTGAAGATGTGTTCAAGTGTTAAAGTATTCAGACACCGAGGAGCTGCGCATGACCCGACCGCTGTACGAGGCCAAGGCCGAGTTCTTCCGGACGCTGGGCCATCCGGCCCGGATCCGGGTGCTGGAACTGCTGTGCGAGCGTGACCACGCCGTGCACGAGCTGCTTGAGCAGATCGACATCGGGCCGAGCAACCTGTCCCACCAGCTGGCGGTCCTGCGCCGCAACGGCCTCATCGCCCAGTCCCGGCGCGAAGGCCAGGTGCTCTACGGCATCGCCGTGCCCGAGATCCGCGACCTGCTCCTCGCGGCGCGGGCCATCCTCCTCGATGTCCTCAACGACCAGGAGGCCCTCAAGCGCGAGCTGCGGGCCGGACGAGCCGCACGGGCATGAGCCTGCGCCAGTCTCCTGCGCCCCAGCAGCCGCCACCAGCTGCGCCGGGTCCACTGCGCACCTCGTGGGCCCGCGTGCGCGAACTGCTGCCGCAGCGCAGCGACTACACCGCGATGCGGCGCAGTCCCCGGCGCGATGTCATCGCCGGCGTCACTGTCGCCTTCGTCGCCCTGCCGCTCGCCTTGGCCTTCGGCCTCTCATCGGGCATGGGCGCCGCTGCCGGCATCATGACGGCGATCGTCGCCGGCATCGTCGCTGCCATCCTCGGCGGCAGCAACCTGCAGGTGAGCGGGCCCACGGGCGCCATGACCGTGGTGCTCATCCCGATCTTCACCCAGTTCGGTGCCCCCGGGGTGCTCGTGGTGGGCCTGATCGCGGGCGTGCTCCTGCTCGTGCTGGCCTTCGCGCGCGCCGGCCGGGCGATGCAGTACATCCCGCTACCTGTGGTCGAGGGCTTCACCCTGGGCATCGCGATCATCATCGCGCTGCAGCAGATCCCATCGGCGCTCGGCGCCAGTGGCCAGGGCGAGAAGGTCTTCCAGGTCGCGTTCACCTCCGTGCAGGCCTGGCTCGCTGCTCCCGACTGGGCTCCTGTGCTCATCACGATCGGTGTCGCCGCAGCCATCCTCGTCATGCTTCGCGTGCGCCCGGGATTCCCCTCCGCGCTGCCTGCAGTGGTCGTGGCCACGGTCCTGGCGATCGTGCTCGACCTGTCGGTGAAGGTCATCGGCGCACTGCCGAGCAGCCTGCCCGCGCCATCGCTGCCGTCGATCCCCCTGAGCACCGTCTCGGCCCTGCTGCTGCCGGCTGTCGCCGTCGCGGCCCTGGCCGCCCTCGAGAGCCTGCTGTCGGCGACCGTGGCCGATGCCATGAGCGTCGGCGAGCACCACGACTCCAACCGCGAGCTCTTCGGCCAGGGCATGGCCAACCTGGTGGTCCCCCTGTTCGGCGGCGTCCCCGCCACAGCCGCCATCGCGCGCACGGCGGTCAACGTGCGCACCGGAGCGCGATCGCGGCTCGCCGCCGTCACGCAGTCCCTCGCACTGCTCGTGGTGATCCTGGTCGCCTCGCGTTGGGTGTCGATGATCCCGATGGCGGCCCTCGCCGGTGTGCTGCTGGCGACCTGCGTGCAGATGGTCGAGGTGTCGAGCCTTCGTGCCCTGCTGCGCTCGACGCGAGGCGACGCAGCGATCCTCATCGCGACTGCGCTCGCCACGATCATCTTCGACCTGGTGACCGCGGTCATCATCGGCATGGTCATCGCGGGTGTCTACGCCCTGCAGCAGGTGGCGAAGTCGGCCAATGCCGACCGCACGGACGTGACCACCGAGGACCACACGGCAGAGGAGCAGGCGCTCCTGCGCGAGCACGTCGTCGCGTTCCGACTCGACGGTCCGCTGTTCTTCGGTGCTGCGCACAAGTTCCTGCTCGAGGTGTCCGAGATCAGCAACGTCAAGGTCGTCATCCTGCGCATGTCGCGGGTCAGGACCCTCGATGCGACCGGAGCGACTGTGCTCGGGGACACCATCAGGACCCTCGAGCATCGCGGCATCACGGTGCTGGTGTCGGGCATCAGCGAGGAGCACGACAGCGTCCTGCGCACGCTGGGCATCTACGACGAGCTCGCGAACGAGCGTCACGTCTTCGCCACCACGCCCGAGGCGATCGCCCACGCTCGCGCGCACCTCGACCGTGGTGCAGTGCACGGCTGATCGCCTACCCCGCGATCGCCATGACGGAGTCCTCGAGTTGCCATGCCGGGGCCCGGGCCACAGGATGCTCCTGTGCGGGGACAGTCATGAGGGCCTGGAGGGCGGGCCGGCGCGTGGCGGTGGCGCTGGCAGTTGCAGGCCTGATCGCCACCAGTGGCGCCGCATCGGCGCAGGCAGATGAGCAGGCCGTCAAGTACGCCTGTGCATCCCGACCCCTCACCTGGTCGGTGCAGATCCTCGGCGCCCCCAGCCTGTCGGTCGCCAAGGAGCGCACGAGCATCGCCAGTGCCCTGAAGCAGGTCACGGAGGCGACGCGTGGCGACTACGCCTTCACCTACGCCCCCACCACGCCCGTGTCCATCGCCTGGGGCACGTCGGAGATCCCGGCGACCGAGCCCTACTTCCCGCCGTATGCAACGACGCCGGCGGTCGACCTGCTGTTCCTCATCCTGCCCGACCGCGCGATCGCACCCGGCCTGCCAGTCGGCTTCACGTTCCCGGCCGGGCCGGCGCACTACTCGAGCAAGTTCGCGACCTACTACTCGCCGAGCGCGGATGACACCTTCAGGGCCTCAGGGCACACCAACCTGCTGTTCAGCTCAGCAGCGATGGCACGTGCGACACCGTGTTATCGAGCCCGCTACTACCTGTGGGGCGGCGTCAACGGTGCAGGGGTCCGCGACCGGAGCCTTCCGCAGCGCCTGTCAGCCGGCACCATCGCGACGCTGCGCGCGGCAGTACAGCAGTCCTGCGACCTGGTGGCCAGATACCCCGACGCAGTCCTCACCAATCCCTGATCCAGCCGCATCGGGCTGCAGGCCTCAGCGTCGACTGCAGGCAGTCGCCACCCCCGGAAGGTCCGGCCCACTGGCGTACAGTCACCCCATGGTGAATCTCACGCGCATCTACACCCGCACTGGCGACGACGGCACGACCTCGCTGGGCGACATGAGCCGCACCGGCAAGAACGACCCCAGGCTCAAGGCCTACGCAGATGTCGACGAGGGCAACTGCGCCATCGGCGTCGTGCTGGCGATGCAGGCACTGCCTGAGGATGTCGCCGCACTGCTGCTGCACATCCAGAACGACCTCTTCGATGTCGGTGCCGACCTGTGCACGCCCGTGGTCGACAACCCCGCTCACGAGCCGCTGCGCGTCACCCAGCCGTACATCGACTTCCTCGAGCGCGCCTGCGATGAGTACAACGGGCGCCTGGATCCGCTCCGCTCGTTCGTCCTGCCCGGCGGCACGCCCGCGGCCGCGCAGCTGCATGTCGCTCGCACCGTGGTGCGCCGCGCAGAGCGATCGACGTGGGCCGCCCTGGACACCTACCACGGCGGCATGAACCCCGTCACCGCCACGTACCTCAACCGGCTGAGCGACCTGCTCTTCATCCTGTCGCGCCTGGCCAATGTGGGCGCCGGCGGCGATGTGCTGTGGGAGCCAGGAGCCCATCGGGGCTGACCAGCCCCGGAATGACCGCAGGGGCCAGGCCTTGACGGCCTGACCCCTGCGACGAACGTGCGATCAGCGCAGCGAGCCGACCATGCCCGCGACCGTGATGCGCGTCTCCGCGCGACGGATCGCCGACTCATCAGGCTCGGCGGTGCCGGACTGCGCCCGAGCCAGCGCCTCCTTGGCCCGCTCGACGCTGATGTCCTCGGCGAGCTCAGCGACCTCGGCGATGACCTGCACCGAGTTGCCGGCCACGGAGAAGAAGCCGCCGTGGATGGCGACGAGCACCTTGGAGCCGTCGGTCTTCTCGATGCGCAGCGGACCCTCGACGAGCAGGGCGAGCACCGGCTCGTGACCGGCCAGGATGCCGATCTCCCCCTCGGGAGTCTTGGCCACGAGGGACTTGGCCTCGCCGTTCCAGAGGGACCCCTCGACCGAGACCACGCTGACGTTGAGATCGGCCATGGCTACTTCTTTGCCAGCTCTGCAGCGGCCTTCTCGACATCCTCGATGCCGCCGGCCATGAAGAACGCCTGCTCGGGCAGGTGGTCGTAGACGCCTTCGGTGAGCGCCTTGAAGGAGGCGATGGTCTCCTCGACCGGCACGAACGAGCCGGGCTGGCCGGTGAAGGCCTCGGCCACGAACATGTTCTGCGACAGGAAGCGCTGGATGCGACGGGCGCGGCCGACGATGATGCGGTCCTCCTCGGACAGCTCGTCGATGCCGAGGATGGCGATGATGTCCTGGAGGTCCTTGTACTTCTGCAGGATCTCCTTGACGCGTGCCGCCACTGCATAGTGCTCATCGCCGACGTAGCGCGGGTCGAGGATGCGCGAGGTCGAGTCGAGCGGATCCACGGCCGGGTAGATGCCCAGCTCGGAGATCGGACGGCTCAGGGTCGTCGTGGCATCGAGGTGCGCGAACGTCGTGGCAGGCGCCGGGTCGGTCAGGTCGTCAGCAGGCACGTAGATGGCCTGCAGCGACGTGATCGAGTGACCGCGGGTCGAGGTGATGCGCTCCTGCAGCTGGCCCATCTCGTCAGCCAGGGTCGGCTGGTAGCCCACTGCTGAAGGCATGCGGCCCAGCAGGGTCGACACCTCCGAGCCGGCCTGCGTGTAGCGGAAGATGTTGTCGATGAACAGCAGCACGTCCTGCTTCTGCACATCGCGGAAGTACTCCGCCATGGTCAGCGCGGTGAGTGCGACGCGAAGGCGCGTGCCCGGCGGCTCGTCCATCTGGCCGAAGACGAGCGCGGTCTTCTCGATGACGCCCGACTCGGTCATCTCCAGGAAGAGGTCGTTGCCCTCACGGGTGCGCTCGCCGACACCGGCGAACACCGACACGCCGCTGAAGTTCTCGGCGACTCGGTAGATCATCTCCTGGATGAGGACGGTCTTGCCCACGCCGGCGCCGCCGAACAGGCCGATCTTGCCGCCCTTGACGTAGGGGGTGAGCAGGTCGATGACCTTGATGCCGGTCCAGAACACCTCGGTCTTGGACTCGAGCTGGTCGAACGCCGGGGCCGAGCGGTGGATGCTCCACCGCTCCTTGATGTCCAGCGAGGACTCCGGCACGTCGAGGGGCACGCCGAGGGTGTTCCAGACGTGGCCCTTCGTGACGTCGCCGACCGGCACCATGATGGCGTTGCCGGTGTCGGTCACGGGGGCACCGCGCACCACGCCGTCGGTGGGCTGCATGGAGATGGTGCGCACCATGTTGTCGCCGATGTGCTGGGCCACCTCAAGGGTCAGCATGCGCTCGCCGCCGCCCTCTTCACCGGTGTCGAAGGACACGGTGACGTGGAGGGCGTTGTAGAGCGCGGGCATGGCCTCGACGGGGAACTCCACGTCGACGACCGGTCCGGTGACGCGAGCAACGCGGCCCACGCCGGTGGAAGTCTGGGTCGTTTCGGTCATGACGATTCCTTCTCCTAGCTCGCAGCGAGCGCGTCTGCGCCGCCGACGATCTCGCTGATTTCCTGGGTGATCTCGGCCTGACGGGCCTGGTTTGCCTGACGGGTGAGGGTGCGGATGAGGTCCTCGGCATTGTCAGTCGCCGACTTCATCGCACGACGACGCGCTGCGTGCTCGGATGCTGCCGAGTGCAGCAGCGCCGTGTAGACCGCGTGCTCGACATAGGGCGGGAGCAGGCCGTCGAGCACGGTCTCTGCGTCCGGCTCGAACTCGTAGAGCGGGAACGGCAGCGCCGAGTCCTTCTCGATGACCTCGTCGACGACCTCGAGGGGCAGCACCCGACGGATGCGCACCTCCTGGGTGCCCATGTTGACGAAGTGCGTGTAGACGATGTGGATCTCGTCGACCCCGCCGTCCTCACGGGGGGTGAGGAAGGCATGCAGCAGGTCCTCGCCGATGCGCTTGGCATCGGCATAGGTCGGCTGATCGGTGAAGCCCGTGTACTCCCCGCCCATCGCACGCTCGCGGAAGCGGTAGTAGGCCACGCCCTTGCGCCCGACCACGTAGGGGATGGAGACGCCCACGCCGTTCTGGCGCAGGTTCGCGTACAGCGCCTCCGCCTCGCGCAGCGAGTTGGACGAGTAGGCGCCGGCCAGACCGCGGTCGGCCGTGACGACGAGGACCGCCGCCTTCTGGCGATCGTCGGGGTTGGCCATGAGCGGGTGCTTCGACACGTCGGAGGCGCCCGTGGCGGCAGCGTTGATGGCCGCCGACAGGTGCTGCAGGTACGGCAGCGACGAGTCGAGCCGCTGCTGCGCCTTCACGATGCGCGACGAAGCGATGAGCTCCATCGCCTTCGTGATCTTCTTGGTCGCCTGGACGGACTTGATCCGCCTCCGGTAGACCCGCTGCTGTGCACCCATGAGTACTAGCCCCGAACGGTCCGCGTGACCTGCGTGTGGCCGATCTCCTCGTCAGCGACGGCCGAGACGGGCTCGTCGTTGACCAGCAGGTGCCCGGCAGTGGTCGTGAACTGCTGCTTGAACTCGTCGATGGCGACCTCGAGCTCGGAGACTGCATCGTCCGACAGGTCAGCCGTGTTGCGGATGCCGTCGTAGATGCCCGGCTTGGCGCGCCCGACGAACTCCAGGAACTCGCTGTCGAAGCGGCGGATGTCCTCCAGGGGCACCTCATCGAGACGGCCCGTGGTGCCGGCCCAGATCGACACGACCTCGCGCTCCATCGACTGGGGCTGGTACTGCGGCTGCTTGAGCAGCTCGACCAGGCGCGAGCCGCGCTCGAGCTGTGCCTTGGATGCCGCGTCGAGATCGGAGCCGAAGGCCGAGAAGGCCTCGAGCTCGCGGAACTGGGCCAGATCCAGGCGCAGGCGGCCGGCGACCTTGCGCATCGCCTTCGGCTGGGCCGAGCCGCCGACGCGCGACACCGAGATGCCGACGTTGATGGCCGGGCGCACACCGGAGTTGAAGAGGTCGGACTCCAGGAAGCACTGGCCGTCGGTGATCGAGATGACGTTGGTCGGGATGTAGGCCGATACGTCGTTGGCCTTGGTCTCGATGATCGGCAGGCCGGTCATCGAGCCGCCGCCGAGCTCATCGGAAAGCTTGGCGCAGCGCTCGAGCAGGCGGCTGTGCAGGTAGAACACGTCGCCCGGGTAGGCCTCGCGGCCCGGCGGACGGCGCAGCAGCAGCGACACGGCGCGGTAGGCCTCGGCCTGCTTGGACAGGTCGTCGAACACGATGAGGACGTTCTTGCCCTCGTACATCCAGTGCTGGCCGATGGCCGAGCCGGTGTAGGGAGCCAGGTACTTGAAGCCTGCGGGATCCGAGGCCGGTGAGGCGACGATGGTGGTGTACTCCATCGCGCCGTACTCCTCGAGCGCGCCCTTGACGGCTGCGATGGTCGAGCCCTTCTGGCCGATGGCGACGTAGATGCAGCGGACCTGCTTCTTGGGGTCGCCCGACTCCCAGTTCTCACGCTGGTTGAGGATCGTGTCGAGGCAGACGGCGGTCTTGCCGGTCTGGCGGTCGCCGATGATGAGCTGGCGCTGGCCGCGGCCGATGGCGGTCATGGCGTCGATGGCCTTGATGCCGGTGAGCAGCGACTCCTTCACGGGCTGGCGCTGCACGACGGTGGGCGCCTGCACCTCGAGGGCGCGGCGACCGGTCGAGGCGATGGGGCCCAGGCCGTCGATCGGCGAGCCGAGCGGGTCGACCACGCGTCCCATGAAGGCGTCACCGACGGGCACGGAGAGCACCTCGCCCGTGCGACGCACGGCCTGGCCCTCCTCGATCTTGGAGCCGTCGCCGAGCAGCACGACGCCGATCTCGCGCACGTCGAGGTTCAGCGCGAGGCCCAGCAGGCCGCCGTCGAACTCGAGCAGTTCGTTGGTCATCGCGGAGTGGAGTCCCTCCACGCGTGCGATGCCGTCACCGGTTTCGATGACGCGACCAACTTCTTCTCGGGCGGTTGCGGGCGAGTACGCCGCGACGTTCCGCTCGATCGCTTCCCGGATCTCTTCGGGTCGGATCGTCAGTTCCGTCATGGTGACCTTTCTTTCTCGCACCCACGTGAGTGGGAAGCGCCTTGGAGTGCTGCTGCTGGGTCTGAGTTATCCGAGAACGACTCGGCGGGCTTGCTCGAGCTTGGCGGCGACGGTGCCATCGATGACCTCGTCGCCGACCTTGACGTACACGCCGCCGAGGACACTCTCGTCCACGGCCACGTTGAGGCGGACGGTGCGCCCCTTGAGCCGGCTCAGGACATCGGCGAGCCGACGTGCCTGGTCGTCATCGAGGGGTCGTGCGACGCGGACCTCGGCCACCACGCGCTCGCGCTGGCGGGCAGCGAGGTCGCACAGGTGCTCGATCACGGCGTCGATGCGGCGTCCGTGCAGGTGACCGACGACGAAGGCCAGCACCAGCTCGGTTGCCGCAGTGCCACGACCTGCGAGCAGGTCGCGCACGATCGCAGCCTTGGTGGCTGCGGACGAAGCAGGGTCGGTGAGGGCCATCTGCAGGGTCGACGAGACGTCGATCGCGCGCCCGAAGCGGAAGATCTCCTCCTCGGTCGCGTCGAGCTGACCGTTCGCGTCGGCGACCGCGAAGGCGGCCTGGCAGCCGAGCTCCTCGATCGCGAGCACGATGTCGTCCTCCTGCGACCAGCGATCGGCCACGACGTCGGCGACGACATCGGTGGCCAGCGCGCTGGTGCGTGCGCCGATGACCTCGCGGACGAGGGCCTCACGCGCAGCCGCAGGCTGACCGGAGTCGGCCAGGGCGTTGCGCAGCTGCTGCTCGCGTCCCAGCAGGTCGGCCACGGCGAAGAGCTCCGCAGCCAGGCCGTCGAAACCGTCGCTGCTGCGACGGGCCTCGAGGGCCTCTCCCTGGTGGTTCAGCGAACCCCGACTGGCGCCAAGCATCAGCGAGCCACCTGCTGCTCGAGATCGGCGATGAAGTCCTCGACGGTCTGGCGGACGCGGGCATCGTCGGTGAGCGAGGTGCCCACGACCTTGCCTGCGAGGCCGACAGCGAGCTCTCCGACCTGACGGGTCAGCGAGGCAGTGGCCTGTGCCCGATCGGCTGCCAGCTGCGCCTCGGCGGCGGCCGTGACGGTCTGGGCCGCGGTGCGAGCCTCGGCCCTGGCCTCCTCGATGATCGCGCTGCGATCGGCCTGCGCCTGGGTGCGGATCGCGGCCGCCTCCTCGCGCGCCGATGCGAGCTGCTCGCGGTAGTCCTCGAGCACCTTCTGCGCCTCGGCCTGGGCCGACTCGGCGCGCTCGATGCCACCCTCGATGGTGTTCGTGCGCTCATCCAGGGTCTTCTTGATGGCCGGCAGCGCCAGCTTGGCGAGCACGCCGAACACCACGAAGAACGCGATCAGGCCGATGATCAGCTCATCGATCGGAACCGCGAGGACTGAGGGCATCTCCTCGCCCTCGGTCGTGCTAGCAGCGAGGACCGCCGCGGCCAGAATGCTTGTCACGATGTGACCCTTTCAGGGGTGGACAGGTGATTCGAGGACGTGATGACTACACGCCGAAGACGAACGGCGCCACGAAGCCGATGAGGGCCAGCGCCTCTGCCAGGGCGAAGCCCAGGATCATGTTCTGGCGGATGATGCCGTAGGCCTCAGGCTGGCGGGCGATGGCCTGCACACCCTGACCGAAGATGATGCCGATGCCGATGCCGGGGCCGATGGCTGCAAGGCCGTAGCCGATGGAGCCAATGGAACCGCTAACTTCTGCGAGAAGCGACATGTCGTTTCCTTTACTTTTCCTGGCCGGCGGTCGTTCCGCCAGTCTGGGGGCTGTTGGGTGGTGCTCGTGCTCTCTAGTGTTCTGCCTTGAGCGCACCGCTGATGTACACAGCGGCGAGCAGGGTGAAGATATACGCCTGCAAGGCCTGGATCAGCGCCTCGAAGCCGGTCAGTGCGATGGCGACCACGAAGGACGCCGCCGAGCCGAGGATGCCGATGACGCTGGCGCTCAGCAGGTAGAAGGCCGCCACGCTGAACGAGGCGATCAGGAGATGGCCCGCGAACATGTTGGCGAACAGACGGATGGCGTGCGTTGCCGGGCGGACCAGGATGTTCGAGAGGAACTCCAGCGGGGCCAGCAGCACGTACATCGCCTTGGGCACGCCCGGCGGGAACATCATGTTCTTGAAGAACCCGATGAAGCCCTGGCGGTAGATGCCCAGCGGCACCCAGGTCAGGTACACGATGAGCGCGAAGGCCACGGGGATCGCGAAGATCGAGGTGACCGGGATCTGCAGGAACGGCACGATGCCCGCGAAGTTCAGCAGCCAGATGAAGAAGAACAGGGTGAACAGGAACGGCACGAACTTGTCGCCGTCCTTGCCCATGGTCTCGCGGGCGATGCCGTCGCGGATGAAGACATAGCCCATCTCGCCGACGTTCTGGGCACCGCGCGGGACCAGCTTGGGGCGGTTGAAGGCATAGAGGAAGAACGCCATGAGCACCACGGACACGAGCACGAGGACCAGGGTGACCTTGGTGATGTGCACATCGAGCGAGCCGATGCTGAACGTGAAGACGGCGTCGAATTGGAAGATCTCGGCGCCGGGTGCGGGGAAACCACAGCCGTTATCGCCATTCAAGTGGCAGTCGAGGCCGCCACTCGCGGTGATCAACTCAGTAGCTGACAACGAGATCCTCCAGGTACGTCACGGTGACGACTTGCTCTTCGGTGCTGCTGGGTCGTGCTCGTCCCCGCTGCCCATCTGTGCGAACGAGAGCCAGAAGGCCAGGGCGATCCCGATGAGTGCGCCTGCCCCCATCAGCAACGCTGAATGACCCAGCCACAGGGACAGCAGCCAGCCCAGACCGGTGTAGAGGAGCAGACCGGCCATGAGTCGGCTTGAGATAGCCCAAGCGGTGTCGGCCATTTCACGCGAGTCCTCGCGTGTGAGCGGCCGTGTTCCAGCGGCTGAACCGTACCACCCGTTATGGCGTTTCACGCTCCTGGGTGCGGACGTTAGTTTCGCCACATCGTCAGCACCGTCGAAGTGCGCGGGAGTCGTCATTTGCGCGCCTCCGGCTCGACGTAGAGCACCTTGGTGGTCGAGTACACCCACACCTCGGCGACGATCCAGGCGATGGTGCAGCTGACCACCGTGATCGCGAAGACCTTGGTGTTGAACAGGGTCGTGTTGGCGAACAGGATGATGATGACGAACAGCACGCCGATCTTGATGAGGTAGGTCATCAGGGCCACGGTCATCGCCATCTCAGGGGCCCGGCGCAGCACCCCGGCGACGACGATCTGCCCCACGCTGAAGAACACGATGACGAGCAGGGAGGCGAACACCGCGCCCTTGAGGCCGTCTGTGCCCTTGACGATCGTGCCCACGATGATGCAGACGAGGCCGACGGCCGCCGTCGCGAGGCCTGCGGTGCGCAGCACAGGGACCTCGGACGCGCGGGACACGTGGTGGACGCTAGCGCAAAGTGCCGGTCGGCCGTAGGCCGGCAGTGGTGGCCTTGCTCACGCCTGGGCGCTTCACGGCCCAGATGAGCAGGCCCAGGCCGACGGCGAAACCGCCCACGGCGTAGGGCACCGGGACAAAAGCGACAGCCACCGCGGCCCCGGCGATGAGACCGGTCCAGGCGTACATCAGGAAGACGGCGCGACTCTGCGAGTGCCCCATCTCGAGCAGCCGGTGGTGCAGGTGCTGCTTGTCGGGGGCGAAGGGGTTGCGGCCGGCCCGGGTGCGACGCACGACGGCGAGCACGAGGTCGATGAGCGGGATCGCCATGACCGCCAGCGGGATGAGCAGGGGCAGCAGCGTGGGCAGCAGGGCCGGCCCGGCGACCACGCTGGGGTCGATCTGGCCGGTCAGGGTGATGGTGGCGGCCGCCAGCAGCAGCCCGAGCAGCATCGATCCGGTGTCGCCCATGAAGATGCGCGCCCGGAACGTGTTGTGCGGCAGGAACCCGACGCACATGCCCACCAGGAGTGCGGAGACCAGCGTGGCCAGGGTCGCGCGTGCGATGCCCAGCTCGACCGAGAGCAGGTACGAGTAGGCGAAGAAGGCTCCGGCGGCGACTGCGACGATGCCCGCGGCCAGCCCGTCGAGGCCGTCGACGAAGTTCACCGCGTTGATGCAGACGAGCACGATGATCACGGTGAGCAGGACACTGGTGATCGGATCGACCACGAACGTGCCGCCGAACGGCAGCCAGATCACCGAGATCCCCTGCGCGGCCATCAGCCCGGCGGCGAGCACCTGCCCGGCCAGCTTCACCGGTGCATCCAGGCCCCACTTGTCGTCGACGATGCCCAGCAGCACGATGACCACGGCCCCCGAGAGCAGCGCCTTGGGCGTGTCGGCCTCGCCGAAGACCGATCCCATCTTGGGCAGCTTGCTCGCGAGCAGCAGGCCGGTGAGCAGGCCCAGGAACATCGCCAGTCCGCCCAGGCGCGGGGTCGGCTCATCGTGGACATCGCGATCGCGCACCGCCGCCATGACCGTGAACCGCCGCGCCACCCGCTCGACGACCGGCGTCGTCAGGTACGTGACGGCCGCAGCCGCCAGCAGGCAGAGCAGGTATTCGCGCACTACGGCCGCGCGTAGGCCGGGAATCGTGTGACGAGATCGCCGACCTGCTCGGCGATCGCGGCAGTGCTGCTGCCGTCGGTGTCGCGCACTGCCTGCCCGATGACCGAGGCGATGACGGACATCTCCGGCACGCCCATGCCCTGCGTCGTCACCGCGGGGGTGCCCACGCGGATGCCTGAGGCCACCGCCGGCGGCTGGGGGTCGTACGGGATGGCGTTCTTGTTCAGCGTGATGAGCGCCGCATCGCAGCGCACCTCGGCGTCGGCGCCGGTGACGCCCAGGCCCTGCAGGTCGATCAGCGCCAGGTGCGTGTCGGTGCCGCCGCTGACCGGGCGCATGCCCTCATCGGCGAGTCCTGCGGCGAGGGCCTGGGCATTGGCGATGACCTGCGTCGCGTAGGCCTGGTAGGCCGGCGTCGACGCCTCCTTGAGCGCCACGGCCTTGGCGGCCACGGCGTGCATGAGCGGGCCGCCCTGCATCATCGGGAACACGGCCTTGTCGATGGCGGCCGCGTGCTCGGCCCTGCACAGGATCATGCCGCCGCGCGGGCCGCGCATGACCTTGTGCGTGGTGAAGCTGACGACGTCGGCGTAGGGCACCGGGCTCGGGATCGCCTTGCCGGCCACGAGGCCGATGAAGTGCGCGGCGTCGACCATGAGGATCGCGCCGACCTCGTCGGCGATCGAGCGGAAGGCTGCGAAGTCGATGAGGCGCGGGTACGCGGTCGCGCCGCAGATGATCATCCTGGGCTTGTGCTGGATCGCCAGCGCGCGGACCTCGTCGTAGTCGATGAGCTCGGTGTCCTGGCGGACGCCGTACGAGACGACGTTGAACCACTTGCCGGAGAAGTTGACCTTGGAGCCGTGGGTCAGGTGGCCGCCGTGCGGCAGGCTCATGGCCAGCACGGTGTCTCCGGGCTTGGTGAATGCGCCGTAGACGGCGATGTTGGCGCTGGCGCCACTGTGCGGCTGCAGGTTGGCGTGCTCGGCGCCGAAGAGCTCCTTGGCCCGGGCGATGCCGATGGTCTCCGCGACATCGACCTCGGCGCAGCCGCCGTAGTAGCGCTTGCCCGGGTAGCCCTCGGCGTACTTGTTGCTCAGCGTCGAGCCCAGGGCCGCGAGGACGGCGGGCGAGGTGAAGTTCTCGCTGGCGATCAGCTGCAGGCCGCCGCGCAGGCGTCGGAGCTCGGCAAGCAGGACGTTGGCGATCTCAGGGTCCTCGGCTGCAAGAGCGTCGAAATCGGGACCCCAGAACGGCGTGGTGCTCATGACACTCCTCGTGACGGTGAAAGCCACACTCTACGCGTGGGACCCCTGCAGGAGGCCGAGGAACATGACCGGCAGGCGGGGCGCCGCTGCCTAGTCGGCGATTTCCGGCGCGACCTCGCGCAGGAGTGTGACGGACAACGCACCGGGGCGCACGACTCGTGGGATCACTCCCGTCACATCCACCACAGTGCTGGGTCCCTCGTGGCTCACGAGCTCCCCGGTGTCGATGGCGATCGCGGCACACTCCCCCAGCTGCTGCGTGGCCGCCTCGATCGAGGTGGGCCCCGGCTGGCCCGGCGCGTTGGCGGCAGTCACGATCAGCGGACCGGTGCGCTCCAGGACGGCCAGCGTCACCGGGTGGATGGGCATGCGCACGGTGACCGGCAGGTGCGAGGGCAGGTCCCAGGCGAGCGAGGGCTGGCCCGGCAGCAGCAGGGTCAGCGGGCCCGGCCAGAAGGCCTCCATCAGCGCCTGGACTGTCGGCGTCACCCCCGACGCGATGCCGTGCACGGTCGCGGCGCTGGGGACCATGAGCGGCAGCGGCGCGTGCTCGGCCAGGCCCTTGACCGACCGGATGGCCGCGACGCCCCTGGTCGAGAACGGGTCCGTGGCCAGTGCATACACCGACTCCGTCGGCAGCAGCACCAGGTCGCCGCGACGTGCCGCACTGGCGGCGGCGCTGACGGCGCGCTCGCGCTCGGCTCCAGCTGCTGCGGACAGGGTGCGCACGGCTACTGCACCCGGCGGGCGATCGTGAAGCGCGGAAGCCCGTTGAGGTCGATGCGGTCGGCGACACCGGTCCAGACGGGCGTGCCCAGGGCGATCCCTGTGCGGCCGGCGATCTCGTGGTCGGCTCGCATGGCGCTCGTGACTCCGGGTACCCCGCGCAGGCCCGCGTCCTGGCCCTGGACGTCCGCATGCTCGATCACGAGCAGCCCGCCGGGCACCAGGAGCAGCGCTGCAGTGCGGAGCACCTGCCGGACGACGGTGAGCCCGTCCTCGCCGCCGTACAGGGCGATCTTCGGCTCGTGGTCTCGCACCTCGACCTCGCGCGGGATCATCGCGTCGGGGATGTAGGGCGGATTGCTGACGACAACGCTCACCTGGCCGGACAGTCGGGCCAGCGGCCGGCCCTCATCGGCGACATGGGCGGCATCGTCGTGGATCACCTCGACGCGCGAGCCGCGTGAGGCGAGCAGGTCGTCGTGCGCCCGCACGTTGCGCTGCGTCCAGGCGATGGCATCGTCGGACAGCTCGACCGCGTGGATGCGCGCATGCTCCACCTCGACGCCGAGCGAGATGGCGATGGCCCCGCTGCCGGCGCACAGGTCGACGCCGATCCGCTGGCCGATGGGCTTGTCGTGGAGCTCGCGCAGTGCGGCCTCGGCCACCAGCTCGGTCTCGGGCCTTGGGATGAAGACACCCGGGCCCACGGCGACGTCGATGCGACGGAACCCGACCTCGCCGAGCAGGTGCTGCAGGGGCACGCGGGACAGGCGCTGGGTGAGCAGCTGCTCCACGTGGACGCGCTGCTCGGCGGTGACCTCGTCCTGCATGATCAGGCGGTTGCGCTGGACGCCCAGGGCGAAGGCCACCAGCAGGGCGGCATCGACCGAGGGCGAGGGCACACCGACGGCCTTGAGCCGGCGCTCGGAGTCGAACAGCACATCGCGCACGGTCGTCCGTCCGCCGATGGTGCGGTTGACGTCAACGCTCACGAGGGCTGCCCGGCGAGCTTGGCCGCATTGTCGGCATCGATGCACGCCTGGATGACGGCGTCGATGTCGCCGTCGAGGATCTGGTCGAGATTGTGCGACTTGAAGCCCACCCGGTGGTCGTTGAGGCGGTTCTCCGGGAAGTTGTAGGTGCGGATGCGCTCGCTGCGATCGACGGTGCGCACCTGCGAGCGCCGTGCGTCGGAGGCATCCTTGGCCGCGGCCTCCTCGGCAGCCGCCAGCAGGCGTGCGCGCAGGATCCGCATCGCCGACTCCTTGTTCTGCAGCTGGCTCTTCTCGTTCTGGCAGGAGACCACCACGCCGGTCGGCAGGTGCGTGATGCGCACCGCGCTGTCCGTGGTGTTCACGCTCTGGCCGCCCGGGCCGGACGAGCGGTAGACGTCGATGCGCAGGTCGCCCTCATTGATCTCGATCTCGACGTCCTCGGCCTCGGGCAGCACCAGGACCCCGGCCGCGGACGTGTGGATGCGGCCCTGGGACTCGGTGGCCGGCACGCGCTGGACCCGGTGCACGCCTCCCTCGAACTTCAGGCGCGCGAAGGGGGCATCGGCAGGCTCAGTGACGCCCTTGGCCTTGATCGCGATCGCGACATCCTTGTAGCCGCCCAGGTCGGACTCGACGGCCTCGAGGACCTCGGTCTGCCAGCCACGGCGCTCGGCATAGCGCAGGTACATGCGGGCCAGGTCGCCGGCGAACAGTGCGGACTCCTCGCCGCCCTCGCCGGACTTGATCTCCAGGATGACGTCCTTGTCGTCCATGGGGTCGCGCGGCAGCAGCAGCGTCGTGAGACGCTCGGCTGCATCCTGCTCGCGCGCGATGAGCTCGGGCAGCTCGGTGGCGAACGCCTCGTCCTCGGTAGCGAGCTCACGCGCGGCGGCGACGTCGTCGGAGAGCCCCAGCCACAGCCGGTAGGCGGCGACGACGGGTCCCAGTTCGGCATAGCGGCGCCCGAGCCTACGGGCCAGGGCCTGGTCGCCATGCACGGCCGGGTCGGCGAGCTGCAGCTCAAGCTCGCCGTACTCGCGGATGAGATCCGCACACGACTCGAACACGTTGAGGCCTTCCTGTGGCACTGCCGGACCTGCAAAGAGCACGGGCGCCGGTCTGGGGCCGACCGCGCGACGGGGGAGACACGCGGCCGACGCCAGGCCGGCGCCCGGGGTCGAGAGCTAGCTGTTGTCGTCCTTCTTGCCGAAGCGCTTCTCGAAGCGGGCGACGCGGCCGCCGGTGTCGAGGATCTTCTGCTTGCCCGTGTAGAACGGATGGCACTGCGAGCACACATCTGCGTGGATCTGGCCGCTCTTGGCAGTGCTGCGGGTCACGAACGTCTCGCCGCAGGTGCACGTCACGGTCGTCTCGACGTACTCGGGATGGATGTCAGCCTTCACGGAACCACTCCTTGTCAATGCCCGGGTCGGCAACCCACGGTGGTGGGGCCGTGAACCGGGTCAGGTCGAATTATGCCACTGGCCCGGCCGATCCGGAAATGCGGATCGGCCGGGCCAGTGCAGGCACGTGCTCAGTCGTCGTCGCCGGCAAGTCCGCCCGAACCGGGCGTGGTCTTCTGGATCTGCATCATGAACTCGTAGTTGGTCTTGTTCTCGCGCAGCTTCGACAGGAGCAGCTCGATCGACTGCTGCTGGTCGAGGGCGTGCAGCACGCGCCGCAGCTTCCAGACGACCTTGAGCTCATCGGGAGCCATGAGCAGCTCCTCCTTGCGAGTGCCCGAGGCATCGACGTCGACGGCCGGGAAGACCCGCTTGTCAGCAAGGCGTCGATCGAGCTTCAGCTCCATGTTGCCGGTGCCCTTGAACTCCTCGAAGATCACCTCGTCCATGCGCGAGCCGGTCTCGACGAGTGCGGTGGCCAGGATGGTGAGCGAGCCGCCGTTCTCGACATTGCGAGCGGCGCCGAAGAACTTCTTCGGCGGGTAGAGCGCAGTCGAGTCGACACCGCCGGACAGGATGCGGCCCGATGCCGGTGCTGAGAGGTTGTAGGCACGGCCCAGGCGCGTCATCGAGTCGAGCAGCACGACGACGTCGTGCCCGAGCTCCACGAGGCGCTTGGCCCGCTCGATGGCCAGTTCGGCGATGATCGTGTGGTCCTCGGCAGGTCGGTCGAAGGTCGAGGCGATGACCTCGCCCTTGATCGATCGCTGCATGTCGGTGACCTCTTCAGGTCGCTCGTCGACGAGCACCACCATGAGGTGGACCTCAGGGTTGTTCTCGGTGATGGAGTTGGCGATCGACTGCAGCACCATGGTCTTGCCGGCCTTGGGCGGCGACACGATGAGGCCGCGTTGGCCCTTGCCGATGGGTGCGACGAGGTCGATCACGCGCGCCGTGAGGTTGGTCGCGTCGGTCTCGAGGCGCAGTCGCTCCTGCGGGTACAGCGGCGTGAGCTTGGAGAACTCGGGACGGTTGCGCAGTGAGTCCAGGTCGCCGCCGTTGACCGTGTCGAGGCGGACGAGCGGGTTGAACTTCTCGCGGCGCTCGCCGTCGCGCGGCTGCTTGGTCGCGCCGGTGATGGCGTCGCCCTTGCGCAGGCCGTGCTTGCGCACCATCGACAGCGAGACGTAGAGGTCGTTCGGTCCCGGCAGGTAGCCGCCGGTGCGCAGGAAGGCGTAGTTCTCGAGCACGTCGAGGATGCCGGCCACCGGCACGAGGATGTCGTCCTCGTTGATCTCGAGCTCGGCGTCGCTGTAGCCGCCGCTGTTGCGGTTCTGGTTGCCGCGCGGACGCTCGCGGAAGCGATCGCGCCCGCGGCGCCGGCCGCGCTCGCCGAACTCGCGCTCACCGCTGCCGTTGTCATCGCGGGGGCCGCGGTCCTGCCGGTCCTGGCCCTGCTGGCGATCCTGGCCCTGCTGACGGTCCTCGCGCGGTGCGCGATCCTGGCCCTGCTGGCCCTGCTGGCCCTGCTGGCGCTCCTCGCGGGGACGACGCTGGCGGTCCTGGCGCGGCTCGCGCGCCTCGCCCTGCTGGCGGTCCTCGCGCGGGGCGCGATCTTGGCGCGCCTCACCCTGCTCGCGCGTGTCGCCCGAAGGCTCATGCCCGGTGGTCTGCTCGGCGGCGCGCGGCGCCCGCGCTGAGCTCTGTCGCTCGGAGATCGCAGCGACAAGGTCACCCTTGCGCATCGCGTTGGCACCTGGGATGCCGATGGTGCTCGCCATTGCCTTGAGCTCAGGCAGCAGCATGGACGAGAGGCTGTCACCGCGCGGCTTGCGCGTGGTTGCCGTTGATTCAGTCACGAATGAGATTCCCTTGACTCGTAAGAATCCCCAGATCGGACCCGAGCAGTTCTCTGCACGGATTCACAGATGGTGAAGCGGTTCGCTGAGGGAAGAACGTCAGCTGACTTCCGCGACGCTGGAGATGCGTGAACTGTATCACCCCCAGTGGTCAGGGGCGCGAAACCGGGGTCGCATGGGCGCCACGTGCCGCGATGGCACTGGTGCGGACGTCCCACTGCGCACCCGCCGCTTCCCGCACCTGGGCGAGCACTGGGGCATCACCGAAGGCGAGCACGGTGGGCCCCGCACCGGAGATCGCCGCTGCGATGCCGTCGGCGCGGAGGCGGTCGACGAGTGCCATCGACGCGGGGTACATCGCGCGTCGCGCCTCCTGGTGCAGCCGATCCTCGGTCGCGGTCAGCAGGAGCGCGGGCTCCTGGGTCATGGCGTGCACGAGCAGGGCAGCACGACCGATGTTGAAGATGGCCTCATCGCGCGAAACCGTTGCAGGAAGGGCACTTCTGGCGTGCTTGGTCGGCACCTGGAAGTCGGGCACCGCGATGATGGGGTGCACGTCGGCATGCACGTCGTGGCGCACCCACTCGGCCGCGTCGCCGTTCAGCCACGCGGTGGTGAAGCTGCCGAACAGCGCCGGCGCGAGGTTGTCGGGGTGGGACTCGAGCTGCAGCGCCACCTGCAGGAGGTCGCCGTCGCTCAGCAGCTCCTGGCCATCGACGACCATCGCGCGCGCCAGCGCCAGGCCTCCGATGATGGCGGCAGCCGAGGAGCCCAGACCCCGCCCGTGCGGGATCACGTTGTCGCAGCGCAGCACGAACCCCGTCGGGCGCACGCCCAGCGCAGTGAAGCCCAGGGCCATGGCCCGCACCACCAGGTTGGTGGCATCGCGCGGCACGTCGTCGACACCCTCCCCCGCCACCTCGACCAGGACTCCGGGGTCGTCGGTGACCATGGCGGTCAGCGCATCGGTGATCTCCAGCGCCAGCCCGAGGGTGTCGAAGCCAGGACCGAGGTTGGCGCACGTGGCCGGCACGATCACGCGCACGGCGTCGGTGCGCAGCGCGGGCATCAGTCGACCAGGCCCAGGGCCAGGGCCGCGGATCGGGCGTCGACCGGGACGATGACCGGCTCCTTGGCGCCCTCCATGGCCCAGTGCGTGTCCTTGAGGCCATTGCCCGTGAGCGTGCACACCACGAGCTGGCCTGGATCGAGCTGGCCCGCCGCATGCTGCTTGAGCAGGCCCGCGACGCTGGCGGCGCTCGCCGGCTCGCAGAACAGCCCCTCGCGGCTGGCCAGCAGGTGGTAGGCGGCCAGGATCTCCTCGTCGGTGACCGCCGCGATGATGCCCCCGGACTCGTCACGGGCGGCGATGGCGAAGTCCCACGATGCAGGATTGCCGATGCGGATGGCCGTGGCGATGGTCTCAGGGTTGAGCACCGGAGCACCGTGCACGAGCGGTGCGGCGCCGGCGGCCTGGAAGCCCCACATGCGCGGGCGCGCAAGTGCGACACCGTCGGCCGCGTACTCGGAGTAGCCCTTCCAGTACGCCGTGATGTTGCCTGCGTTGCCCACGGGCAGGCAGTGGATGTCGGGGGCGCGACCGAGCATGTCGACGATCTCGAAGGCCGCCGTCTTCTGGCCCTCGATGCGCACGGGGTTGACGCTGTTGACCAGCGCCACCGGGTACTCGTCGGACAGTGCGCGGGCCAGGGTCAGGCAGTCGTCGAAGTTGCCCTCGACCTGCAGCAGCTGGGCGCCGTGCACGATCGCCTGGGCGAGCTTGCCCATCGCGATCTTGCCCTCGGGCACGAGCACGGCGCTCACCATGCCGGCCTTGACCGCGTAGGCGGAGGCGGAGGCGCTGGTGTTGCCGGTCGAGGCGCAGATGACGGCCTTGGCGCCGGCCTCGGCTGCCTTGGAGATGGCCATGGTCATGCCGCGGTCCTTGAACGACCCGGTCGGGTTGGCGCCGTCGTACTTGAGCCAGACGTCGCAGCCGACGAGCTCGCTGATGGCCCCTGCCGGCACGAGGGGCGTGCCTCCCTCGCGCAGGGTGATGACCGGGGTGCTCGCCGAGACCGGGAGCCGATCGCGGTACTCCTCGATGAGCCCGCGCCACTGATGTGCCATGCCTATGCCCCCGCCTCGCCCTCGACGCGCATCACGCCGACGACGGCCTTGACCGTCGACAGCTTGCGCAGCCGGTTGACCGTGGCCTGGAGCGCTCCGTCAGTCGAGCGATGGGTGCGCACGATCAGGCTTGCGCGATCGCCGTGGCCGTCCTGACGCACCACCTGGATGCTCACCCCGCTCTCGGAGAAGGCCTGGGCGATGCTCGCGAGTGCACCCGGACGATCGATGACGTCGATGTTCACGTAGTAGCAGGTGAGCGCCTCGCTGATCGGCAGCACCGGGTACTGCACATCGGCGCTCTCGCCCCAGCCGACGGAGCCAGTGAGGCGGTTGCGCGCCGCGACGACGACGTCGCCGAGCACGGCCGAGGCCGTGGGCGCTCCCCCGGCGCCCCGGCCGTAGAACATCAGCTCGCCGGCGGCCTCGGCCTCGACGAAGATCGCATTGAAGGCCTCGCGCACGCTGGCCAGCGGGTGCTCCTTGGGGACCATGGTCGGGTGGACGCGCACGATCACGCCGCTGTCGTCGGCCTTGCGCTCGGCGATCGCCAGGAGCTTGATGACGCAGCCCATGGTCTTGGCCGCACGGATGTCGACCTGCGAGATGGTCGTGATGCCCTCGCAGTAGACATCCTCGCGCGTGACGTGCGTGTGGAAGGCGAGCTCGGCCAGGATCGCGGCCTTGGACGCAGCGTCATGGCCCTCGACATCCGCGGTGGGGTCGGCCTCGGCATATCCGAGCGACTGGGCCTCGGCCAGTGCATCGGCGAACGACGCGCCGTCCTCGTCCATGCGGGTGAGGATGTAGTTGGTGGTGCCGTTCACGATGCCCATCACCTTGGTGATGTGGTCGCCGGCGAGGGACTCCTGCAGCACGCGCACGAGCGGGATCGCCCCCGCGACCGAGGCCTCGAAGAAGATGTCGACGCCCTCGGCCTCGGCTGCCGCATAGAGCGAAGCGCCGTCGGAGGCCAGGAGCGCCTTGTTCGCCGTCACGATGCTCGACCCTGCTGCGATCGCGGCCAGGATGAGCGATTTCGCGGGCTCGATCCCGCCGATGAGCTCGACCACGATGTCGGCCCCGGATGTGGCCACCGCCATGGCATCGTCGGTCAGGAACGAGGCGTCGATGTCACGCGGCTTCGTGAGGTCGCGCACAGCGACCTTTGTGAGCTTGAGCGAGGTGCCCATGCGGATATGCAGGTCGGTGTCGGAGTCGTTGAGGAGGCGGGCCACCTGGGTGCCGACCGTGCCGCCGCCGAGCACCGCCACGGTGACGGGGCGGGTGGGTTCTGCCGGCGACATGGGATCTCCTGAGGGGTTGGGCAAGGCCCTAGCCTCTCAGGTCCGGTGCAGGATCCGCGCATCGGTCCGGGCGCTGCGAGCCGCGCGAAGCCGACCGTCGTCAGCGCACTCATCGGTTTCCACGCGCAAACCGTGCGCGCATCCCACACCTGAGGGCCGTGTGTCCCTAGCCTGAGCGCGACAGTCCGTCGACGGAGGAGACACCCCCATGAATCACCTGACCCGCAAGCTCGTCGCCGAGGCGGTGGGCACCTTCCTCTTGGTCTTCCTGGCCGTGGGTGCCGCGATCTTCGGCATCTCCGCAAAGGTCGGTGCCGACACCAACGGCCCGGGCAACGGCGTGGTGGGCGTGGCCCTGGCCTTCGGCCTGGTCCTGCTCGGCATCGCCTACGCCTTCGGCCCCGTGTCCGGCGCACACGTGAACCCCGCAGTGACGCTGGGCATGCTGCTCGGGCGCCGCATGCCCGCCCTCGAGGCCGTCGGCTACTGGATCGCGCAGTTCATCGGCGCCATCGCCGCCGGGGCAGTGCTCAAGCTGTTCGTGTCGAGCTTCGGCGTGACCGACTACACGGGCGGACTGGGCACGAACTCGTACGACAACGGCAACATCGACATGGGCGGCGCGTTCCTGCTCGAGGTGCTGCTGACCGGAGCCTTTGTCCTCGTCATCCTGCTGGTGACCGAGCGCGTTGCCGCGCCGGGCTTCGCGGGCATCGCGATCGGCCTCACGCTGACACTGGTGCACCTCGTCGGCATCCCGCTCGACGGCACGTCGGTCAACCCCGCACGCTCACTCGGACCCGCCCTGTTCGCTGGCGGCACCGCGATGAGTCAGGTGTGGCTGTTCATCCTCGCCCCGCTCGTCGGATCAGTGGTCGCGGTCGCCATCTGGCTGCTCACGCGCACCCAGGCCGAGGAGCCCGAGGAGCTCGTGGCCGGCTCCGAGCGCGAGGCCAAGGCCAAGTCGAAGAAGTAGGACGCCGCAGCGCCAGCAACGGGCGCTGCATCACTGCACGATCGCTGGACCCTGGTCAGGCGCCCGGGTCCAGCTGCATCATGTCCTCGAGCGTCTCGCGTCGCAGCACCACGGATGTGCGACCGTCCCGCACGCCCACGACTGCCGGCCTGGGCACGTAGTTGTAGTTCGAGGCGAGCGATCGGCAGTAGGCGCCGGTCGCCGCGACCGCGAGCAGGTCACCCGGGACGACATCGGACGGCAGCCACGCATCGCGCACGACGATGTCCCCGGTCTCGCAGTGCTTGCCGACGACCCGGACGAGCATGGGCTCGGCTGCCGAGCTGCGCGAGGCCAGCTCGACGGTGTACTCGGCGTCGTAGAGCGCGGTGCGGATGTTGTCGCTCATGCCGCCGTCGACGGCCACGTAGGTGCGGATGCCGTCGTCGGTCTGGACCTGCTTGACCGTGCCGACCTCGTAGACGGTGACGCCAGCCTGGCCGACGATGGCCCGGCCGGGCTCGAAGGCGAGATCGGGGACTGCGATGCCCTGCACGGCGCACTCCTGGGCCACGGCCTGTGCGACCTGCTCGGCCAGCACGTCGATCTCCAGCGGGTCGTCGTCGATGAGATAGGCGATGCCCATGCCGCCGCCGAGATCGAGCTCACGTGAGGTGATCCCCGCTTCGCGTTCGAGCGCGGCGATGAACGCGACGATTCGGGTCGCCGCCTCCTCGAAGCCAGCAGCGTCGAAGATCTGCGACCCGATGTGCGAGTGCACCCCGCGGAACTCCAGTGACGGCAGGCGCACGATGCGCCCGATCGCCTCGGCTGCAGCACCGGTGGCGACGGAGAAGCCGAACTTCTGGTCCTCGTGCGCGGTGGCGATGAACTCATGCGTGTGCGCCTTGACCCCGATGGTCACGCGCACGAGCACTGGCTGCACCACACCGGCGCGGGCTGCAGCGTCGGCGACGCGGACGATCTCCTCGAAGGAGTCGACGACGATACGCGCGACTCCGGCCGCGATCGCGGTCTCGATCTCGCTCATGGACTTGTTGTTGCCGTGGAGCACGAGGTCCCTGCCGGGGATGCCTGCCCTGAGGGCCACTGCGAGCTCCCCGCCGGTGGCGACGTCCAGTCCGAGGCCCTCCTCGTGCACCCAGCGCGCGATCGCGGTCGCCAGGAAGGCCTTGGCTGCGTAGTAGACGCTGCTCGCCCCGACCTCCGATGCGGCATGACGATAGGCACGCGCACGTTCGCGCACGGCTGCCTCGTCGAGCAGGAACAGTGGGGTGCCGAACTCCGACGCGGCATCACGGACATCGACGCCGCCGATGCTGAGCGCACCGGACGCGTCGCGCTGCGCGGAGGGAGGCCAGACCTGTGACATCCGGAAAGGCTAGGGCATCGACGCGTCGGCGCTACATGCGATCGGGCGCGCTCACCCCGAGCAGGTCGAGGCCGTTGGCGATCGTCTGGCGCGTCGCCGCGCACAGCCACAGTCGCGCGATGTGCTCGCCGGTCACCGTCTCGTCGCCGCGCGGCAGCACCCGGCAGGCGTCGTAGAAGCGGTGGTAGGTCGTCGCGAGATCCTCGAGGTATCGCGCGACTCGGTGCGGCTCGCGCAGCTCGGCAGCACCGGCGACGATGCGGGGGAACTCGCCGAGAGCGCCGAGCAGCGCGTTCTCTCGCTCGTGCGAGAGCAGCCCCGGATCCAGGTCGGCCTGGCGCCAGTCGATCGACAGGTCGTCGGCATTGCGCAGCATGGAGGCGATGCGTGCATGCGCGTACTGCACGTAGAACACCGGATTGTCATTGGTGCGCTGGGCGATCACGGCGAGGTCGAGGGTCAGCGGCGAGTCGACGGGATAGCGGATGAGCGAGTACCGCGCGGCGTCGACGCCGACTTCATCGACGAGGTCCTCGAGCGTCACGATGGTGCCGGCACGCTTGGACAGCTTGACCTCCTCGCCGCCCTTGGTGATCTTCACCAGCTGCCCGATGAGCACCTCGGCCGCATCCTTGGCATCTCCGTTGCACTGCGCCACGGCCTTGAGGCGGTTGACATACCCATGGTGGTCGGCGCCCAGCAGGTAGATGCAGGTGTCGAACCCGCGCTCGCGCTTGTTCACGTAGTAGGCGGTGTCGGAGGCGAAGTAGGTGTACTCGCCGTCGGCCTTGATGAGCACCCGGTCCTTGTCGTCGCCGAAGTCGGTCGTGCGCAGCCAGGTGGCGCCATCGAGCTCGAAGACATGGCCCTGCGAGCGCAGGCGGTCCAGCCCGTGCTCGACAGCATGGGAGTCGTGCAGGGCACGCTCGGAGGACCAGACGTCGAAGGGGGTGCGGAACAGCCGGAGCACCTGCTGCTGCTGGTGGAGCTGGCGCCGGTAGGCCGCCTCACGGAAGGCGACCAGCTGCTCGTCGGCGGGCAGATCGGCCAGCTCGGGCTCCTCGGCCAGCACCTGCGCAGCCAGGTCGACGATGTAGGCCCCGTGATAGCCGTCGTCCGGGATCGCCCTGCCTGTGGCGGCAGCCAGCACGGATGCCCCGAACCGGTCCATCTGCACACCGCGATCGTTGATGTAGAACTCCGACGTCACGCTGGCGCCCGCAGCAGCGAGCACCCTGGCGATCGCGCTGCCGACGGCGGCCCACCTGGTGTGCCCCAGGTGCAGCGGGCCCGTGGGATTGGCCGAGATGAACTCGACGTTGATCGACCGGCCTGCCAGCGCTGCGCTGTGCCCGAAGTGCTCGGCCTGCTGCACGATGCTGCGGGCGAGCTCGCCCTGGGCAGCACTGTCGAGGCGGATGTTGATGAACCCGGGACCAGCCAGCTCGGCGGCGCTGATGCCCGGCACCGACGCCAGCCTGCGCGCGATCGCTTCCGCGAGCGTGCGCGGCGGCACGCCGGCGGCCTTGGCCAGCGTGAGGGCCACATTGGTGGCGTAGTCGCCATGCTCGCGCGAGCGCGGGCGCTCGACGTGGACCACGTCGGGAATGCTGATGGGGATCAGGTCGGTCGCCGCGACGTCGAGCAGCACTTCCCGGATGGCCGAGGCAAGGGCGTCTGGAGTCACCGCGCGAGCGTACCGACACCTTGGATGGCAGCCGCAGGCCCGAGGCGCAGCCCGCGCACCAGAAGGCCTGTACCCATGTGATCTCAGCCACTATGCTGCCCTCAGGCAAGGCCGCATCAAGCACCAGCGTTCGACCGTGCCCGGTCGCCTCGGCGGCGGGCACACGGTTTCTGAGCACCAGCGAAGGACAGAACGACGGTTTGAAGGGCTGGGCCCCTTCGTGGACGAAGTGTCCATGA
>JAQTXL010000116.1 GCA_028688835.1 Candidatus Nanopelagicales bacterium | reverse complement strand
GAGTGATCGCGCTCACCTGCGGCAGCATCGCGCTGGGCGCCCTGCTGGCGGCCTGCGGCAGCACAAGTGCCGACAGCGCCCATGGCTCGGCGCCGGCATCCGCGTCCGCCGCACAGACGGCTGCACAGGCTGCCGCCGCCGACATCGCGTTCGCCCAGCTGATGATCCCGCACCACCAGCAGGCGGTCGAGATGGCCGACCTCGCCCTGAGCACGGAGACCTCACCCGAGGTCCGGGGCCTCGCCCAGCAGATCAAGGCGGCCCAGGACCCGGAGATCCAGCAGATGTCCGGCTGGCTGCAGGCGTGGGGGGCGCCCATGGCCATGGATGACGAGCACGCCTCGCATGGCATGGGCGGAGTGTCGATGTCAGGGATGATGAGTGACGAGGACATGCAGGCCCTCGGCGCTGCCACGGGTGCGCAGTTCGACCGACTGTGGCTGACCATGATGATCGCTCACCATGAGGGCGCCGTCGCCATGGCTGAACAGGTCAAGGCCGCAAGCAGCGATGCCGAAGTGATCGCCCTGGCCAACGCGGTGATCAGCGGGCAGACCGCGGAGATCGAGACCATGCAGCAGCTGCTCGCGCAGCAGTAGCGCCAGAGTCGCGAGCATCGCGCTCGGTCACATGGTCAGGCGACCGGCGGGGCATCGTCGTCGAGCGACGAGAATCGGCGAGTCTCACTGCCGAGTTGCGCAAGGGTGAGCGCTGCATGCACGGAGCCTGAGTGCTGTGCCTGCGGGCTATGCTCAACCGCATCGCTGCATCACTCATGTGGGAAGTGCCGCGACATCACCGGACTCGGCGCATCTGGTCGCGTTCACTCGCATGACCGGCGTGCACGTGCGCGCCAAGGGCTCGGAGGTCGATGCGGATGCCAAGCCTCACCGCTGGTTCCCGATGACCGCTCAGGTCCTCGAGACCAAGCTGCGCAGGCCTCAGCAGCGTCAGCGTGCTGTCGTGCGATCTCGGCTCACTGCGCGTCTCGACGCAGGTGCGCACCTGCCGCTGACGGTGGTCTCGGCTCCCGCTGGCTTCGGGAAGTCCACGCTCCTCACCGAATGGCTCGCGGACCGAGAGGCGCAAGGCAAGGCATCTGCCTGGCTCTCGCTCGACGAGCGTGACAACAACGCCGTCAGTTTCTGGCGCTACTTCGCATCAGCGATGGCGTCAACCGGTCAGGGCATCGGTGCTGAGGCCCTGAGCCTGCTGGATGCGGGAGCCGGCCAGATCGACGCAGCGATCGTGTCGCTCATCAACGACCTCGACGTCCTCGCCGACGACGTGATCCTCGTCCTGGATGACTACCACCTCATCGACAACGCCGACGTGCACGCAGGCATCGAGTTCTTCATCAGCAACGCTCCGGCGCAGGTGCATCTCGTCCTTGCCACGCGGAGCGACCCGGCCCTCCCATTGGCGCAGCTGCGTGGGCGCGGCCAGCTCACCGAGGTCCGAGCTGCCGAGCTGCGCTTCACCGATGACGAGGCCTCGCAGTACCTCAACCAGTCGATGAACCTGGCCCTGAAGGCACCGGACGTCACGGCGCTCGAGCAGCGCACGGAGGGGTGGATCGCCGCGCTGCAGCTCGCCGCCCTGTCGATGCAGGGACGCGAGGACTCATCCGCGTTCATCGCGGGGTTCGCCGGTGACGATCGCTACATCGTCGACTACCTCGCCGAAGAGGTCCTCCAGCGCCAGACGACGCAGGTGCGCGCCTTCCTGCTCGAGACCTCGATCCTCGATCGGCTGAGCGGGCCGCTGTGCGACGCACTCACGGGGCAGGGCGACGGGCGGTCGATGCTCATCGACCTTGAGCGCCGCAACCTCTTCCTCGTTCCGCTCGACGACCGGCGCCAGTGGTACCGCTACCACCACCTGTTCGCCGACGTGCTGCGCGCGCACCTCATGGACGAGACACCAGAGATCATCGCGAACCTGCACCGGGCAGCGAGCACGTGGCTCGACGACGCGGGCGACCCGATCGCTGCCATCCGTCATGCACTCGCTGCAGGGGACTTCACGCATGCCGCGGAGCTGCTCGAACGCGCAGCACCTGCCATGCAGCGGGATCGCCAGGAGGCGCTCATGCGCGATTGGATCGCGTCGCTTCCTGCTGACATCGTCCGCGTCCGGCCTGTGCTGAGCAACGTCTATGCCGGGGCCCTCCTGTCGACCGGCCAGTTCGACCAGGCCGAGGCGCCGCTTGCCGACGCAGAAGGATTCCTCGAGGCTGCCCACAGCGCTGGCGCACCGGCTTCGGGGGATGCAGCCATGGTGGTGTCCGATGCCCTGGAGCTCGAGCGACTGCCTGCCTATGTCGCTGTGCACCGCGCCGGGCTGTCGCTCGTCAACGCAGATGTGACCGGCGCCGTTGCCCATGCGCGCAGGGCGCTTGCACTGTCGGCTGACTCCGATCACCTCGTGCGCGCTGCATCAGCTGCGCTCATCGGGCTCGCCTCGTGGAGCACCGGCGATCTCGTCGAGGCTCAGCGCGCCTACGCACTGTGTCTTGTGGACATGCGCAAGGCCGAGTCGTTCGCCGACTTCCTCGGGTGCTCGATCGGGCTCGCGGACATCCAGATCACCCTCGGGTCCCTCGGCGAGGCCGCACGCACGTACACGACTGCCCTGCAGCTGGCTCGCGAGCAGCAGGCGTCTCCTGTGCGCGGCACGGCGGACATGCTGGTCGGCTTGAGCGAGGTGCACGCCGAGGCCGGGGAGCTCGAGCCCGCGAGGGATTCCCTGACACAGGCGCTGGCGCTCGGCGATGCCAACGGGCTGCCGCAGTTCCCGTACCGACGTCGAGTCGCGCTGGCGCGTATCCGGGAATCCGAGGGCGACCTCGAGGGTGCCCTCCTGCTCCTGCAGCAGGCACTGCCGGTGCACACCACGGACTTCTCGCCGGATGTCCGGCCCATCCCGGCGATGATCGCTCGGCTCAACCTCAGGCTCGGACGACTGCCCGAGGCCGAGTCCTGGGTGCGCGAGCAGGGCATCACCGTGGATGACGACCTCACGTATCTCCAGGAGTACGCGCACATCACGCTCGCCCGCTGCCTCCTGGCCACGCACGGCACTGATCGATCGGACGACCAGTCCGCCCCCGCTCTGGCCTTCCTCGATCGCCTGCTCGCTGCAGCTGAGGCCGGCGGGCGCTTGGCGAGCGTCATCGAGATCCTGGTGCTGCAGTCCGTCGCGCTGGACGCTCGTGGCGCTCGCACCGAGGCGCGGTCCTCGCTCCAGCGCGCCATGGTCCTCGCTGAGCCCGGCAGCTACGTCCGCACCTTCACCACCGAAGGTGCCCTGCTCGCACCACTGCTCGCCAGTGTCAAGGCCAGTGATCCGGGTGCTGCATTCGCGCGTCGGGTCGCCAGCGCGGTCTCGGCTCCCACCGTCGGCACTGCAGCACACCAGGGCCTCATCGATCCCCTGAGCGAGCGCGAGCTGGAGGTGCTGCGACTGCTGTCGACGGACCTCGCCGGCCCGGCGATCGCGCGCCAGCTCTTCATCTCCCTCAACACCCTGCGCACCCACACCCGCAGCATCTTCATCAAGCTCGACGTGAACAGCCGGCGTGCTGCCGTGACTCGAGCCCGCGAGCTCTCCCTCATCGCGTAGCAAGTCGCCCTGCACGCTCCCACCCAGGTCACCACAGCAATCACCACTTGTGATGACGACGGCTCACCACACGCGCTCCTAGCGTTCACATGCACGGCCGATCGGGTCCACCGATCAGCGTGCAGGCGAGAACAGCGAGGACCCCATGAGCACCACATCAGTCGGCGGGCATGAGCACGCAGGCACGTACGAGATCCGTCTCCGGGGCCATCTGGAACCTCGCTGGAACGCCTGGTTCGTCGACATGACCCTCACCACCGACGATGACGGCACCACCGTCGTCGCCGGCCCGGTCGCGGACCAGGCAGCACTGCAGGGCCTGCTCCGCAAGATCCACGACATGGGCATCGAACTCATGTCGCTCACCCGGCTCGACCCCGAGCAGGCAGCACCGCAGCACTCCGAAGCCCACCACCCACCGAAAGGCTGACACGACATGACCACCACCGTTCACGCACGACCCGCGACCAAGGCACGCATGACGAACACGCGCAGGTCGTCACTTGCCGCAGGCATCTGCTACCTCCTCACGTTCATCTCCATCCCCACCCTGTTCCTCTACAACAAGGCGAAGACCGATCCCGACTTCATCCTCGGATCCAATGACGGAATGCCGGTGATGTGGGGCGGCGTGCTCGAGCTGATCGTCGGGCTGGCGGGCATCGGCACCGCCGTTGCGCTGTACCCCGTCGTCAAGCGCCAGAACGAGAGCCTGGCCCTGGGCTTCGTCGCAGCCCGCACTCTCGAGGCCGCGCTGATCTTCGTCGGCGTTGCGAGCATCGTCTCCCTCGTCGCGCTGCAGCAGGACTTCGGCACAGCACCTGGAGCAGACACCTCGGCACTCGTGCTCGTCGGCGCATCACACGCGTCCAGCTACCAGTGGGCCTTCACCGTCAGCCAGAGCCTCATGCCGGGCATCAATGCGCTGCTGCTCGGCACGCTCATGTACCGCTCACGCCTGGTGCCGCGCATCCTGCCGCTCATGGGGCTCATCGGCGCACCGCTGCTCATCACCTCGACCTTCGCCACGGTGGCCGGGCTCAACGAGCCGCTCTCGGCATGGTCAGCCTTGTCCGCACTCCCCGTGGCCGCATGGGAGCTGTCGCTGGGCATCTACCTGCTCACCAAGGGCTTCAAGCCCACCCCGCTCATCGAGGCGCTCGACGCCGAGGAGGCGATGCACACCAGCACGATCTAGCCCGAACATGAGTGCAGGGCCTGGCGCGATCCGCCGGGCCCTGCACTCATGTCGGCGCACCCGGACGGCCAGGTGCTCGTGCGTCGCGAGCATCACGCCTGGCGGAGACCCTGAATCGAGCACTGGGCACGGCCATAATGGTCAGGACGACGAAGGTGCGCGCCACGGGCGCGCTCACGGATGCTCCGGCATCGTGGACCCGACAGGGGGCAGTGCGATGGGCAAGAAGAAGAAGAGCAAGCACGGCAAGTCCAAGCATCACAGCCTGCGCGACGACCTGATCGAGGCCGCGAACGCCGCTGCGCACGCCGAGGACGGCACACCGCCGAAGATGAGCACCAAGGACTACGAGCGCGAGATGCGCGTGCTCCAGGGTGAGCTCGTCGCGATGCAGCAGTGGGTCATCAGCACCGGAGCACGCGTGTGCGTCGTGTTCGAGGGGCTGGACTCGGCTGGCAAGGGCGGCACGATCCGTCGCATCACCGAGCGCACCAGCCCTCGCGTGTTCAAGCACATCGCACTGCCGACGCCGACCGATCGCGAGAAGTCGCAGATGTACATCCAGCGCTACATCACGCACTTCCCCTCGGCCGGCGAGGTCGCCATCTTCGATCGCAGCTGGTACAACCGCGCAGGCGTCGAGCCCGTGATGGGCTACTGCACGCCCGAGCAGTCCGCCAAGTTCCTCGAGCAGGTGCCCGGCGTCGAGAAGGCCATGGTCGAGAGCGGCATCATCCTGGTGAAGTACTGGCTCAACGTCAGCGTCGATGAGCAGGCGCGCCGCCTCGAGGATCGCATCGAGGACGCTCGCAAGGTCTGGAAGCTCTCCCCCACCGACCTCAAGTCCTACAGCCGCCACTTCGAGTACTGCAGGGCGCGCGACGCCATGTTCGTCGCCACCGACACCGCGTGGGCTCCATGGTGGGTCGTCGACAACAACGACAAGAAGCGCGGCCGCCTCAACACCATCGCGCACCTGCTCACGCAGGTGCCCTACACGCCGCTGCCCCCCGAGGACGTGACCATGCCCCCCAAGCCGACCCCCGGCGACTATGTCGAGTCGCACCTGCCCGTGCGCAAGGTGCCGACGCTGTTCTAGGACCACGGAAGGAACCCGATGAGCGACACGACCGAGGCTCAGGCCACTGGCAGTGCGCCTGCAGCATCGACCACCCAGTGGTACGCAGTGCCGACCGATCAGGTCGCGGCCCAGCTGGGCGTTGACGTCACGCAGGGCCTCACTGCCGCCGCCGCCGCCGACTCGCTGAAGACGAACGGCCCCAACGCCCTGCCTGCGGAGAAGCCGCAGCCCGCATGGCAGCAGTTCGTTGCGCAGTACAAGTCATACATGCAGATCATCCTGGTGACTGCCGCGATCGCATCGATGGTCATCGGCGAGATCACCACGGGTATTGCCGTGCTGCTCATCACTGCTCTGAACGCCCTCGGCGGCATGCGGCAGCAGGGCAAGGCCGAGAGCGCCATGAATGCGCTGCAGTCGATGCTCAAGACGAGTGCGCGCGTTCGCCGCGATGGCACCGAGGTGAAGGTCGACGCCGATCAGGTGGTGGTCGGCGACGTCGTGCTGCTGGCAGCGGGCGACGACGTCTGCGCAGACGGTCGCCTGGTGGAGGCGACCTCGCTGCAGATCGACGAGTCCGCACTCACCGGCG
>JAQTXL010000115.1 GCA_028688835.1 Candidatus Nanopelagicales bacterium | reverse complement strand
ATCCTGCACAACGCCGAGCAGCTCGACGACGGCAGCTGGGTCTGGCGCCACCAGCGCCATCGCCTCACGTCCGAGCCGGAGCCGGCACCCGAGGGCGCACTGCCGCCGCTCGACTTCGACGACCTGTGGAATGCGGTCGCGCAGATGCAGGGCCCGCTGTGCCTGGCGCGCGGCATGCGCAGCCAGTCGGTGGTGAGCGATGCCGACGAGGCCGAGTTCGTGCGGCGCAACCCGGCCGCCACGGTCGTGCACTTCGAGGAGTCCGGCCACAGTCTCCAGGGCGATGAGCCGGTGGCACTCGCACGGCTGATCGACGACTTGATGCCATGACGAGCACGGCCATCGTCGCCCTGCTCGCCGGGCCCTGAACCCGCGCGTCCACCCCGCGCGCGCCCGGAACCGAGGCACGTGCACCCACACCAGATGAAAGAGGGACACCGATGAACATGCTCGAAGGCGTACGCGTGCTCGACCTGACCATGTGGGCGTTCTGCCCCTCCGCCGGCGCTGTGCTCGCCGAATGGGGCGCCGATGTGATCCACATCGAGAACGCGAAGTCGCCTGACCCGCTGCGGACCCTCGGTGGCGCCGGGACGCTCGAGCCGGGAGGCGCGCACTGGATGTTCAACCACTACAACCGAGGCAAGCGGGCGATCGCGCTCGACCTGGCCAACGAGCAGGCGCGCGAGGCGCTCTATGCGCTGGTCCGTGAGGCCGACGTGTTCCTCACCAGCTTCCTGCCCAAGACGCGCCAGAAGCTCGGGTTCGACGTCGACCAGCTGCGTGCCATCAACCCCAACATCATCTACGCCAAGGGCACCGGCGCCGGCCCGCTCGGGCCCGAGAACCACCGCGGCGGCTACGACGGCGCCACCTGGTGGCACCGCGGCTCACTCGCGTCGACGGTCATGAACGTGACCAACACGACCACTCCCTCGGGCATGATCGGCCACGGCGACGGCATGTCGGGCCTGGTGTTCGCCGGCGGCATCGCCGCCGCACTGTTCAAGCGCGAGCGCACGGGTGAGGCGGTCGTCGTCGACTCGTCACTGCTGGGCACGGCGGCATGGTTCAACGCCCCAGCCATCATCGGCAAGGCGGTCGACGGCCCCAACGCGACCATGGGCCAGTACTTCCCGCGCGAGATGGGCCAGTGGTCGGGCGCGACCTACCGCACGGCCGATGACCGCTATCTCGGCCTGCTCCACCTGGGTGACCACCAGGCCGAGTTCGTGAACCTGTGCGAGAACCTGGAGCGCCTGGACCTCGTCGACGATCCGCGGTTCGCCAGCCCGATGGACCGCATGACGAACTCGTCGGCACTCATGTCCATCATGGATGAGATCTTCGCGACCAGGCCGCTTGCCGACTGGAAGCAGATCCTGCTCACCAGCAAGGGCGTGTGGGCGCCGGTGCAGACCGTCGAGGAGATGCCGAGCGACACGCAGATCCAGGCCAACCGGATGATCCGCACCGCCACCTACGCGGGCCGCGAGCAGCCGATCGTCATGCCGCCGGTCATGTTCAACGAGGACTCTGGCCCGTGCAACCCCGCGCCCGACTTCAACCAGCACACCGATGAGGTGCTGCGCGAGATCGCAGGGTTCGACGAGGCACGCATCGCCGAGCTTCGTGCCGCAGGGGCGATCGTCTAGGCGCTGCCGCGCAGCACGCGGCACTCGTTGCCCTCGGGGTCGGTGAGCACCACCCAGCTCACCTCACCCTGGCCGATGTCGACCCGCTTCGCGCCGAGCGCGAGGAAGCGGGCCATTCGCTGCGTAGTCGAGGGCGGCGGCTTACGCTTGCTGCACCATGCGCAGAGTCCTCGTCGTCAGCGTCGTCGGCGGGCTGCTCATCCTGAACGCAGCAGCGGTGGCGCTGCTCCTGGGGCCGCTGGCGTCGGACTCATCGGCGGATCCGGCGTTGGCACCCGCGCCGACGGCCGCGCAGCAGCAGTCGCAGCTGGCCGTCACACCGGCGGCTGTGCGACCGCCGGGCGCGCAGGACATGGAGGCCGCCCTTGCCAGTGTCGGCGCGATCGCGACGCTCGGCAGCTGGCCCTCGTGGTGCGGTGCGCCCCCGGAGGGCCCATGGAAGACCTTCGGCGTGACGGCAGACGGCACCCACGTGGCCATCGTCATCGCCAGCGCAGGTGACGGCGCCAGGCTCTGGCAGCAGCAGATGGCCGAGCTGGCCGGCTGCACCCAGTTCCGGATCGTCGAGTCGACCCCCACCTCGCTGACCCTGCGCCGCACCGACGTGCCGGTCTCGTGGGTCGTCGCCCGTCATGACGACGTGCTCGTGAGCGTGCTGCAGGTGTCGGACACCGCTTCGACCGAGTCGCTGGCGACCATCGCCGATGCCGTGGTGCAGACCACCGCAGCCCAGTGCCTGAGCAATCCCGACGATGACCTGACGCGCAATCCGTGGCGTGCGGGGTACCAGCCCTGGCACCCGCCCGTGCCGATCGACACCCCCGACCCCAAGGGACCCAAGGTGATCCCGGAGTCTGCGGTGGTGGAGTGGGCGCCGCCGGCGCCGCGCGAGCGCCCTGACCTCGCGGTCGTCGCCAAGCCAGACGTGACCTTCAACCCGTACACGACCGAGGCCGAGGTCGCGCCCATCGGCCGCGTGCCGCTGCTCGTCGACCCGGCGGAGTTCGTGCCCCCGGCGGTGGAGCGCCCCGCCGCCGCGCCGCCGGAGTCGCCACGCGTGCCGAACACGGCAACTGCCTACTTCGCCCGCGAGGACACCGTGGGCCCAGGCTGCGGCTGGGCCTTCGCCGGCACGGTCGCTCCTGCCTTCGACGCCACGCTGCCCGGCAGGGAGCTCGAGAGCAGGATCGACAATGCCTTCGCGACGACCGCGCACCAGACGGCCGCCTGGCTGCAGTGGTCGATGGACGCCCGGGCTCGCGCGCTCGAGGACGCCCAGACGCGCGCTGCCCTTGCGGCCTGGGCCGCCTACGACGAGGCACTGCAGCAGGCCAATGACGCGCAGGAGGCGGCAGTGCTGAGGCGCCTGAACTCACTGAAGACCTGGTACGCCTATGTGCCGGTCGACCCACTGGTCGCACCCACGGCGCCGCCCACAGTCGCGCCCACCGCCGACCCGTCCGCAACGCCAGCGCCGACCGCCACGCCGGCGTCGAGCCCGACAGCCACGGCCGTGCGATGACGCGCGTGCCCCGCCTGCTGGCAGCTGCGGCGATCGCCACAGTGGCCGCAGCCGGCCTGGCCGCCTGCGGATCGACGTCGGAGCCGAAGGCAACGGTTGCCAGCGCGCCGGTGCCCACGGTGGCAGCCTCGATCGACACCGCGCCAGCACTGCCCGCTGCGGGGGCGCCCGGTGGTCCGGTCGAGATCCTCGACGGCCTGCTGAAGACGGCAGCCGACGAGCACGTGATCACCGATGGGGAGGCCGACTACGAGTCGCGGGGCGCGACGGGCTGGCAGGCGGCCACGCGTGCAGCGAGCAACCCGCTCGGCAACTACCGCGCCCAGCTGCTCAAGCAGGGCTGGGAGCTCACCCTCGACGAGCCGACGCGCATCGCAGGTGAACGCCAGGACGAGTGGATCTCCCTGACCACCACCGACGTCCAATCACTGACGGGGAGCCTGCCCTGGGCCACCGTCCTCGCGTTCGCCCATCTGACTGTGGAGCCGGTTGAGCCATGAGACTGCCCAGCTTCCTCTCGGTGAGCCGATGGCGCGCAGCGCCACGGCGCGATGCCGTGATCGCGGTTGTCGTGGTCGTCGCGGTCATCGCGGCGCTCGTGCTGCCGACGTTCGCCATCACTCGCGCAGTGAACGCCAAGGTCGACGAGCTCACCAGCGACTTCCAGGACCTGCAGCTTCCTGGCGAGTCGGTCATGCTCGCCGCCGACGGCACCGAGATCGCCCGTTTCGCCACGTACGACCGCAAGCCCGTGGCCCTCGCCGATGTCTCTCCGTGGGTGCCAGCCGCGCTCGTGGCGACCGAGGACGTGCGCTTCTACCAGCACCAGGGCTTCGACTTCATCGGGCTGCTGCGCGCCGTGCGCAACAACGCCGAGTCCGAGTCGCAGCAGGGCGGGTCGACGATCACGATGCAGTACATCAAGAACGTCACGATGCTCAAGGCCGAGCTCGCCGGTGATGCCGCAGGCGTGCGCAAGGCGACCGAGTCCACGATCGCGCGCAAGGCGTCCGAGATCGTCAAGGCGATCGCGCTCGAGCGCCGGCTCTCCAAGGCGCAGATCCTCGAGGGCTATCTCAATGTCGTGAGCTTCGGCTCCGACGCCTACGGCATCGAGGCTGCCGCCCGTCGCTACTTCTCGACGGACGCACGCAACCTGAGCCTGAGCCAGGCAGCGACGCTCGTGGGCATCCTCAAGGCCCCGTCGCTGCTCAACCCGATCCGCAACCCCGAGGGCGCGCGGGACCGGCGCAACCTCGTGCTCGACCGCATGCTCGCCAACGGCGACATCAGCGAGAGCCAGGCACAGCAGGCGAAGGCGGAGCCGCTCGGTGTCCGGGCCACCTACCCCGGACGCGGATGCGAGGCCGCGACCGGCGGCTGGGGCACGTACTGCGACGCCGTGCTGCGTGAGCTCACGGACGACAGGATGCTCGGCGCCACCCAGGAGCAGGAGGATGCTGCGTGGACGCGCGGCGGCCTGGTGATCCGCACCGCCCTCGTGCCCACAGTGCAGCGCGCCGCCCGAGCCGCCGCCCGCGCCAATGTCCCGGCCGTGCACCGCGCCTCGGCGGTCGTGGCCGTCGTCAAGCCGGGCACCGGCCACGTCGCCGCGCTGGCGCTGAGCAAGGACTTCGGCAGCGGACGGGGCAAGACCGAGCTGCCGCTGGGCACCGCCCCGGTGACCGGCCCCGGGTCGACCATGAAGCTCTTCACGCTCGCCCGTGCAGTCTCCGACGGCATCCCGCTGACCACCGTGATGCGCGGCGGCACGACCTACACCTCGCCGACGCTCGCGAACCCGGCCTCGGGCGCCTTCCACAACTACAACACCTCGCCAGCCTCCAACGTCTCGATCGTCCAGGCGACCACGCGCTCGCTCAACACCGCCTTCGTGCAATTGGAGGAACGTGTCGGCGTGCTGCGCATCGCCGACCTCGCGACCCGCATGGGGGCCACCGCGATCCCGCTGACCGGCGCCAGGGCGGTCAATGCGGACGAGGGCTCGTTCACGCTGGGCGCTCGCGAGATCCCCGTGGTGCAGATGGCGACCGCCTACGCCACGGTCGCCGCCAACGGACTGGCCTGCCCCGCGACCTTCATCACGTCCGTCACCACTCCGGCAGGGACCACCGACATCCCGTCGGTGTGCCAGCAGGTGCTCACGCCCGCAGCAGCCCGCGCCATCACGTGGACCCTCGAGCAGGTCACGGGGGAGGGCACCGGCAAGTCGGCCCGGCTTCCGGATCGTCCGGTCGCCGGCAAGACCGGAACCTCGCAGGATGTCGCCTCGGCCTGGTTCGCCGGCTTCACCCCTGACTGGGCGACCGTGGTCATGGTCGCCGATCCGCGCGGGCCCAAGTACCCGCTGGTCAACACGCTCGGCCACTCACGCGTCTACGGCGGCACGATCCCGGCCGCGACGTTCGTGGACACGATGACCGAGATCCACAAGGGACTGCCGGTCAAGCCCATGGTGGACGCCCTCGACGCCGAGTACCTGCTCGCGGAGCAGTCGTCGCTCACGCGGGTCGTGCCCGATGTCACCGGCATGACCATCGCCGACGCGGCCGCCGCGCTCGTCGATGCGGGGCTGCTGCCCGAGTCGACGAACAAGGCCGGCACCGCCGTGGTGACCCGCACAGAGCCGGGGCCCGGAGTCGAGGTCGGCAAAGGCGCTGCAGTGCGCCTGTTCACGCAGTAGCCTGCCGAGCAACCCAGGGCTGACATCATCGGCCTGAGCATCGCAACCACCCGCACGCACCTGCTCGTCCATTCCCCGAACTCGGAGGCACGCCATGTCAGCACTGCAGGAGATCCCCGTCGAGTCGATCGACCTGAAGCCCGCAAGCCTCGGTGACTATGACGGCTCGGTGCTGCTCGTCGTGAACGTGGCCTCCAAGTGCGGCCTGACGCCGCAGTACGAGGGCCTCGAGGCCCTCTACCGGCAGTTCAAGGACTCGGGCCTCGTCGTGCTCGGCTTCCCGGCCAATGACTTCGGCGCGCAGGAGCCCGGCGAGAACGAGGAGATCGCCCAGTTCTGCAGCCTGACCTACGACGTCACCTTCCCGATGTTCGCCAAGATCAGCGTCGTCGGCGAGGATCGCCACCCCCTGTACACGGAGCTCAGCACGCAGGCTCCGCCTGCCGTCGGTGACAAGGAGGCGCAGCGCGCCAAGCTGCGCGAGTACGGCCGGACGCCGACCGAGGATCCCGAGGTGGTCTGGAACTTCGAGAAGTTCCTCGTGTCACGCGACGGCCAGGTGGTCGGGCGCTTCGCCCCGACCATCACCGCCGACGACCCCGCGATCGTCGAGGCCGTCGAGCGCGAGCTCGCCAAGTAG
>JAQTXL010000114.1 GCA_028688835.1 Candidatus Nanopelagicales bacterium | reverse complement strand
CCGTGCAGGAAGGCACTGGAGAGCAGTGACCAGTACTCGCCCTGGGTCGCGATGCCGACGGGCCACATGCCCCAGCTCGTCGCCGACTGGTCGATCCCCAGCGACAGCTGCCACAGGAACACCGCGATGTTGATCCCGATGAGCGCGTAGGTCACGTAGGGCCGCGAGATCTCGGCCCCGCCCGCAGGCGTGTGCACCGGGGCCACACGGGCACTGCTCACGCAGCTCGGGCACTGGAAGCCGACGGCGGCAGGGATCATGCACTCCGTGCAGATCGGGTTGCCGCATCGGGTGCACTGGATGTACGAGACGCGATCCGGATGGCGCGAGCACACGGGCTCCGGCGCAGGTCCGGAGGCCTCAGTCATGCAGGGTCAGACTACGAACGCTCGACGGTGACGGAGTTGATCACCACAGCGTCGACGGGGCGATCCTGGGCGCCGACCTTGGTCGTGGCGATGGCGTCGACGACGTCGCGCGACTCCTGATCGGCCACCTCACCGAAGATCGTGTGCTTGAAGTTCAGCCACGTGGTGGCACCCACGGTGATGAAGAACTGCGAGCCGTTGGTGCCGGGGCCCGAGTTGGCCATGGCCAGCAGGTAGGGGCGGTCGAAGGTCAGCTCGGGGTGGAACTCGTCCGCGAACCGGTAGCCCGGACCGCCGGTGCCGGTGCCCAGTGGGTCGCCGCCCTGGATCATGAAGCCGTCGATGACGCGGTGGAAGATCGTGCCGTCGTACAGCGGAGCGGTCGACTTCGCGCGCACCTTGGGGTCGGTCCACTCGAGCGTGCCCTCGGCCAGGCCGGTGAAGTTCGCCACCGTCTTGGGCGCATGGTCGGGGAACAGGGTGATGCGGATGTCGCCCTTGTTGGTGTGCAGCGTGGCAGTCGTCGTCATGCGCCCATCCTGCCAGCGCCCTGCATGCTGGCTGCACCTGCCCCCGCCCATGCGCACGGCCCCGGATCGCTCCGAGGCCATGCGCGTGCTGTGGAGGTTAGGAGACTCGAACTCCTGACTTCTGCCTTGCAAAGGCAGCGCTCTACCAACTGAGCTAAACCCCCTGGGGGACGCTCAGCGAAGGTCAGGGGCCTGCGACGGCTCCGACCAGAGGTCGGCGTCGTCCTGGCTCTCCGTGTACTTCTTGTACGCGTAGAACCCGATCCCTGCAATCACTGCGAGTACCAATAGTTTTTTCACGTGGGCCTAGGTGGACTTGAACCACCGACCTCTTCCTTATCAGGGAAGCGCTCTAACCAAGCTGAGCTATAGGCCCGTTCGCTCCTCCCAGCAGGATCACTGCTCGGAGGCGCGGGGGGCAACAGTACCCGATGCAGCGTGCCGCCCTCGCCCCCGGGCGCAGACCCGGAGGCGAGGGGAGCGCAAGCGCTACTCGGCTGTCGCCTCGCCCGGCTCCTGGACGTCTGCGACTGCAGCCTCAGCTGACGGATCCGCCTCGGCCGCGTCGAGGTCGTCATCGCCCTCGTCGTCGGCCTCACCGCCACGGGCCACGGCGACGATGGCGTCGCCCTCGGCCAGGTTCATGAGGCGCACACCCATGGTGTCGCGCCCCGAGGGGCGGATCTGGTCGACGCTCGTGCGGATCACGACGCCGTTGGAGGCGATCGCGAAGATCTGGTCACCCTCGTCGCAGACCAGGGCGCCCACGAGCGAGCCCCGCTCCTCGACCAGCTTCATCGCACGGACACCCAGGATGCCGCGACCCTTGGCGGCCCACTCGTCGACGGAGGTGCGCTTGGCGTACCCGCCGTCGGTGATGGTCACCACGAAGGAGCCCTCGCGCACGACTTCCATGCCCAGGAGGGCATCGTCGCCGCGGAAGCGCATGCCGATGACGCCGCTGGTGGCCCTGCCCATGGGGCGCAGGGTCTCGTCCTTGGCGTCGAACCGCGCCGACATGCCCCGCCGTGAGAACAGGATCACGTGATCGCGGTCGGAGACGAGCTGGGCCGAGATCACCTCGTCGTCATCGGCCAGGTTGATCGCGATGATCCCGCCGGTGCGATTGGTGTCGTAGTCACCGAGCCTGGTCTTCTTCACCATGCCCGTGCGGGTCGCGAGCACGAGGTGGTCACCGGCCTCGTAGTGCTCGATGGCCAGGACCTGGGCGATCGTCTCGTCGGGCTGGAAGGCCAGCAGGTTGGCCACATGCTGGCCGCGTGCATCGCGCCCGGCCTCGGGCAGCTGGTAGGCCTTGGCCCGGTAGACGCGCCCCTTGTTGGTGAAGAACAGCAGCCAGTGGTGCGTGGTCGTCACGAACATGTGCTCGACGACATCGTCCTGGCGCAGCTGCGCGCCCTTGACGCCCTTGCCGCCGCGTCGCTGCTCGCGATACAGATCGGCCTTGGTGCGCTTGGCATATCCGCCCGACGTGATGGTGAGCACGACGTCCTCGACGGCGATGAGATCCTCGTCGGTGACGTCGCCGTCCCAGGCCACCACGGCCGTGCGACGCTCATCGCCGTACTTCGCGGTGATCTCGGCGAGCTCCTCGGACACGATCGAGCGCTGCCGCGGCTCGTTGGTGAGGATGTCGTTGTAGTCCGCGATCCGGGTCATCAGATCCTCGTACTCGTCGACGATCTTCTGGTGCTCCAGAGCGGCCAGACGACGCAGCTGCATGTCGAGGATCGCGGTGGACTGCACCTCGTCGATGTCGAGCAGCGCCATGAGGCCGGTGCGCGCGTCGTCGACGGTCGCAGACGCCCGGATGAGTGCGATGACCTCGTCGAGGGCATCGAGGGCCTTGAGGTAGCCGCGCAGGATGTGCGCGCGCTCCTCGGCCTTGCGCAGGCGATAGCGCGTGCGCCGCTGGATGACCTCGATCTGGTGTGTGATCCAGTGCCAGATGAACTGCTCGAGGGTGAGCGTGCGTGGGACGCCGTCGACCAGCGCGAGCATGTTCGCGCCGAAGTTGTCCTGGAGCTGGGTGTGCTTGAACAGCTGGTTCAGCACCACCTGTGCCACCGCATCGCGCTTGAGCTCGATGACCAGGCGCATGCCCGTGCGCGAGCTCGAGTCATCGCGGACATCGGAGATGCCCGTGAGCTTGCCGTCGCCGACGAGCTCGGCGATGCGCAGCAGCAGGTTGTCGGGGTTGACCTGGTACGGCAGCTCGGTGACGATCAGGATCTGGCGCCCACGCGCGTCCTCCTCGACCGTGACGACCGCGCGCATCGTGATCGAGCCGCGCCCGGTGCGGTAGGCGTCCTCGATGCCGCGGCGCCCGACGATGAGCGCGCCGGTCGGGAAGTCGGGGCCCGTGATGATGCCCAGCAGGGCCTCCTGGCGGGCCTCGCGATCGGCATCGGGGTTGGCGAGCAGCCACTGCGCCCCGGCAGCGACCTCACGCAGGTTGTGCGGCGGGATGTTCGTGGCCATGCCCACGGCGATGCCGGCGCTGCCGTTGACCAGCAGGTTCGGGAAGCGCGCGGGCAGGACCAGGGGCTCCTGCGTGCGCCCGTCGTAGTTGGGCCCGAAGTCGACGGTCTCCTCGTCGATGTCGCGCACCATCTCCATGGCCAGCGGGGCCATGCGGCACTCGGTGTAGCGCTGCGCGGCTGGCGGGTCGTTGCCCGGCGAGCCGAAGTTGCCCTGGCCCTGGACGAGCGGATAGCGCAGTGACCACGGCTGGGCGAGGCGCACGAGGGCGTCGTAGATCGCGCTGTCGCCATGGGGGTGGTAGCTGCCCATGACATCGCCGACGACTCGGGCGCTCTTGGAGAAGTTGCGGTCGGGCCGGTACCCGCCGTCGTACATCGCGTAGAGCACACGGCGGTGGACGGGCTTGAGGCCGTCGCGCACGTCGGGCAGTGCGCGCGACACGATGACGGACATCGAGTACTCGAGATACGACCGCTGCATCTCGGTCTGCAGGTCGACCGGCTCGATGCGCCCGTGCGCGCCGATCACTTCGGTGTCTTCAGACACGTCTCTCTCCTGAACTAGATGTCGAGGAAGCGCACGTCGCGTGCGTTCTGCTGGATGAAGTTGCGGCGCGATTCGACGTCCTCGCCCATGAGCACGCTGAACATCTCGTCAGCCTGCGCGGCATCGTCGAGCGTGATCTGCAGGAGCACGCGGTGCGCGGGATCCATCGTGGTGTCCCACAGCTCGTCGGCGTTCATCTCACCGAGGCCCTTGTAGCGCTGGATGGCCTCATCCTTGGGCAGGCGCTTGCCCTCCGCGATGCCTGCCTCGATGATGCCGTCGCGCTCGCGATCGGAGTACGCATAGGCGGCATCGTCACGCGACCACTTGATCTTGTAGAGCGGCGGCTGTGACAGGAAGACGTAGCCCTGCTCGACGAGCGGGCGCATGAACCGGAAGAGGAAGGTCAGCAGCAGGGTGGTGATGTGCTGACCGTCGACATCGGCATCGGCCATGAGCACGACCTTGTGGTAGCGCAGTCGGTTCATGTCGAACTCGTCCTGCACGCCGGTGCCGAAGGCGGAGATGAGCGCCTGGACCTCGGTGTTCTGCAGCACCTTGTCAATGCGCGCCTTCTCGACATTGAGGATCTTGCCGCGGATGGGCAGGATCGCCTGCGTGCGCGGGTCGCGCCCCTGCCGGGCGGAGCCGCCGGCAGAGTCGCCCTCGACGATGAAGATCTCGCAGTCCTCTGGCTCGCGACTCGAGCAGTCGATGAGCTTGCCGGGCATGCCGGCACCGCCGAGCAGGCCCTTGCGATTGCGGGCCAGGTCGCGCGCCTTGCGTGCGGCCATGCGGGCAACCGAGGCGTTGACGGACTTGCGGGCGATCTCCTTGCCCTCGGCCGGGTTCTTCTCGAGCCACTCGCCGAGCTGATCGTTCATCGCCTTCTGCACGAAGGCCTTCATCTCGGTGTTGCCGAGCTTGGTCTTCGTCTGGCCCTCGAACTGAGGTTCGGTGAGCTTCACGCTGATGATCGCGGTGAGACCCTCGCGGATGTCCTCGCCACTGAGGTTCGTGTCCTTCTCCTTGAGGATGTTCCACTCGCGCGCGAACTTGTTGATGAGCGTGGTGAGCGCTGCGCGGAACCCCTCCTCGTGCGTGCCGCCCTCAGTGGTGTTGATCGTGTTGGCGAACGTGTACACCGACTCCGCGTAGGTGTCGTTCCACTGCAGCGCGATCTCCGCGCTCATCGCCTTGTCGTCGGCCTCGGTCTCGAAGGCGATGATGTGCGGATGCGAGGCGCCCTTGCTGGCGTTGATGTGCGCGACGAAGTCGGCGATGCCGCCCTCGTAGTGGTAGCGCACACGTCGCACCGGCTCGGACTCGTCGGGTGCGGTGCCCTCAAGCGCGGCGCTGGACTCGGCCTCGGTCTGCGACACGGACTTCTGCACGCCGGAGCGCTCGTCGATGAGCTCCAGGGTCAGGCCCTTGTTGAGGAAGGCCATCTCCTGGAAGCGGCGTGAGAGCGTGGTGAAGTCGTAGACGGTGGTCTCGAAGATGTCGGCATCGGCCCAGAACGTGATGGTGGTGCCGGTGCTGTCGGAGTGGCCGCCCTCGGCCAGCGGCGCCTGCGGGACACCGGACCTGTACTGCTGGCTGTAGACGCGGTCATTGCGGCTGACCTCGACCTCGAGGCGGGTGGACAGCGCATTGACGACGGAGACGCCGACGCCGTGCAGGCCGCCGGACACCGAGTAGCCGCCGCCGCCGAACTTGCCGCCGGCGTGGAGCACGGTCAGGACGACCTCGACTGCCGGCTTGCCCTCGCTCTCGACGATGTCGACCGGGATGCCGCGGCCGTCGTCGACGACGCGCACCCCTCCGTCGGCCAGGAGCGTCACCGAGATGGTGGTCGCGTATCCGGCCATCGCCTCGTCGACCGAGTTGTCGACCACCTCGTAGACCAGGTGGTGCAGGCCGCGCTCGCCGGTGGAGCCGATGTACATGCCCGGGCGCTTGCGCACGGCGTCGAGACCCTCGAGCACCGTGATGGCACTGGCGTCATAGGACACGAAGACCGGCCTCCTTCAGGAATGGGATGTTCCGTGGAGTCTACCTGTTTTCACTGACATCCATGGCATGTCCCGGCCCGTGGCACCGTCTAGAACGGCTTGACCCCCCGGGGCAAAGCCCCGTGTATGGACCTGTGCTGCACAACGCTCCTGCGCCGCTGCTCGGGCGCTGGAGGTCATCCGTAGGTGTCGCGCGGACCCCGGCCCTGGACATGCCTGGGCCCGGACTTCCATGAGGGGGCCGCAGGGCCCTGGATCCGGATATCGGTGACGACCCCGCTGCCCACGGCCTCGTCGATGGCCCGGCGCAGCTGGGGCAGCAGGTGACGCACCTGGGTGGCCCAGGTGGTCGACTCGGCCTGCAGGACGAGCACACCGTCCTCGAAGGAGGCCGGAGCCACGTGGCTGGCCAGATCCTCGCCGACGATCTGCGCCCACTGGGCGCTCACCTGGGCGCCGGCCCGATCCTGGGTCCAGCCGCGCTGGGTGATGAGCTCGCTCACGGCATCGCCGATCGGCTGCGGGTCGCGACTGGTGCTGCTCGACGCCGGTCGCTTGGCCCGCGACGCCTGCTTGCGCGGCGCTCCGCCAC
>JAQTXL010000113.1 GCA_028688835.1 Candidatus Nanopelagicales bacterium | reverse complement strand
CGCGCTCCGGGGCCTGCGGATCCTGGGCCCGCACGAACCAGTCGTGGGCGCGCCCGCAGTGGTTGAGGGTGATGTCGCCGATGACGCGCAGGCCGCGGCGATGGGCTTCGTGGTTGAGGTCTGCCAGCGCCTGGTCGCCCCCGAGCAGCGGGTCGACCTCGGCGAAGCTCGACGCGTCATAGCGATGGGTGGAGCGCGCGGGGAACACGGGTGTGAGGTACAGCGTGTTGGCACCGAGCGCCTCGAGGTGGTCGAGATGCTCGCGCACGCCGTCGAGATCGCCGCCGTAGAACTCCACCGGCGTGCTCGACGAGCGTCCGTCCGGCCGCGCAGACCAGGGCCGCGGCTGGGCCCAGTCGGGCACCGGCTCGCCGTACTGCTCGGTGCGGGGCGACTCCTGGTCGGTGCCCTGTCGTCGCGCGAAGCGGTCGGGGAAGACCTGATAGACCACCGCGTGCCGCGCCCACGCCGGCGGCGCCGGGAGTGCCGCGACGACGAAGTCATCGGCGTCGGGCACATCGTGGTCGACGAGTCCGCTCGCATTGAGCCAGGCGTACGAGTACGCCCCGCCCGAGAGCAGCCAGCGGTAGTGGGTCACGACGTTGCGCGCCTGGACGGTGACGACCCACCACACGTCGACGCCGAAGGACTCCTTCTCCTCCGCCACGACCACGAACGGCTCACCGTCGTGCACCGTGCGCAGCGCCACCGACTCGGGCTGGTGATCGCGGTGCGTGCGCAGGCGCAGGCTGATGAACTCGCCGAGCCTTGGTGCCGCATTGGACACGTACAGGGGCGAACCGTCGTGGTGGAGGTACACGCGCTAGCCCTTCACGGAGCCCTGGGTCAGGCCGCCCACGATGAACTTCTGCAGGAACATGAACAGGATGACGACCGGCACGGCCGCGAGCAGGGCGCCGGCGGTGAACGGCCCCCAGTTCTCGGAGTACTTGTTCGCGATGAAGCCCTGGAGGCCGACAGCGAGGGTCTTGGTTCCCGGCGTCTGGATGAGCGAGCTCGCGATGATGAACTCATTGATGGTGCCGATGAAGCTCAGCAGGCCGACCACGGCGAGCACCGGCGCCGCAAGCGGCAGGATGATGCCCCAGAACACCTGCCCATGCGTCGCGCCGTCGACCTTTGCGGACTCGTCGATCTCGATCGGGATCGTGTCGAAGAACCCCTTGATGAGCCAGGCGTTCATGCCCATGGCGCCGCCGAGGTACACCAACGTCAGGCCGCCGAGCGTGTCGAAGCCGATCGGCGGGAAGACGTCGCCGATGTTCACCATGATGATGTAGATCGCGACCAGGCTCAGGAACTGCGGGAACATCTGCACGAGCAGCAGGAACATCAGGCCGACCTTGCGTCCCTTGAAGCGGAACCTGCTGAACGCGAAGGCAGCGCCGGCGGCGATCAGCACGGTGAAGAAGGCCGTGATCGCCGCGACGAGCATCGTGTTGATGTACCAGCGCCCGTACGGCTGGTCGGCGTTGGTGAACAGCGTCGTGAAGTTGTCGAGGGTCGGTGTCGAGGGGATGATCGAGCCGCTGGTGATCGACGGGTTCTTGGTGAAGGCGGCGCCGATCACCCACAGGATCGGGTACAGCGCGAAGATCAGGGCCAGGATCGTCACGAGATGGCGCCAGCCCAGCTGGCGGAACCACTTCGCGAAGGTCCGGCGCGGCTGCTGGGGGATCGGCGGCGTGCCCGGCTCGGTCACGGTGCTCATGTGCGCTCCTCCTGCAGTGCCTTGGATCTGGCGAACGAGATCGCCGAGATGGTGCCGACGATCAGGAAGATGATGATGGAGATCGCGCTGGCCAGGCCGTAGTCATTGCCCTTGCCCGCCGCGAAGGCGATCTTGTAGGTGTAGCTGATGAGGATGTCGGTGGCGCCCGCGACGCTCGACCCCTCGACGGCCGGGCCACCGCCTGTCAGCAGGTAGATGTTGTTGAAGTTGTTGAAGTTGAACGCGAATGACGCGACGAGCAGCGGCGTCAGCGCGATGAGCAGCAGCGGCAGGTTCACCAGGCGGAACACCTGCCACTGGCGGGCCCCGTCGACGCGTGCCGCCTCCTGCATCTCGCTGGGGATCGCCTGCAGCGCGCCGGTCGAGATCAGGAACATGTACGGGATGCCGAGCCACAGGTTCACGAGCAGGCAGCTCACCTTCGCCCAGGTCGGGTCGAAGAGCCACGGGATCGTGGTGTGGAACATGCTGTTGAGCGCGCCGAAGTCGTCGTTGAGCAGGCCGGCCCAGACCAGCACCGACAGGAACGCCGGCACTGCGTAGGGAAGGATCAGCATCGACCGGTAGGTGCGCTGGCCCTTCATGCCGGGCTTGTTGAGCGTCATCGCCAGGCCCAGTCCGATGAAGAACGTGAGCACCACCGTCAGCAGTGCGTAGGCGAAGGTCCACAGGAACACGAATCCGAAGGGGCCGCGGATGTCGGGATCCGTGACGATCGACGTGAAGTTCTTGAGCCCGACTCCGGTCTTCCAGCCGGGCAGCAGCTCATCATCAGGATTGTTCGGATCGGTGAACGAGCCCTTGCCGTTGTCGGTGTAGACCACGCCGGTCTGCACGTTCGTGAACGAGTCGGTTGCCGGGTCGTAGATGACCACTGGCGTGAGCTCGGTCGCGGTCGTGAAGCTCTGAGGCGTGATGAAGCCGCCGTTGGGACCGGGGATCCTGATCTGGTTGAGGTCGGCGTCGATCGCCGGCAGGTCACTGGCCGGGACGACGGCGTAGCCGGCGACCCCGATCACGGCACCTGATGCGTCCCGCTCGACATCACTGGGCGGGACGAGGTTGAGCCCCTGGGGAGTTCCGATGTAGGTGGGCGGCAGCGAGCCGGCATCTGCGACACCCGTGGTGTTCAGGTCGTTCGTGCCGGAGGTGAGGTCACTGCCGGTCGAGGATGAGGGTGCCGCACCGGTGTCGGTGCCCGGACCGAAGTCGGTCTGCACGCCCGCATCAGGTTCCGTCGAGGCCGTTGCATCCGGTGCGGTGCCGGCATCCTTGGGGACCTCGGTCAGGATCGCGACCAGGCTCTGCGACTCGTTGTAGGCCGGGAGCATGTCGTACTGCTGGGCGTTGTCGCCCTCGGAGAGCGCATCGCGCTGGATCGCAGTGACCGCCTCCTGCTTGGTGCCGATGTGCCCGGTGGAGTAGTTGGTGAAGGCCACGCTCACCGTGTACCCGATGGGGATGAGCTGGAAGATCGTCAGCAGGGTCGCGCCGATGATGACGTACTTGGCCGGGATGAACCGCTTGGTCAGGAAGATGAAGTCCAGGCCCGCAGTAGCCAGCACGATGATGATGAGCATCGGCCAGGCCTCGTTGGCGAGGATCGCCGGGATCGCCCAGATCGCCGCGGCATTGAGCACGCCCAGGAAGATGATCTTGATGACGAGGGCCGGGGTGCCGCCCATTCGTGCGATCCAGCTCTGCATGGTTCCCGTTCCTCCCTCGGCATTGGCCAGACGCGCCCGTGGGGGTTCCCATCTAAGCGGGAACCCCCACGGGTGTCGTGCAGATCTTCAGTGATCCGGTGGTGACTAGCCGATGGCCTTGACGACCGTGGCCTGCGCCTGGGCGAAGGACTTGGCAGCCGGGATCGCCGACGCACCCTTGGTCGAGTTGACCCAGGCTCCGCCGAGGGCGCCCCAGACGGAGGCCATCTGCGGGACGTTCGGCATCGGTGTCGCGCCGTAGCCGGCAGCCGCGAAGGCCTTCAGGTACGGGTTGGTCACCTTGGCAGCAGCGACCTTGTTGGCCGGGGTGCGGCCGTCAGCTGCAGCGAGCGGGAGCTGGTACTCGGGCGAGGCCATGAACTGCGTGACGAGTGCGTTGGCACCGGTCTGCACGCCATGGTCGACCGCGAACTTGGTCACCATGCCACCCTGGGCACCGAGGAAGGGCAGCGGCTTGATGCCCTTGACCATCGGCGGGACCGAGGTGATGCTGACCTTGAACGGCAGCTTCGAGATCAGCTCGCTGTTCCAGGGGCCGGTGACCCAGAAGGGGGCCTTGCCGTCGGTGAACGCCTTCTGGGCGATGCCGGAGTCGATCTTGGAGTTGATGAGGCCCGACTTGTTCCACTCGTCGATCATGTATGAGTTCTTCTGGAACCTCGGGCTGTTGATGCCGACGTCCTTGACGTTGACCGAGCCCGAGGCGTTCTGGCCGAAGACGTAGCCGCCGAGGCCGGTCTCGAAGGGGTACATGTGGTACGCGTCGCCGCCAGCGCTCTGCTGCACCGCGAACGGGATCTCGACCTTGCCGGCCTTCTTCAGGGCCAGCGCCATCGTGCTCAGCTCCTGGAAGGTCTTCGGGGCCTTGGGCACGAGGTTCTTGTTCGTGATCATCGCGAGGTTCTCGACCTGGGTCGGGATTCCGTAGATGCCAGCGCCGTAGCGGAAGCCGTTGAGGGCTGTGGGGGCCAGCGCCTTGACGGTGGCTGACGGGACGTTGAGCTTGATGATCGAGCCGTTGGCTGCGAGTTCACCGGTCCAGTCGTGGGCACCGACGATGACGTCAGGGGCCGAGTCGGTGGTGACCGTGGCCAGATCGCTGCGGATCTTGCCGGACTCCTTGCCGACGAGCTGGATGGTGTAGCCCGCGTAGGAGTTGGTCGGGAACACCTCGCGGTAGTTGGCGATGCGGTCCTGGTTGACCCAGATGACGATGGTGTTGGGCGCGGCGTTCACTGCGGGTGCAGCAAGCAGCGCGCCGAAGCCGAGTGCGCCAGCAATGGTGCTGATGCCCACGGTCCGCAGAGTCCTGCGCATGCGAGTTCCTCTCTTCGTGGCCTGGCGGCCGGGTGTGACGGAAACGATTACGTCCCGTTCCATAAGCAGCAATGTACGTCTGGAGTTCGGGTTGTTGCAATCGTTTGCAAGGAATCTGCAACATGTAAATCGTTGCAGGCGTTGCACGCTTCATGCGGGCGTCGGGCACCCTGCTGCGTGCAAGCGGCGATCGACCCTCGCCTACACTGCTCGGTCGCGCCCCTGTAGCTCAGTGGTAGAGCAACCGCCTTGTAAGCGGTAGGTCGTCAGTTCAATCCTGACCGGGGGCTCTGCCTGGCCCGGCCTGCGGCGTGCCTGCGCCCCCGCGTGCAGAGCGCGGCCGCATCAGGTCAGGCAGCCGGCCTCGAACAGCTCATCGGGCACCTGGGCATCGGCCGGGCGGGTGACCGGGGTCGCGCTGAAGTCGATGGTGCCGCAGACGGCCGACTGCTCCTTGGGGATCCAGAACTGCCCCTCCTGCTCGAAGATGAAGGACGTCGGCGCGCCGTGCTCGCCATCGCCGATCGTCACGCCGGCAACAGCCCAGCCATCGGCGCAGGACAGGTCGTTGAAGGACATGAGCTGCACGTCCTTGGCCAGCTCGGCCTGCACTGCGGGCTCGATGATGGCCCCGGTGCACTCGGTCATGCCGCCGATCAGCGTGGCGCTCGCCGTCGGCGAAGGGGTCGCGGTCGGGGCGACGGGCTCGCTGCTGGTGCTGGAGCAGGCCACGAGCGCCATGCCGGCGGTGAGCATGCCGGCGAGGATCAGCGCACTGCGTGAGCGGTTCATGGGACTCCTTCGATCAGCGGATGGGCGTCATCCCTGCAAGGCCGACTGTAACGATCTGCACTTCGGTTTGGCTGGTCCTGCGTGCCACACTCCCCGCGTGCGCCTCACCGGGACGGTCGACGAGCCCGACCTCGCGTTCCTGCCCTGGTCCACACCACTGGCGGACTGGCCCGAGGATCTCGTGGTCGCGCTGCCGCGCGGCATCTCGCGGCACATCGTCCGCTTCGTGCGCCTCAATGGCCAGGTCTACGCGATCAAGGAGATCGAGCAGTACTACGCCGATCGCGAGTACCGCCTGCTCATCGACCTCCAGTCGCAGTCGGTGCCCACGGTGGAGCCGGTCGCCGTCATCGTCGACCGCCTCGATGATGCCGGGGCACCGCTGCCGGCCGCGCTGGTGACCCGGCACCTGCAGTTCTCGCTGCCGTATCGCGCACTGTTCTCGAGCAGCCTGCGACCGGAGACCGCCACGAGGCTGCTCGATGCCCTCGCACTGCTGCTCGTGCGCCTGCACCTGGTGGGGTTCTCCTGGAACGACTGCTCGCTGTCCAACACGCTGTTCCGCCGCGATGCCGGGGCCTTCGCCGCCTATCTGGTCGACGCCGAGACGGGCGAGCTCCACCAGCCACTGAGCGATGGGCAGCGCACGCACGACCTCGAGATCGCGGCGACGAACATCGCGGGCGAGCTGCTCGATCTCCAGCTGGGTGAACGACTGCACCATGCCATCGATCCTCTGGCTGCCGGCGTCAGCATCCGGTCACGCTACGACGCCCTCTGGAACGAGCTGCGCCGCACGCTGATGATCACCCGCGAGGATCGCCACCCGCTCGAGGGCCAGATCAGGCGGCTGAACGAGCTCGGCTTCGACGTCGCTGAACTGCACCTGACCACCGAGGCCGACGGCCAGCACGTGGTCGTGCGACCCAAGGTCGTGGACGCCGGGCATCACTCGCGGCGCCTCATCCGGCTCACCGGGCTCGACGTCGAGGAGCAGCAGGCTCGGCGCCTGCTCAACGACCTCGACGCCTTCCGTGCCGAGCTCGGCCTGGATGCCGAGGATGAGGAGCTCG
>JAQTXL010000112.1 GCA_028688835.1 Candidatus Nanopelagicales bacterium | reverse complement strand
CGACTCGCTCGTCGGCCACGACGGTTTCCTGGTCGAGGACGAGCAGGTCGCCAGGTACGTCGACCTCGCGCTCGGGCGCATCCGCTAGCGCTGTCCACAGGCGCCCATCCGCCACTGGCAGGGCCGAAGTCCTGGTGCCTACCGTCGGCGCATGCACCGTCGACTGCGCCTCATCACCGTGTGCCTGCTCCTGTGCTGGGGGCTGTGGCCCCCGGGCGCCCGCGTGCTCGCCGTCGACATCGGCGCCGACGACACCGCCGACCAGTTCGTCGGCAGCTCGAGCAGCGCCGGCCAGGGCCCGACTGCCGGCAGGGCGTCCAGCAGCACGCACGAGTGCGGCGACTGCGTGTGGATGCTCGCCGACCCGTGCTCCTCGCAGTACAACGCCCTGGGCTGCGGCACGGTGACCGAGGGCTGCGCCCACGGCAGCGAGCAGCGTCGCCAGTGGTTCTCCAGTGACGGCGGCTTCACCTGGGCCGATCGCGGGCTGCGCTGCGTCTCGACACGCGCGGCCACGGCCGTGGGCCCCGACAGTCCGGCTCTGCACGACGCCTTCGCACAGGCGGTGCCCGCAGCACGGATCCAGGTGCAGCCAGACGCGGGCGTCCTGCCGCAGGTGCCGACGCTGTTCGGCTCCGGGCAGCCCGTGGCTGCCGGCCCGTTCACGTTCGACCTGGCCGGGAGCCGGGTCGAGCTGCGGCCCACCGCCTCGTGGGTCTGGGAGTTCGGAGACGGAGGAGTGCTGGCCACGTCGAGCCCCGGCAGCGTCTTTCCCGACCGCACGGTCTCCCACACCTACCGCCTGTCCGGCGAGTACGAAGTCCGGCTCGTGACGACCTGGACCGCCACCTACCTGCTCGATGGGGCCGGGCCGTTCATCGTCGACGGCACGATCACCCAGGAGGCCACCCGAAAGGTGCGAGTCGGACAGGGCCGCGCGGTGCTGCTCCCGAACGGCTGATCATGTGGCACAATCGAGTCACCACGGCCCGTACAAGTCTGCAAAGGCTTGACACGGGCTCTTGTCGTGGCCCTCGGTTGAAGAAAGGCGCTTGGCTGAACATGGCGACCGCAACGAAGCACACCCCCGCGAAGAAGGCCCCTGCGGCCAAGGCTCCCGTGAAGGCTGCTCCGGCAGCGAAGGCGGCTCCTGCGAAGAAGGCTCCCGCAGCCAAGGCGGCCCCCGCGAAGAAGGCTCCCGCAGCCAAGGCGGCCCCCGCGGTCAAGGCCGCTCCCGCGAAGAAGGCCCCTGCGGCCAAGGCTCCCGTGAAGGCTGCTCCGGCAGCGAAGGCGGCCCCCGCGAAGAAGACCGCCGCGACCAAGCCCGCTCCCGCGAAGAAGGCCACGGCCAAGCCGGCCGCCGGCCGCAAGTCCGCAGCCGCCGCAGGTGTCATCGACGACGAGGTCCTGGTCGAGGTCGTCGAGACCGAGGCCGGCCTGGTCGACGTCAATGCCGAGGACGTGGATCCGGCAGATCTCGAGGTCGTGGCCGAGCTCGAGGTCGAGCTCGAGGCCGAGATCGCGGAGGACATCGCTGAGGTCGTCGCCGAGGGTGACGAGGAGGTCGTGGCAGAGGTCAAGGCCGACGGCGAGGAGGCCGGGTTCACGATCTCCGATGTCGACGACACCGATGAGCCCGTCCAGACCGTCACGGTCGCCGGCGCCACCGCCGATCCGGTCAAGGACTACCTCAAGCAGATCGGCAAGGTCCCGCTGCTCAACGCGGAGATGGAGGTCGAGCTGGCCAAGCGCATCGAGGCCGGCCTGTTCGCCGAGGAGAAGCTCGCCGAGACCAAGAAGATGGACAAGAAGCTCCACGGCGACCTGCTCTGGATCGCCGAGGACGGGCGCCGGGCCAAGAACCACCTCCTCGAGGCCAACCTGCGCCTCGTGGTCTCCCTGGCCAAGCGCTACACCGGACGCGGCATGCTGTTCCTCGACCTCATCCAGGAGGGCAACCTGGGCCTGATCCGCGCCGTCGAGAAGTTCGACTACACCAAGGGCTACAAGTTCTCCACCTATGCCACCTGGTGGATCCGGCAGGCGATCACCCGCGCCATGGCCGACCAGGCGCGCACGATCCGCATCCCGGTCCACATGGTCGAGGTCATCAACAAGCTGGCCCGCGTGCAGCGCCAGATGCTGCAGGACCTCGGCCGCGAGCCCACCCCCGAGGAGCTCGCCAAGGAGCTCGACATGACGCCGGAGAAGGTCGTCGAGGTGCAGAAGTACGGCCGCGAGCCGATCTCCCTGCACACGCCACTGGGCGAGGAGGGTGACAGCGAGTTCGGCGACCTCATCGAGGACTCCGAGGCCATCGTGCCGTCCGACGCCGTGTCCTTCACGCTGCTCCAGGAGCAGCTGGAGTCCGTGCTCGACACCCTGTCCGATCGCGAGGCCGGCGTCGTGCGCATGCGCTTCGGCCTCACCGACGGCCAGCCCAAGACCCTCGACGAGATCGGCAAGGTCTACGGCGTCACGCGCGAGCGGATCCGCCAGATCGAGAGCAAGACGATGTCGAAGCTGCGCCACCCGTCACGCTCGCAGGTGCTGCGCGACTACCTCGACTAGAGGCTCAGGCATGCGAAAGGCCCCGAGTCGCCTCGGGGCCTTTCGCATGGTCAGGTGCGGTCAGTCGGTGATGTCCACAGGCTTGGCATCGAGTCGGTGGGTCTCGTCGACGACGGCGACGGCCTGCGGGCGCAGGACATCCTCGTGACGGTTCCAGTGGTGGCTGCAGAAGAGCAGGTCGGCGCCACCGGGGAGCACCACGCGAACGTAGGCCTGGGCATTGCATCGATCGCAACGGTCGGTTGCGGCGAGTGCGGGTGCTGTCATCGTGGCGTTCACGGATAACCCTCCAACTCATCTGGGGCATCACTGCCCTTGCAATGTGGATAACAGTCTTACACCTCCACGGTATTCCTGCGTAGCCACGCCGGGGTGGTTCACCCAAAGCGAAACCGAATCGTTACGCAGGCGCAACGACACGACCCGCGCACACGGGATCGGGGGTTCAACGCCAGCGCGCAGGTAGGTTGTGGCAGTGCCCTCGAACTACTCCGCCAAGGACCTTGCCGTGCTCGAGGGGCACGAGGCCGTGCGCAAGCGCCCGGGCATGTACATCGGCTCGAACGACGGCCGGGGGCTCATGCACTGCCTGTGGGAGATCGTCGACAACGCGGTCGATGAGGCCCTCGCCGGGCACTGCACGCTGATCGACATCACGCTGCACCCGGATGGCTCCGCCGAGGTCCACGACAACGGACGCGGCATCCCGGTCGACATCGAGCCCAAGACGCGGCTCAGCGGCGTCGAGGTCGTCATGACCAAGCTGCACGCCGGCGGCAAGTTCGGCGGCGGCTCGTACGCTGCCTCGGGCGGCCTCCACGGCGTCGGGGCCTCGGTCGTCAACGCCCTTTCCTCGCGGCTCGATGTCGAGGTCGACCGGGTGGGCAAGGTGCACCACGTCTCGTTCCGGCGCGGCGTCACCGGATCCTTCGACGGTCCCGGCCCCGATGCGGAGTTCACGAAGCGCGCCGGCCTGTCGATCATCGGCAAGGCACCCAAGACTCGCACCGGCACCCGCGTGCGGTGGTGGGCCGACCGGCAGGTGTTCACCAAGGATGCCGACTACGACCGGGCCGCCCTGCGCGACCGGGCGATGCAGTCGACCTTCCTCGTGCCGGGCCTGACGATCGCTGTGCACGACCTGCGCGACGCGGGGGACCTCTACGACGAGCGCTTCCAGCACAAGGGCGGCATCAGCGAGTACGTCGACTCGCTCAGCAATGGCGAGGAGGTCTCGCCCATCGTGCGCCTCCACGGCCAGGGACACTTCACCGAGACCGTCCCGGTGCTCGACGACAAGGGTCACATGTCGCCGCAGGAGGTCGAGCGCGAGCTCACGGTCGACATCGCCATGCGGTGGGACTCCGGCTACGACTCGCTGCTGCGATCGTTCGTCAACGTCATCGCCACCCCCAAGGGCGGCACGCACGTCAACGGCTTCGAGCGGGCGATGGTCAAGGTGGTCAACGACCAGCTGCGCGCACAGAAGATCCTGCGCGCTGGCGAGGACAACGTCATCAAGGACGACATCTTCGAGGGCCTTACTGCCGTGGTGGCGGTGCGGCTCTCGGAGCCGCAGTTCGAGGGCCAGACCAAGGAGATCCTCGGCACACCTGCGGCCTCGCGCATCGTGGGCAATGTCGTGACCAAGGAGCTCACCAAGTGGTGCGTCGCGCCCCCGCGTGGGGAGAAGGCGGCGACCAAGGCGGTCCTGGAGAAGGCGGCCAATGCCATGCGGGCGCGGGTGTCGGCGCGGGCGCACCGCGATACGCAGCGGCGCAAGACGGCACTCGAGTCCTCGGCGCTGCCAGCCAAGCTGGTCGACTGCAGGTCCGACGATGTCGAGCACAGCGAGCTGTTCATCGTCGAGGGCGACAGTGCCCTGGGCACGGCCAAGACGGCCCGCAACTCCGACTTCCAGGCCCTGCTGCCGATCCGCGGCAAGATCCTGAACGTCCAGAAGTCATCCCTGTCCGACATGCTCAAGAACAGCGAGTGCGCATCGATCATCCAGGTGATCGGCGCCGGCTCGGGTCGCACCTTCGACCTGACGCAGGCGCGCTACGGCAAGGTCATCCTGATGTCCGATGCCGACGTCGACGGCGCGCACATCCGCTGCCTCCTGCTCACGCTCATGCACGCGTACCTGAGGCCGCTGCTCGAGGCAGGGCGCGTGTTCGCCGCAGTGCCACCGCTGCACCGCATCGAGATCGTCAATGCCGGCAGCAAGGCCAACGAGGTGATCTACACCTACTCGGATGCGGAGATGCGTGCCGTGCTCACGGACGCGGAGAAGAAGGGCCGCAAGGTCAAGGACCCGATCCAGCGCTACAAGGGCCTGGGCGAGATGGACGCCGGTCAGCTGCGCGAGACGACCATGGATCCCGCGCATCGCACCCTGCGCCGCATCACCATGAATGACGCCACCGCGGCGATCGAGGTCTTCGACCTCCTCATGGGCACCGACGTCGCACCGCGCAAAGAGTTCATCGTGAACGGGGCGGCGGGACTCGACCGCGACCGCATCGACGCCTGACCAGGCACGGGCTAGGTTTGCGCCATGCCGATCTACGACGCCGATCACCTCGCGGACTTCCCGTTCGACTCCTTCGCGGATGTCATCACCGGCAATGAGCAGTTCGCGCAGACCTTCTCCGACTCAGGCCTGAGCGGCCAGGCGATGCGCGGGCTCGCGGTCATCACCTGCATGGACTCGCGCATCGCGCCGCTCAACGTGCTGGGCATGCAGGCCGGCGACGCGAAGCTCCTGCGCAACGCCGGTGCGCGCGTCACCGACGACGTCCTGCGCACGCTGATCCTGGCCACGCACCTGCTGGGCGTCGACCGCGTGCTCGTGATGCCGCACACGGACTGCCGCATGGCCAGTGCCACGGAGTCGCAGATCCACGACGCCATCGAGCGGGGCTCGGGGCTCAACACCCGCAGCTTCGAGTTCCGCACGGTCGATGACCAGGAGGGCGCCCTCATCACCGACATCGTGCGCATCCGAGCGCATCCGCTGCTGCCCGACGACCTGGTGGTCGGCGGCGCGATCTACGACGTGCACACCGGCAGGCTCAGGCCGGTCTCGGCCTGATCAGCCCTGGGCCTGGAGGCTGTTGAACGACTCGCCGCCGATGCCCCAGTCATCTCCGGTGACCTCGATCAGCGCGATGCGGATGCGCGCCGGGTCCCCGCCCAGCACCTCTGCGGCTGCGGCATTGAGTCTACGCATGAGCTCCTGCTTCTGCTCCACGGAGCGGCCTTCGAGCATGGTCACCTGAATGAAGGGCATGGATTCTCCAGATTCGGTCGGGACGGGCACGCTAGCGGATCGGCGCATTTCGCCTCGTTCGGGGGCAGCGGCTACGGTGGTATGTCCTCGAATCGCCTCGTGAGCAGGAGCAGCAGTGGGTCGTCGTCTTCGTGTGGCCGTCATCGGCTCGGGTCCGTCCGGCCTGTATGCAGCGGCTGAGCTGCTGGACTCGGAGCGCGCCTCTGTCGACGTACTCGACCGGCTGCCGATCCCGTTCGGCCTGGTCCGCTACGGCGTGGCGCCCGACCACTTCAGCATCCGATCTGTGCGCGACAACCTCGACCGCATCCTCGATCGTCCAGGCATCCGCTTCCTGGGCAACGTGGAGGTGGGCGTCGACCTCCAGGTGAGCGAGCTCCTCGAGCACTACGACGCGGTGATGCTCACCTACGGCGCCTCGTCCGACCGGCATCTGGGCATCGACGGCGAGGAGCTTCGCGGCTGCGTCGGGGCCACGGACTTCGTGGCCTGGTACTGCGGGCACCCGGACGCCGATCGCGCATTCTTCGAGTCGTGGCTCCCCAATGTGCAGCATGCCGTGGTGGTCGGGCTGGGCAATGTCGCCGTCGACGTGGCGCGGGTGCTGGCCAAGACGCCCGAGGAGCTGCAGGCCACCGACATGCCGCCGCACGTGCTGGCGACGCTCGCATCGACACGCATCACCGACATCCACATCGTCGGGCGCCGTGGCCCGGCGCAGGCCACCTGGACGACCAAGGAGCTCCGTGAGCTCGGCGAGCTCGCCGACTGCTCCGTTGCCGTCGACCCCTCCGGTCTCGACCAGGAGGCGGCCTGGGCCACCGACGAGCGTGCCGTGACGCGCAATGTCGACACCGTGCGCGGTTGGCAGGAGCGGCCCGAGGCATCGGGCCGGCGCCTGCACGTGCACTTCTTCAC
>JAQTXL010000111.1 GCA_028688835.1 Candidatus Nanopelagicales bacterium | reverse complement strand
GTGATGGTGCCGCCCGTGCCGACGCCTGCGATCACGATGTCGACCTGGCCGTCAGTGTCGTTCCAGATCTCCTCGGCCGTGGTGGCGCGGTGGATCGCCGGGTTCGCCGGGTTCTCGAACTGCTGGGGCATGAAGTACTTGGGATCGGAGTCGGCCAGCTCCTTTGCCTTGGCGATCGCGCCGCCCATGCCGGCGGGCCCGGGTGTGAGGATCAGCTCGGCACCGTAGCCGCGCAGCAGCATCCGGCGCTCGAGGCTCATCGTCTCGGGCATCGTGAGGACGATCTTGATCCCGCGCGCAGCGCAGACCATCGCCAGCGCGATGCCCGTGTTGCCGCTGGTCGGCTCCACCACGACGGTGTCGGGGCCGATGAGGCCTGCAGCCTGGGCGGCGTCGATCATCGCCACGCCGATGCGGTCCTTGACCGAGTTGCCCGGATTGAAGAACTCCAGCTTGGCCGCAACGGTCGCAGGTGCCCCATCGGTGATGTTGCGGACCTTGACCAGGGGGGTGTTGCCGATGAGCTCGGTGATGTCGTTGGCGATGCGCATGGGCGAATCATGCCCTGTCGCAGGCCCCGGGCGCACGGCAGTCCGCCAACTCGGCTCCCCCAGGCCGTTGCGGCCATACTTGGGTCATGAGCAGCCCGCAGCGCATGACCCTGCCCACGCATGTCCGCAGGTCGTCAGTGGCCGAACGCATCGAGGCCGGCAAGGCGGCGCGCAAGGCGAACCCGCGTGGCGCCCTCGGGCGCTGGGAGCCTGCTGCCGATCGACCAGATCCGGTGCAGACCCTGATGGCGCAGGAGCAGGCCCGCGTCCAGGAGCTGCTGCCGATCCGCCATGCCCGCATGGCCGTGAGCCCCTTCGCGTTCTACCGCGGCACCGCCGCTGTGATGGCCAATGACCTCGGCGCGATCTCCAACTCGGGCTTGGTGACACAGATCTGCGGCGACGCCCACCTGTCGAACTTCGGCCTGTTCGGCAGCCCCGACCGCTCGGTGATCTTCGACATCAACGACTTCGATGAGACACACCCGGGCGCCTTCGAGTGGGACGTGGCGCGCATGGTCGCCTCGTTCTACATCGCAGCGACCGACAATGCCTTCACCGCTGCCGAGTCGCAGGCGATCGCGCTTGTGGCAGCTGCGACCTACCGCGAGTCCTTGGCGCAGTACTCCGAGCTCAATGATCTCGATGTCTTCTACTCGCGCGTCGATGCTGCCTCCCTGCTCGAGCTGGCCCAGGCCGAGGCGGGCGCCAAGGGCGTCAAGGACATGGGCAAGCGTCTGCAGAAGGCCCGCAGTCGAGATCGGTGGTCGGCGATCGCCAAGATGACCGAGCTCGTCGACGGACGCCGGCAGTTCATCACCGACTCCCCGCTGCTTGTGCGTCTCCCGATGGACGGGCACACCGCGCACATGCTCGACGAGATCTTCGGCGCCTACCGGGCGACCCTCAACGACGACCGCCGCGAACTGCTGCGGCGCTACCGCATCATCGACTTCGCCCACAAGGTCGTCGGCGTCGGCAGCGTCGGCCTCAGGGCGTTCGTCGTGCTGCTCGAGGGTCGTGACCCGGACGACCTCCTCGTGCTGCAGATCAAGGAGGCCGTGCTCAGCGTCTATGACCCCATCTCCGGGAGCTCGATCTTCACCAACCAGGGCCATCGAGTCGTGTCGGGGCAGCGTCTCATGCAGGCGGCCAGCGACGTCTTCCTTGGCTGGCTCACCGGTCCGGGCGGACGCGAGTTCTACGTGCGGCAGCTGCGTGACATGAAGTGGTCGCCCGAGATCGCCGCACTGACGCCCAAGACGATGGGCGGATACGCGCAGATCTGCGGCCGCACCCTGGCCCGCGCGCACGCCAGGTCGGGCGACTCCGTGAAGATCGCCGCCTACATCGGCTCGAGCGATGCCTTCGATCGTTCGCTGCTCGCATTCTCCGAGCGCTACGCGGCACAGGTGACAGCGGACTTCGCGGCCTTCACCGCCGCGATCAGCACCCACGAGCTGGCATCGACCAGCGATGAGGCGCGAACCGTGCAGACGAGCCTGGTCACGCAGATGCAGACGGTTGCCGACGGCTTCCCGGCAGCGCAGCCGGCGCCGCAGGCATCACCGGTGCAGGATCAGTAGCGATCAGGCGTTGACGACCACCGACTGAGGACGTCGACGTCCCAGTGCAGCTGCTGCGAGGGGGAATACGAGCACGCTCAACGCACCCGCTCCCACGATCGCTGCGCCGGTGTCGGGTCGCATCACCTGGCGCGACACCTCCAGGGACGTGATCGCGACGAGGAGGGGCAGGCCGGTGGCGACCAGGAACGAGAAGCGCCAGCGCGTGACGCGATCGGGGATCACCGAGCGGTAGATCACCATCTGCGGCAGGCCTCGCACCACGAACAGCAGCACGAAGAACACCAGCATCTTCAGCGGGCCCGCGACGATGGAATGCACATCGAGCCGGGCTCCAGACACGACGAAGAACAGCGGGATGAAGAAGCCGAAGGCGATCGCGTCGACCTTGTGCAGCAGCGCCGACCCCTCTTCGAGCGGCGCCAGGCGTCGCGCGATGATGCCGGCGATGAAGGCGCCGAGCACCGCGTCGATCCCGAAGGCACCGGCGACCACGAGCAGGGTGACGAGCAGCAGCATGATCAGCCGCACGGCGGTCTGCGAGCTCGTGTGATTGCCGCGGTCGATGATCGCCGTCACGGCCGGGAGCCGGAGCCGTGCCGGGACCACGAGGGTGAGTGCCGCGACCACCAGGAAGATCGCGAAGAACAGCAGCGAGGCCGCCGTGGACTTCGAGCCGAGCAGGATCGCGATCGCGACGATGGGTCCCAGCTCGCCCCACGCCCCCGCACCCAGGAACAGCCGGCCGAACGGCGAGCCCAGTTCGCCTGCATCGCGCAGGATCGGCAGCAGCGTGCCCAGGGCGGTGGTGGTGAGCGCGATGCTCACGCCGACGAAGTCCTGCACGACGCCGAGCATCGACAGCGCCCCCGTGAAGAGCCCGGCCAGCAGCAGTGCGACGCCCCAGCTCACTGCCGCGAGGCGTCCGCCGGTGCCGGTCACGGCGCGCTTGTCGATCTCCATGCCTGCGACGAAGAACAGCAGCCCCATGCCGAGCTCGGCGAAGACCTCGATGGACTGGGTGATGTGGATGAACCCGAGCATCTGCGGGCCGAACAGCACGCCCACGCCCAGCAGCAGCACCACCTCGGCGACCCTGATGCGCAGCAGCCCGACGACCAGCGGCACGAACGCCGCGATCACCATGATGAACAGCAGGGAGCCGAAGTCTTGGCGCATGCGCGCACACTAGTGACCCCCTAGAGTGCGAAGCGTGACGAGCAGCCCGCGCCATCGCGCGCGCAGTGGTGAGCGCCGACTGCCGATGGCACTCGGGGTGCTGGCAACCGGGGGCCTGTTCTTCGTCGTGCCGGAGGAGTTCCGCCTCAGCAACTGGTTCCACACGGTCTACCTGGTGTTCCTGCTGGCCCTGCTGGCGATCCTCGTCATCGGCGACCCCGGGCGCATCGACCGCGAGTCGCGCCTGCTGCGCATGGTCACGGGCGTGATGCTCGGGCTCATCACGGTCGTCACGTCGCTGTCGGCGCTGCGGCTGGTCTACGGGCTCCTCACGGGTGCGGACTTCACGACGCCCGGGCAGCTGCTCGAGATCGGCGTCATCATCTGGGCGACGAACGTGATCAGCTTCGCCCTCTGGTACTGGCACCTGGACTCCGGCGGACCTGCTGCGCGTGCGCACGGAGTGCTCACGGCGCGCCCCGCCTTCCGGTTCCCCGAGCAGAACATCCCTGACGTCGTCGGCGACGACTGGTACCCGCAGTACATCGACTACCTCGCGCTGTCGTTCAACACGGCCACGGCGTTCAGTCCGACGGACGTTGCGGCGATCCGGCGGTGGCCGAAGCTGTGGATGATGACCGAGTCCTCGATCTCGCTCATGCTGGTCGCGCTGGTGCTGGCGCGCGCCGTCAACGTGCTCTGACTCCGGCACCCTGCGGCAGGAGTCGTCAGGTCGTTGCAGGCTCCCCGGCCGACTCCGGCACCGTCACCTTGCGGTCGACGACGATGCGGATGAGGAACCCCACGGTCGCTCCGATGATGGCGAACGGTGCGATTGCAGCACCCGCACCGGCGACGAGCACCGCACCGAGCAGCGCCGAGGTCGCCGGGAGCTTGAGCATCGCTGCCGCGGATGCCGCAATGCCCGCCGCCGCCATCGCACTGACGGAGTCCTCCGGGAGCAGCAGGGTAGCCAGCACGGCGACCGCCACGCCGAGGAACGTCGCGGGGAAGATCGGGCCGCCGCGGAAGCCGCCGCCGAGCGCGACCGCGTAGACGATCGCCTTGCCGACGAGGATCACGATCACAGCGGTGATCGACGTCTGCGTGATGAGGTCGCCCATGCCCGAGTTCCCGCTGAAGAGGATCTGGTTGAGCCCGACGTCGAACCCGGATGTGGCGATGATCGCGACCGCGGCCGTGATGAGTGCAGCCGTGAACAGCCCGGCAATGGCTCGCCTGCCGGCGAACCGGGCGAACGCCAGGCCGCCCTCACGCGCGGCCATGGCCACGGCACCGGCGACGATCGCGATCACGACGGCGACCAGCAGGTCACGTCCCTGGATGGAGGTGTACGCCGGCAGCCCCGGGACAGAGAGCGAGTGCACGCCGAAGCCCTGGATGTTCCCGATGCCGATCTGGGTGACGTACGACGCACCCAGCGCGACGAGCACCGGCGTGATGAGCATCGCCGGCACCATGCCGACTGCAGCGAACTCGAGGATCATGAAGGCGCTGATGAACGGATTGCCGAACACCGCGCCGATGGCCGCGACACCGCCGAGCAGCATGAGCGCCTTGCGCGCCTGCGGATCCGCTCGCCGCCCGACGATCGCGCCGATGGCGCTGCCGAGCACGATGAGCGGGGCCTCAGGGCCCAGCGAGATGCCGAGGATGAGCGTGGCCAGGGCCGCGAGCAGCACCGACGGCACGATGATGAGCGGGTCGTCGAAGTGGAATCCCGTGAGCGGACCAGTGCCGGTCGCTCCCGGCAGCCTGCGGATCACGGCCACGAGCGCAGCACTCGCGAGCAGCATGAGGAGTACCCACCACCAGGGCGCAGCGGCCAGGCCCCAGGCCCGCGGGAGGTCGATGAACACCCACTCCTGCCCATGGTCGACGAGCGCCATGAGCAGCGACCCGGCGGTACCGCCGAGCACGCCCAGGATGATCGACATGGCGAGCAGCCGAAGGACCTGCGATTGGCTCGGCGTCGTGTCCATCAAGTGCCCCCGCTCGGTTGTCGCTGTCTGGGGACCCTACAGAGATCGAGCGGTGCGCACGGCTGCCACACGCACATGCCACCGACGGCTCGAGCATCGGGCCCGGCCGCAGGTACGCGCGCTCAGAGCACCGTCACGGCCTCGTCATGCTCCAGGCGAGGGTTGCGCGGGAAGGTGCCGGTTGCCGAGGCATGGCCGATGTTCACGACCAGGAACGACTGCAGGGATGAGCCGGCGAGGAACTCGGCGTCGATGCCTGCCGCGTCGATCCCGCCCATCGGACCGGCATCCAGCCCCACGGCACGCACGGCCAGGATGAAGTAGCCGGCCTGGATGGCGGCATTGAAGGCAGCCGCCTTGGCCCGCGCATCGTCATCGGCGAAGCGCTCCTTGGCCTGCGGGTTCTGCGGCAGCAGGCGGGGCAGGTGCTCGTGGAAGTCGGTGTCGGCAGCGAGGATCGCGACGACCGGGGCCGACAGCGCCTTGGGCCGGTTGGGCTCGGCCAGGTGCGGCAGCAGGCGCGCCTTGGCCTCGTCCGTGGTGAGGAACACGATGCGCAGCGGCTGGGTGTTCATCGCGGTCGGCGCATGGCGCACGAGGTCGTAGATCTCCTCCAGCTGCTCGCGGTGCACCGGGGTGGCATCGAAGTCGTAGGCCGTGTGCGCCTCGCGGAACAGCACATCGGCGGCACGGGCGTCGATGGCACGCGGATCGGTGACGAGGGTGGTGGTCACAGGTGCTCCTTCGGTGACGGCCTTGTGAGCCGAGTTGTGTTAGTTGATGGTTCAACTATATACTCTCGTTGAAGATTCAACAAATCACCGATTGCGAGGCACCCCATGGCCACCCCCCGAGCCGGCGCAGCCTTCGACGCATTCCTGCCCAAGGCGACCGAGCGCTCGCGCGCGCAGCGGGCATGGCAGCAGCAGGACGGTGCCCTGCCGGCGATCTTCCTCAGCCACGGAGCACCGCCCCTGTTCGACGACGGGCCCTGGCTGGAGCACCTGCCCGACTGTGCGCTCACCCTGCCCAAGCCCACGGCCGTGCTCCTGGTCAGCGCGCACTGGGAGTCCGCTCCCCTCGCCTTGTCGGCAGCGCAGGCGGCCCCGCCGCTCGTCTACGACTTCGGCGGCTTCGACCCGCGCTACTTCGGCATGAAGTACGCCACGCCCGACGCCAGCGTGCTCGCCGCCCTCGTCGAGTCGCTCATCCCCGACCATCAGCAGCTGCACCGGCACCCCTCCCGCGGGCTCGACCACGGCGCCTGGGTCCCCCTCAAGGCCATGTACCCCATCGGCGACGTCCCCACCCTCCAGCTGAGCCTGCCGACCCACCGTCCCGATCGGCTCGTCGAGCTGGGCAGGCGCCTGGCCCCGCTGCGCGAGCAGGGCGTGCTCATCATCGGCTCGGGCTTCATGACGCACGGGCTCCCCTCCCTCACCGGCGACATGATCCACCTGGGCAAGG
>JAQTXL010000110.1 GCA_028688835.1 Candidatus Nanopelagicales bacterium | reverse complement strand
GTCGCCTCCCAGAACCCTGCGGTGTCGGCATCGGGCGCGGGCTGCGGCGGGAAGGCGTCGGTGTCGGTCACAGCTGGCTCGTTCCGTAGATGAGTGCGCCGCCGAACGGGCCTGCGCCGGAGGTGACGAGTGCAGTCTGCGCGCCCTGCACCTGGCGGTTCTCCGCATCCCCGCGCAACTGCAGCACGGCCTCGTAGTGATGGTTCATGCCGTGGATGTAGCCCTCGGACAGCAGCCCTCCGTGCGGGTTCACCACGACATCGCCGCCATACGTGGCCCGCCCGGCGCGGAAGTAGTCGCCGACCTCGCCCTTGTCGCAGAATCCGAAGTCCTCGAAGGTGGCCATGACAGTGAAGGTGAAGCAGTCGTACATGCACGCGACATCGATGTCTGCCGGGCCCAGGCCGGTGCGAGCCCAGAGCTTGGGCGCGGTGTCGCGCGAGAACATCGTCGTCATGTCGTCCCACTGATAGGGCGAGCCGCCGAATCGATTGGCGTCGGCGGCACCGAGCACGTAGACCGGCGCGTGGGGCATGTCCTTGGCCCGCTCAGCGGAGGTGATGACGATCGCCACTGCACCGTCGACCTCGTAGGTGCAGTCGAACAGGCGGAAGGGGTCGCAGATCCACCGGCTGGCCATGTAGTCGTCGATGGTGATCGGGTCGCGCCCGATCGCATGCGGATTGGCCGACGCGTGCAGACGCTGCTGCACCGCGATCGCACCGAGATCCTCGCTCGTCGAGCCGTACTCGTGCTGATGCCGGCGGGCATACATCGAGAACCACTGCGGCGGGACCATGTAGCCATGCGGCGCCGCGAACTGGCCCTCGCCCTCGGCGTGGATCGTGCCGAAGGCCCGGCCGTAGCGCGTGTCGGAGCCGAGGACTCGGTAGGCGATCACCACATCGGCCTGGCCAGACAGCACTGCGGTGGCTGCACCGGTGACGGTCGAGGTCACGATGTTGCCACCGCCGGAGACACTGAGCGACCAGCCCAGGTCCTCGACGCCGATCGCGTGCGCGACCTGGCTCGGCGTCGCCGAGCCGCTCGTGCCGAAGCAGGTGAAGCCGTCGACATCGGCCGGGGTGAGTCCGCAGTCAGCCAGGGCGTCGCGCGCCGCCTCGGCTGCCATCGCCAGCGTGGTGCGTCCGGACTTTCGCACGTACTTGGTGCGCCCGATGCCGACGACTGCGGCGTTCTGGAGCATGCGATTCATGGAACCTCCCTCGCCGGCACCCGGTCGGCACCGCACACGCTGTGCCTGCCGACAGGCACCATCGGACGGTACCCCCGACTCAACTGCCAGGGAGGGCAGAATGCACGATTGCACGTCGGCTGCACGGCCGTCGATCACCGCTCCTGGCGGCGATCGAGTCCCGCGGCATCACGGGAAGACGCGCAGGAGCGCCGGCCCCACGACCTCGATCGCGGCCTCATCCAGCATGCCCAGCACCACGACGCCGTCGGCTCCGGCATCGGCGAGCTCGATCAGCTGCCCCTCGAATCGCGAGAGATCCTGGCCCGGCGCCACGAACGCCGTGCGCGTGATGGTCGAGGAGTCGCGCCCGACCCGCGCGCAGTGCTCGCGCAGCACGGCGAACTTGTGTCGCACTGTGGCAGCATCCCCGAAGACGTTGCACGCATCGGCGTACCGGGCGACAAGATCCAGCGTCCGCTTCTCGCCACCGCCGCCGACCAGGATCGGGATCGTCCCGCGCACAGGCCGCGGGACGTTGTAGGCGTCGCTGATCGAGGAGTGATCGCCGGCGAAGCTCGACCGCTCGTCGCGCATGAGTGCTGTGCAGATGCTCAGTGCCTCGTCGAGCCGGTCCATGCGCTCACCCACAGGCGGGAACTCGAAGCCGTAGGCGGCATGCTCGTCCGCATCCCAGGCAGCCCCGAGGCCCAGGATCGCGCGCCCGCCTGAGATCACGTCCAAGGACGTGACCGCCTTGGCCAGGTGGGCAGGGTTGCGCAGGGTCACGGGGCTCACGAGCGAGAACAGCTGCACGCGGGTCGTGCGCATGGCAAGCGCACCGAGGAGCGTGTACGCCTCGAACATGGGTGAGGCCGGGCCACCGCCCGTGCCGTTCTGGTGCATGTGATCGGGCACCGAGATCGCGTCGAAGCCGGCCTCCTCGGCCAGCACCGCCGACCGGCAGGCCCGCTCGAACACGGCGGTGCCGTCGTCGACGGTTCCGTATGAGCCCAGGTGCATGCCACGCTTGAACACGGTCACGCGCGTGCGCCCTGCCAGATGCCGAGGGCCGTCACGATCGAGGCGACGAGTGCCAGCGGCTGGTCGAGCATCGGATGATGCCCGGCCTGCGGGAGCTCGACCACGGGGATCCTGTCGCCGACGAGCGCGCGCAGGCCATCGACCATCTCCGCGGTCACGATGCCGAGCTCGGCGCGCACCAGCACGGTCGGGCACTGCAGGCCGACGAGCATCTGCTCCATCGACCGGCCACGTGACTGATTGAAGAAGTTCGGGTCGTACTTCCAGGTCCAGCCGACATCGGTGCGCATGAGCGACTGCTCAGCCACATGACGCCCGACATACGGCAGCACGGTCGACTGCTCGGGGATCGTGCGAAAGCGCGCGACCGCATCCTCGAAGTGCTCGTAGACACGCGGCGGCCGCAGGGCCTGGCGCATCCCGTCGCGCTCGAGCTGCCGCGGATCGAGCGGAGTGTCGATCACCATGAGCGCGGCCACGATGTCCGGGTACTCGGTTGCTGCGGCCAGCGAGATTCCACCGCCCATGCTGTGCCCGACGAGGATCGGCGGGCCGTCGATCAGGGCTGCGGCGACCTCGATCACCTCCTGGCTCCAGATCATGGAGTCATAGGCCTCGCGCCGCTCGCTGTCACCGTGCCCGGTGAGGTCGATCGCGACGACGCGGTACGAGCGCGCGAGCTGGGGCGCGATGTGATCCCACCACCCCGAGTGCGCCGAGCCGCCGTGCACGAGCACCAGGCCCTGGCGAGCCCGATCACCCCAGACGCGGGCATGCACCTTGGCCCCCAGCACCGTCACATCGACATGCTCGGGCGCCTGCGCGATCGCCTTGCTGAACCAGTCGGGGACAGGGGCGGTGTCTGTCGAGGGGGGTGTTGCCATCATCTGGGGTGCTCTCCGAACTCGCTGCGCCGGTCATCCGGTCGTGGTCATTCGGACGATAGCCGACTGCTGAAGCGGCCTGCGCCACTTGGCCCATCTGGGCGTCTCGCTGGCGAGCAACCAGCATCACCCGCCCGAGATTCTGGCACTCTCGCGAGGAGAGTGCTAATCTTGCTCACGACACCACGCGCCCGTCACTGGGGCGGGCGACCTGTGATTGCTGAGGAGGTTGTCATGTCCGTGCTGCGTTTCGACCCGTTCCGCGACGTCGATCGCCTGGCCGAGCAACTGCTGGGTACGGCGGCGGGAACTCGCCGCACACCGCACTTCATGCCCATGGACCTGTTCAGGTCGGGCGACCACTTCGTGGTGCTCGCTGACCTGCCGGGCGTCGATCCGGGATCCGTTGACGTGACCATCGACAACGGGATGCTCACCATCCGCGCCGAGCGCACCAGCCGCGGCGAAGAATCGGTCGAGTGGCTGGCCAGCGAGCGGTTCACCGGCTCCTATATGCGCCAGTTGTCACTCGGCGACGGCATCGATGCGGAGCGCATCGCCGCGTCCTACGACAACGGCGTGCTGAGTGTCACCATCCCGCTGGCCGAGAAGGCCAAGACCCGCCGCATCGACGTCACCACGACCGGGTCACCCCAGGTGATCCACGGAAGCCATCACGAGGAGATCGCCGCGAACTGACGCGTGCCTGCGAGGCATGTCGCGCGTCGAGCGCAGGCCCTGGGACTCAGGTCTCGGGGCCTGCGCCGTTCAGCGTGCGATCTCGGTCACCCGGCCCGCTTCGACATGCCAGCGCCGCGTGAGCCGCACGGTGTCGAGCATCCGCCGATCATGGGTGACGAGCAGCACGGTGCCGTCGAAGGACTCCAGCGCCTCCTCGAGCTGCTCGATGGCTGGCAGGTCGAGGTGGTTGGTCGGCTCATCGAGCACCAGCAGGTTGACTCCTCGCGCCTGCAGCAGGGCAAGTGCCGCCCGGGTGCGCTCGCCGGGCGACAGGGAGGCCGCGGGACGCAGTGCATGGTGCTGGCCGATGCCGAACTTCGCCAGCAGGGTGCGCACCTCGGCCATCGGCCAGTCGGACACCTCACGGGAGAAGGCATCGGCCAGGGCCTGATCACCCTCGAACAGGGCTCGCGCCTGATCGACTTCGCCGACCACGACGCCCGCGCCGAGGTCGACCTGGCCGCTCGTCGGGGCCAGCCGACCGAGCAGCAATGCCAGGAGCGTCGACTTGCCGGCACCGTTCGGCCCGGTGACCGCGACGCGATCACGCAGGTCGAGCTGCAGATCGATGGGGCCGAGGACGAACGCGCCGCGACGCGCTGTCGCGGCGCGCGCGACGACGACCACGTCGCCTGAGCGCGGCGCTGCGGCGATGCTGAACTGCAGCTGCCACTCCTTGCGCGGCTCCTCGACCACATCGAGTCGCTCGAGCATGCGCTCGCTCTGTCGTGCCTTCGCCGCCTGCTTCTCGGTGGCCTCGCTGCGGAACTTGCGCCCGATCTTGTCGTTGTCGCGCTGCTTGCGCCGCGCGTTCTTGACGCCCTTCTCCATCCATGCGCGCTGCATGCGTGCTCGCCCCTCGAGCTCGGCCCTGCGGCCCGCGTACTGCTCGTAGTCGAGTCGGGCCTGGCGCCGCGCGACGGAGCGCTCGTCGAGGTACGCCTCATAGCCTCCGCCGTAGGCCGTCACCCGCTGCAGGCTGCGATCGATCTCGACCACAGTCGTCACGGTACGGGCCAGGAACTCGCGATCATGGCTGACGACAACGACCGGCGCCTCCAGCCCGTCGACGAACTCCTCAAGCAGATCCAGGCCGTCGCTGTCGAGGTTGTTCGTCGGTTCATCGAGCAGGTAGGCGTCGAACCGCGACAGGAGGAGCACAGCCAGCCCGACGCGAGCCGCCTGGCCGCCGGACAGTGCGGACATCTCCAGGTCGAGGTCGACCTCGAGGCCGATGTCATCGACGGCCTTGGCGACGCGCTCGTCGAAGTCCGCGCACCCCAGGGCGAGCCACGCCTCCAGCGCCTCGGAGTAGGAATCCGCGGCACGCTCGTAGTCCTCGGCGAGCGCCTGCGACTGCCGGTCGAACTCGGCCTGCGCCGCCTGCACGCCCGTGCGCCGGGCGAGGTGCGCGCGGACGGTCTCGCCCGCCAGGGACTCGGGCTCCTGCGTGAGATAGCCCAGGTGCGCCGAGGGCGGGGAGATGCTGATCGACCCGGCATCCGGCGCACGCAGACCGGCGAGCATGCGCAGCAGGGTCGTCTTGCCGGCACCGTTGGGACCGACGAGGCCGATGACGTCACCGGGGGCCACGACGAGGTCCAAGCCCGAGAACAGCTCGCGATCACCGTGCCCGGCCGACACACCTTTGGCCTGGACGGTTGCGCTCATGCGGGCATCCTCTCGTGGCTGCCGCTCGCACGTGCAGGTGCGTGGTCAGCCGACGGTCAGCACGCCTTTGGCGAACTTCGACGGGACGCCCGCAAGCGATCGCCCGGCGGGCCCGCCCGTCACGGCGCCGTTCGCCGCGAAGGTCGAACCGTGCGCTGGGCAGGTCCAAGACGCTCCGGTCGGCTGCACCGTGACGCCCTGGTGCGTGCAGCGAAGGTCGAGTGCTGCGTACGTCGCCGCGCCGGTGCGCACCACTGCGGTGGGCACGCCCTTGACGGTGCCGACGTTGACCATGCCGCCGACCTTGGCCAGCGCTGGGACCTTCTTCACGGTGATGACGGCCTGACCAGCTGCATTCACTGCGACGCCCGTGGCTGCCTGGGCGCCCTCGGCCAGCAGCGCTGAGCCCAGTCCTGCGGCTACGGCTCCGCAGAGTCCGAGCAGAACGGTGCGTCGTGTCGGCGTGATCTCGCTCATGTGCTCCTCAGTCCTCTTCGGTGTTGGTGCGCGTGAAGGTCATGTGGGTGATCCCGCTCGGCGTGCTCACGGCTTCGAGGTCGAATCGCTGCTCCAGGCCCTCGAGGCCATCCCACAGGCGCACGCCACGACCGAGCACGATGGGCGCCACGATCAGGTGCATCGAGTCGATGAGGTCTGCGGCGAGGAACTCGCGCACTGTCGTCGGACCGCCGCCAATGCGCACATCGAGGCCACCCGCAGCCTCCTTGGCCAGTGCCAGCGCATCGGCAGGCGAGGCGTCGATGAAGTGGAAGATGGTGCCGCCGTCCATCTCGAGCGATGGGCGCGGGTAGTGCGTGAGCACGAACACCGGAGTGTGGAAGACGGGATCATCGCCCCACCATCCCTTCCAGCCATCGTCAGTCCACGGGCCCCGCTGCGGCCCGAACTTGTTGCGGCCCATGATCTCCGCGCCGATCCCGGTCGCCCAGGTGCTCGCGAAGGCATCGTCGATGCCGGTCGTGCCGCCACTCTCGCCATGGATGGTGCGGAAGGTCCGCGTCCCGGCGAAGTCCTCGAGCAGCCTGCCGCCGGCATGGCCGAAGGGCTGCTCCAGCGACTGGCCGTCACCGGTGCCGAAGCCGTCGAGCGAGACGGCGAAGTTGTGCACACGCACTCTGGACATCCGGGACCTCCGTGGACGGATTGCGACCGCAGGTGACAGTGAGGATCAGGGTAGTGGCGGCGTGCAGTACACAGCTCCGCCGATCAGAAGTCGGTGCCGCCGTCGATGTTCAG
>JAQTXL010000109.1 GCA_028688835.1 Candidatus Nanopelagicales bacterium | reverse complement strand
GACCTTCGGGAAGGTCTTGGCGGGGACGATGACCGGCGGCCACGCTGAGGCGTAGGTACCGGTGCAGTTGGACTTGCCCACAGTGTCGGTCGCGAAGACGTAGATCGTGCGGCCGGCGGGATTCACGAGCACCTTGCCGACACTCGTCGTCGCTGCACGAACGGGGGACGTGGCTGCGCCCGCCTGGGGTGCCACGGTCGCGACACCGAGCGTCGCGAGCAGCGCAGTGCCCAGCGTGATGCTGAGCCGAGTGCGCAGGGAGCGGGCGTGGATCGAGGTGCTCGTGAGGGTCGCCATGACTGCAATACGTGCGCAGAAGCGTCGCAGTTCAATGACGGGGCTGGAACTTTCCGCTGAACCAAACGTTGCCAGCGACCGTATGCTGCAGTGTGGCGCGCACTCCGACGATGGACGACCAGCTCATCCGTGAGCTGTACGACCAGCACGGCCGCGAACTGCTCGCCTACACCACCCGACTGCTCGGCGGCGATCGCCAGCGGGCCGAGGACATCGTGCAGGAGACCATCCTGCGGGCCTGGCGCCATCCCGAGGTCCTGGACTCCGCTCCCGAGCGCTCACCTCGCGCCTGGCTGTTCACCGTCGCGCGCAATCTCACCGTCGATGCCTACCGGGCCCGCGCTGCGCGCCCTGCCGAGGCCCTCGATGCCATCCCCGATGCTGCTGGCGTCCACGACGGCGGCGTCGATGTGGTGCTCACGCGGTTCGAGATGCTCGATGCGCTCGACAGCCTGAGCGAGCACCACCGCGATGTCATCGTCACGCTGTTCTACCTCGACCACTCCACCGCCGAGGCTGCGCGCCTGCTCGGCATCCCCGAGGGCACGGTCAAGTCCCGATGCCACTACGCGCTCAAGGCGCTGCGCCTGCACTGCGATGAGAGAGGTCTGCTCCGATGAACTGCCCAGAGGTCCAGCAGGAGATCTCCATCGCCCTGCTCACGCACGGCGAGGTCGACGCTGACACCGCTGCCCACATCGCCCGGTGCCCTGAGTGCGCTGCCGAGCAGGCGCGGCTGCACCCGATGCCGGCGCTCATGTCAACGGTGAGCCGCGCTGACCTGCAGCCGCTGGCCGAACTTCCGGATGACCTGCTCCTGCGTCGCATCATCGCTGCCGCGCAGACCGAGTCGCAGGCGGCCGCGCGTCGCCGGCACACCGGGCGCCTCGGGCTCGTGGGGGCAGCAGTGCTGCTGGTGCTCTTCGCGATCACCGGAGTGTTCGCCTTCATCCGCCTCGCTGCAGATGCGCAGACCGTGCAGGCCTCCGCATCCGCCAATGGCATCAACGCGATCGCTCGCATCCGCCCTGCGGACTCAGGCAGCGATGTGACGCTGTGGGTCGCCGGTGTGCCCGATGACATGCACTGCGTGGTGACGCTCACGAGTGACGGTCATGCACCTCAGGTCATCGCCGACTGGACAGCCGAGTACGAGAGCAGCGTGACGTTCACCGCCGTCATCGCCGCTGCGCCAGCAGAGGTCACGCGCATTCGCTTGCGAGCAGCTGACGGACGCACCCTGCTCGACCTTCCGATCACTGCTTGACGCGCCCTGCTCCGACTAGACCTGCTTGGCTGCACGCCTCTGCCGCTTGCGCTCGTACATGATCGCATCGGCCTGGGCGAACACCTGGGCGAACGAAGTGTCCGGATCCCAGCCGGCCGCCCCGAAGGACCACTCGGTCGGCGACTCCTCCCGCAGCCTGCGCATCAACGCCGGCGCGGCCTCGGGAGGAGTCTGCGGGAGCACCAGCACGAACTCGTCACCGCCGATGCGCGCGACCAGGTCATCTGGCCGCAGGCTGTGCCGCAGGTGGTCCGCGACATCACGCAGCATCCGGTCACCGGCCTGATGGTCGAGACGATCATTGATCGCCTTGAACTCGTCGAGATCGAGCACCACGAGGGATCGAGGTGTTGTGCTGCGGCCCGCGGCCGGATGCAGCCGTATCCATTCCTCGAGTCCATTGCGGTTGAGCACGCCTGTGACCACGTCGAAGTGGGACTCGTGATTCAACGCGCGCACGAGGTAGTTGACGGACCCGACGATCGACAGCCACACGATCGTGACCAGGGCCCAGGCGAAACCGAGGTGACTCCAGATGCCATGCACCAGGATCGAGTACAGGAAGGCCCCAGAGCACAGTGCCGCCGACGTGTATGCGGCCACCGGCGGACCCCAGAGTGCGATGTAGAGCACCACCCAGAACAGGCTGAGTGCCGACTGCAGGATGCCCGTGACGCTTGAGGCGGCAAGAGTCGCCGCGATGGACGCGAGGAAGCCCACGATCACCAGCGATGCGATGAGCCACGCCGGAGCGCGGGGACCGAGTACCAGCAGGAGCACCGCCATGGCCAAACCGAAGACTCCGGTGGCCGCCCACCATGAGTCAGCCGTGCCGTCGAGGGGGAAGAACACGGGGAGCGCGACTCCCGACACCGAGCCGACGAAGTACCACAGGGCCAGCGTCCATACTGGACCCGGCAACCCGGCAGCCCACGCCTTCATGTGTGCAAGTCTAGAAGCGAGAACCGTGGCGCACAGAACTCTGTGAACTACCAGACACCGTCAGGCACGCAAGGCCGAACAGGTCGGGTTGGCGGCGAACGCCTCACCAAGGCTCGTGGTGGTGTTCTTGGCAGCTGTCTGCACGGCCTTCGTCGTGTTGCCGAGCGTCGTCAGCGCATCGCTTGCCGCGGTCACGACAGCCGGCAGGGCCTTGAGCGACGCCACGATCGAGCCGGCATTGGCGACGTCATCGACGCTGGACTGCAGTGCCGGCACTGCGGCAGTGAAGGCGTCGGCAGCCTGCTTGACCGCGACCGCGTCGGGGTTGGTCGCATCCCCTGCCGGCAGGGTGGTCACGGTCGTGAGCAGCGACTGCGCTGCGGTCGCGATGACGGACATCTGGTTGGTGAGATTCTCCTGGACATCGCCACCGGAGGTCGCAGCAGTCGAGATGTCGGTGATCGACGTCTGCAGGTCGGCCACACCCGTGCACACGTTCGCGACCCAGGCGGCCTGATCGGTCGAGAGCGAGGATGGGGCGCTGGTCGACGGCGCGGCGGTGGAAGCCGCCGGTTCAGGTGACGAGGAGCAGGCAGCCAGAAGTGCGGCGCAGGCGACGACGATGGCGAGCTTCTTCATGGCGGGTGCTCCTCCGGCAGGTCCAGTGTGCGAGCGCCACACTACCCAGCAGCGGCGGCGGTTGCCGGGCTCACCTGCGGCAGGCGCCTCAGTCGACGATCAGGCTCGAGGCGTCGTCGGGGGCATCCGCGGCGCACTGCTCGAGGGCGGCCATGGGCACATGGGCCAGGGCGGCCTCGTTCGTCGCCCGCAGGGCCACGGGGGCCATGACTCCGTCCTCGAACGCCTGCAGCCAGCGCGGCGCACACACCGCCCAGCGATCGCCGGGCACCAGGCCCGGGAACCCGTACTGCGGCATCGGGGTCGTGAGGTCGTTGCCCACGTACTGCTGGTGGCGCAGGAACTCCTCCGTCACGACGACGCAGACCGTGTGCGAGCCGACATCGTCGGCTCCGGTGGTGCAGTAGCCATCGCGATAGAACCCCGTCACGGGGTCCAGGCTGCACAGCTCGAGCTCACCGCCGAGCACATTGCGCTGGTCCACGACTGCAACCTACCCATCGTGGTCGACCACGTCACCTGCCCTTGAGCGCCCGCTCGAACGCAGTGCCCAGCAGGGCATCGGCACCCACCGAGATGTGACCGTCATCGCGGTAGAGGTACACGCCGTCGAGCTGCGTCGAGCACTGGCCTGCGGGGCAGAGCTCGGGACGAAGGTCGAGCACCGAGGCGCCGGTGGCGTCCGCGACTGCAGTGACTGCAGAGCGCGCGACCCGCTGGTTGCGGTCGGCGATGTCCTGGGGCATCTGCTCACCCAGATCGCGTCCGCTGGCGATGTCGAGCACCGAGAACCGCTGCGGGTTGGATGCGTATGGACTGGCGAAGAACGGCACGTCCTGGATGAGGACGACCCGGTGCCCCGATGCCTGCAGCTGCTCGACAGTCGACTGCAGGCCGGCCTGCAGGGCCGCCCGCTTGGCCGCAGGCTCATTGGTCACTGCCGCCGCCGTCGCACCGGCGGAGTAGACGCGTGAGTTCCAGTACACCGCTGAGGTGCCGATGAGCACGATGCCTGGGGGCTGCTGGTCGAGCCAGGCGAGTGTCTTCTGCACGAACTGCCGGCACGGCGATCGCGGGGCCGCAGCAGAGCGCAGATGCACGTCGTAGAACGGGCAGGCGTTTGCCGTGGCGATGGTCAGTGGCGAGTCGGTGGCGCCCGTCGCCGCGATGACGGCCTCGCTGAAGTGATCGGCATGGGAGTCGCCGATGAGATAGACCGGCGTCCCAGCACCATCAGCGTTCCAGACGCAGACGCTCGCCTTGCGGTCACTCGGCGCGATCGACTCGTTGCACCCCGCCTTGTTGCCTGCATGCATGGGCGCGACTGAGGCGACGAACTGCTGCACGCGCGGATTCCAGAAGCCCTGGTCGGCCGCGATCCACAGCCCGCCGGCCAGCGCGATCGGCGGGATCATCGTGAGGCTCACGATGCGCGTCATCCTGGCCCTGCCCACGTCACGGAGCCCACGGATCGGCTGCTCGACCCAGCGGTAGGACAGGATCGAGGGCACGAGCGAGGCGATCGCCGCGGCCAGCGCGATGCCGGGCGTTGTTGGCCACAGCGCCAGCGCGAACACGATGAACGGCCAGTGCCACAGGTACCAGGAGTACGAGAGGTTGCCGATGGCCACGAGCGGGCGGGTGCCCAGCACGCGGCTGGGCAGCGTGGCCTGCGCGTAGCCGCCGACGAGCAGGAGCATGGTGCTCACCACCGGCAGGATCGTCATCGGACCGGGCCAGACCGTCTCAGCCGAGACCAGGACCAGCGAGGCCGCCAGGCCGATGATCCCGAGCGAGGCGAGCACCGTGCCCACCGCGCGCGTGATCACGGGCTCGATGCGCGCAGCCAGCAGGGCGAGCAGGGCGCCTGCGGCGAACTCCCAGGCGCGACTCACCGGTCCGTAGAAGCCGCCCAGCACTGTCGGCATGAGCGGGATCCGATGGCCGGAGGCCTCCAGCATCGCGATGGCGAATGAGACGCCGGCGATCCCGCCCACGAGCGCGACCGGCACCCACCTGGCGCTGAACCTGCGGGCCAGGCGCCAGCCGACGTACAGGATGAGCGGGAACACGAGGTAGAACTGCTCCTCCACCGACAGCGACCATGTGTTGAGCAGCGGGTTCGTCTCCGCCGGTGCGTCGAAGTAGCCGCCGGTCGTGCGGGCGATCACGACGTTCGCGATGAGCAGCAGTGCGCCCAGCCCGGTCTTCGCGGCGATCTGCTGCTCGCCCATGGGTGACTGGATGAGTGCCGACATCACGACCACGCTGCCCACGAGCAGGGCCAGCGCGGGGGTGAGCCGACGGAACCGGCGTGCGTAGAAGGTCGAGAAGCGCAGGGTCTGGGTGCGCACCCACTCGCGGGCCAGCATCGCCGTGATGACGAAGCCTGAGATCACGAAGAAGACATCGACGCCCACGAACCCGCCCGGCACCGGCAGGCCCGCGTGGAAGGCGACCACGAAGCCGACGGCCACGGCGCGCAGGCCCTGGATGTCGTTGCGGCGGTTGTCGCTGGCGGCGGGCGTGGCCTGGGCCGCAGGGCTGCCCGTCGTCATGGTTCCTCCAGCAGCCCGCGGGCATCGTCCGAGAGCGTGAGTCTAGGGGGAGACTCCCCTACGGCCGGCCTGCGCCGGAGCACCGCACCGGGCCGGCCTTCGCCGTGACGTATTCTGGACAACCTGCCTCCGGGCATCCCAGTCCAGCGTCCAGGAGCCATCACGTGACCGAAGTCCACGGCCGAAAGCGGGTTGAGGTCACGACGGCGACGGTCATCACGATCGTCGTGGCGGTCCTGGCCCTGCTGCTGGTCGGGGTCACGAACTCGGCCCGCGCCGGTGAGACCGCGGCCGATGGCAGCACGGCAGCTCCGGGAGCGAGCGAGGATCCCTTCACGCCGCCCACGCAGCCCCCGACGGGATCGCTCTCGGACATCAGGAACGTCGTGCTGCTGCTCGCCGACGACCTCGACTGGGCTGCCTTCAACCAGGTGCCGCGCCTGGCCGCGCTCAAGCAGGAGGGCACCACCCTCACGGACTTCGTCGTCACCGACTCCCTGTGCTGCCCGTCGCGCACCTCGCTCATGCGCGCCCAGTTCGTCCACAACCACCGGGTGCTCTCGAATGTGCCCAAGACCGGCGGCGGCTGGGAGCGTTTCTACGGGCGCAGCCTGGAGCGCAACTGCCTGCCGACGTGGCTCAATGACGCCGGCATCGACACCTCGCTCATCGGCAAGTACCTCAACGGGTTCCCCACTGGCGCCCCGTCGGAGACCTACATACCTCCAGGCTGGGACTACTTCGTCTCCTCGACCTCGAAGAACCAGGCCTACCAGGGGTACGACTACACGCTCAATGAGAACGGGACGCTGAAGTCCTACGGCCATGCCACCAAGGACTTCCTCAATGACGTGCTCACGACGGCGGCTGTCCGGCACATCGCCCAGGTGAAGACGCCGTTCTTCCTCGAGCTGGCCACCTACAACCCGCACACGCCGGCCCCGGTCGCCGACCGCCACGCCACCACGCATGCCACCGACACCGTCCCGCGCGACGCCGCCTTCAATGCTGTCGGCACGGACGAGGTCCCCTGGCTGAGCGAGCGGCCGGTGCTGCGCCCCGACCAGATCGAGCG
>JAQTXL010000108.1 GCA_028688835.1 Candidatus Nanopelagicales bacterium | reverse complement strand
CTGAGCTCGGCCATCGCCATCGCCGGCATGATGATCTCGGTCACCATCGGCTGGGGCGTGGGCCTCATCGTCCGCTACGCCTTCGGCACGCCGACGTCGCGGCCGTCAGGCGTCGAGATCGCGCAGGCGCTCGAGCGCGGGGGCTACCCGGTCATCTCACTGCTGGCCCAGGAGACCACGCGTCGCGGCCGGCGCTACCAGGCGCTCACCCGCAGCGGCGCGGTCATGCGTGTCATCGTCTTCGACCGCGACATGGAGGGCTCGGGGCTCGCGGCCGCGATCTGGACCGCGGTGCGCCTGCGCGAGGACCAGGTGAGCGGCCGCTTCAACATGCGCCGCACCCTCGATCACGCCGCCCTCACGTCCTATGCGGCCATGGCTGCAGGAGCGCCCGAGCCGCGGCTGCTCATGGCCAGCGAGATCAACGGCGACTCGTGCCTCATGGCGTACGAGTACATCGAGGGCGCGGTGTTCGCCGAGCTCGACGACATCAGCGACGCCGATCTCGAGAACGCCTGGCGCGCCCTGCGCACCCTGCACGAGCACCAGATCAGCCATCGCGCGCTGCATGCGAGCAACCTCATCAGGGCCGACGACGGCTCCGTGTGGCTGGTCGGCCAGGACGCCGGCGCCGTGGCTGCCAACGATGTCGCCCTGCGCATCGACATCGCCGAGCTGCTCTGCACCCTGTCGATCCTGACGTCGGTGCCGCGTGCCGTGCAGGCGGGCCGCACCGTGCTCGGGCTCGCGGGGCTGTCGCGCGCGCTGCCGGCGCTGCAGCCGGTGGCACTGTCGGCCCCGTCGCGGCGGGCCGTCCGCAAGCACAAGAAGACGCTCGTCGAGCTGCGCGATGCGCTCATCGAGATCGGCGACGACGAGAACGTCGAGCCCATCCAGCTCGAGCGCATCAAGCCGCGCACGCTGGTCATCGCGGTCGTCGGCACGGTCGCGGGCTATGTGCTGCTGACGCAGCTGGCCGACGTCGACCTCGTGCAGCTGTTCAAGACCGCCGACTGGCGCTGGGCCGGGCTCGCGCTGCTGTTCAGCCTCATCACCTACATCGGAGCGGCCTGGTCGCTGTCCGGATTCGTGCCCGAGCGGCTGCCGCTGCACCGCACCGTGCTGGCACAGCTCGCCGGTGACTTCGCCACCCTCGTGTCGCCGCCGACGCTGGGCGCCGTCGCGATCAACATGCGCTTCCTGCAGAAGGCCGGCCTCAATCCGGCGCTGGCGGGCGCGAGCGTCGGCGTCTCACAGGTCATGGCCTTCGTCATGCACATGCTCCTGCTGCTGGGCTTCGGCTTCGCCGCCGGAACGCAGGCCGACTTCACCTTCCAGCCGCCCAAGGTCGTCGTCATCGCGGTCGTCGTGGTCGCGGTGATCATCGTGGGCCTGTTCGCCATCCCGCAGGTGCGACGCGTCACCAGCGACCGCATCGGCCCGATGCTGCGCGAGGTGGGCCCGCGCCTGCTCACGGTCGCACAGCGTCCGCTCAAACTGCTCGAGGGCGTGGGCGGCATCCTGGTGCTCAACCTCGCGTACATCGGCGTGCTCTTCGCGTGCGTCGAGGCGTTCGGCGGCAGCATGAACCTCGCGGTCGTCGCCGTGGTCTACCTCGCGGGCGCGACGATCGGTCAGGCTGCGCCGACCCCCGGCGGACTCGGTGCGGTCGAGGCCGCGCTGACGGCCGGCCTGACCGCTGCCGGCCTCGACGGCGGCATCGCGCTGTCCGCCGTGCTGCTCTACCGCCTGGTGACGTTCTGGCTGCCGACTGTGCCCGGCTACTGGGCCTTCAGCTGGCTCACCAAGCGTGGCGCCCTCTAACCCGCGCCCAATACACTGGCGCCATGAGTCACCGTCACCTGCAGCTCACCTTCGGACCGGAGACGGTCACCGAGCCGATCGTGTACACGATGGTCAAGCAGCACCAGGTCATCCCGAACATCCGTCGCGCGAACATCGAGCAGCATGTGGGCTGGATGGTGCTCGACCTCGAGGGCGAGCCCTCCGATCTGGATGCCGCGACCGAGTATCTGAAGTCCCTGGGCATCGAGGTCTCCTCGGCCGAAGGTGACATTGTCGCCGGATAACGCTGCGCCATGCACCACAATGACGTCATGACTGAACAGCAGAACGTCACCATCACCGTGTGCGAGAACGGGCCCTACGAGGTCATCGGCGAGGTCGACATCCTCGACGCGAACGGTGAGCTCATCCGCCACGTGACCAAGTCCTACCTGTGCCGCTGCGGGCACTCGGAGAAGAAGCCCTACTGCGACAACTCGCACAAGAAGTTCGAGTTCACCGACGACGGCCTGGGCCCTCAGTAGCCCGCACGCTGCACGTCCTCGACGTGCAGCACCTGCGTCCGCAGCACTGTCGCCTCACGTTCATCGGCCAGTGCGAGCCGGCGATCGTCGTGCATGAAGTCGTCGAGGTGCTGCGCGGACGCGAACTCGATCACCTGCACCTCGCACGGCTCATCACCCGCAGCGTCGATGGCAAGCCGCTGCAGCACGCGCCCCTCATACTCGGGCAGCAGTGCCAGCACCGCGTCCTCGTACGCCCGCAAGCGCTCGATCGGGGCGTCGGTCCGCCACAGGAGCACGCAGATGCGGATCGCCATGCGGCACAGGGTACGGCTGCGCGCCGCTAGTAGGTCGGCTTCTCCGGCTCGATCTGGTTGACCCAGGCCAGCACACCGCCACCGACATGCACGGCATCGCCGAAGCCTGCACCCTTGACCACGGCCAGCGCCTCGGCAGAGCGCCCGCCGAGCTTGCAGTGCAGGATCACGCGCTTCTCGTGGGGCAGGAGCGCAAGCGCCGAGCCGTCGAGGAACTGGCCCTTGGGGATGAGCACCGAGCCGGGGATCGAGACGATCTCGTACTCATTGGGCTCGCGCACGTCGATGAGCACGAAGTCGTCCTCGCCTCGGTCGCGGGCGTCGAGCAGGCGCTTGAGGTCGACCACGGAGATGGTCGAGTCCTTGGCCGCCTCTGCTGCCTCATCGGAGATCGTGCCGCAGAAGGCCTCGTAGTCGATGAGCTCGGTGACAGTCGGGTGCTCGCCGCACACGGCGCACTCGGGATCCTTGCGGATCCGCACCTTGCGGTAGTTCATGTCGAGGGCGTCGTAGATCATCAGCTTGCCCAGCAGGGTCTCGCCGATGCCCGTGATGAGCTTGATGGCCTCGGTCACCTGGATCGAGCCGATCGATGCGCACAGGACGCCCAGCACGCCGCCCTCGGCGCACGACGGCACCATGCCCGGTGGCGGGGGCTCGGGGTACAGGCAGCGGTAGCAGGGGCCGTGCTCGGCCCAGAACACGCTCGCCTGACCGTCGAAGCGGTAGATGGAGCCCCAGACGTAGGGCTTGCCGAGCAGCACGCACGCGTCATTGACGAGGTAGCGCGTGGCGAAGTTGTCGGTGCCGTCGACGATGAGGTCGTACTGCGCGAACAGGTCCATCACGTTCGAGGAGTCCAGGCGCTCCTCGTGCAGGTTGACGGTGACGAGGGGGTTGATCTGGTTCACGGTGTCGCGCGCGCTCTCGGCCTTGGACCGGCCGATGTCGCTCTGCCCGTGGATGATCTGCCGCTGCAGGTTGGACTCGTCGACGACGTCGAACTCGACGATGCCCAGGGTGCCGACGCCCGCAGCCGCGAGGTACATGAGGGCAGGGCTGCCCAGGCCGCCGGCCCCGACGCACAGGACCTTGGCGTGGTTGAGGCGCTTCTGCCCCGCCATGCCGACATCGGGGATGATGAGGTGGCGGCTGTAGCGGCGCACTTCATCCACGCTCAGTTCGACATTCGGCTCCACCAGGGGCGGCAGACTCACAGTGACTCCAACGGGGGTAGGTGCGGCAGTGGCGGGCATGCGGCCCGTCGATCCGACAATGCTAACTGCGCCCTGAGTCGGACCAAGGGCACCCCGAGCACCTGCGAATGATCTGCAGGAGGATCAGGCCTCGCGCGTCTGCACCACGAGGCTGCGCAGCACGCGCAGCGCGACCGACAGGGTCGCCAGGTCCGGGGCCTCGACGGCGGCGATGTCGAGCAGCGTGGACTTGGCGCGCGATGCGCTGCTGGCGTAGTGACCCTCCCAGGCGGCCAGGGTGAGCGCCGTCGAGCCCTGGTCCATGCGCAGCACGTTCTCGGCCAGCGCGGCCGCCGTGCTGTAGAGGTCGGCACGCAGAGCCTGCCGGGCGAGCATCGCCCAGCGGTCGGTGCGCGGCAGGGCGGTGATGGCCAGGAACAGGGTGTTGATGCCATAGGACTCGATCACTGCGAAGTAGAGCGGGATGATCCGGGCGGGGTCGACGCCGGTGCGCCCGGCCACGTCGGCGATGTCGAGCAGCGCGTAGACGTCGAGCAGGGCGGCGACCTCGTGGGCCAGGTCGGCCGGGGCACCCAGGGCCATGGAGCGGGCCGCCGTGGCCAGCACGGCCTCGTCGATCCCCTCGGGCAGGTGCTTGCGGACGTAGTCCGCGTGCTGCTCGACCACCGGCCGGTAGCGCGCCACCACGTCCTGCGGGCTGAGGTGGTCGCCGTGCGCGTGCAGGATCCAGCGGGTCGCGCGGTCGAGCAGGCGGCGGATGCCGAGGTTGAGCGCGTCCTGCGCCGCCGTCGGCACGGCGTAGTCGAGGGCCTGCACGGCGGCCGTCAGCCCCTGGATGCCGAAGATCTCGGATGCTGCGCGCGCGGCGTGCACCACCTCGCTCGGCGAGGCGCTGGTCTCCTCGCAGGCCCGGTAGACGAAGGTGATGCCGCCGGTGTTGATCACCTCGTTGCAGACGACGGTGGTGATGATCTGGCTGCGCAGCTGGTGGCGTGCCACCGCGGCCGGGAAGTCGCGTACGACAGGCGCCGGGAAGTACGCGTCGAGGGCGGACGCGTACCACGGGTCGTTCGCCATGCTCGAGGCGTTGAGATCGCCCATGAGCGAGATCTTCGAGTAGGCCAGCAGCACGGACAGCTCCGGTGAGGTGAGGCCCTGGCCGTTGATGCGGCGCAGCTCGATCTCCTCGTCGCTGGGCAGGAACTCGACCGCGCGATCGAGCAGGCCCCGGCGCTCGAGGTCACGGATCATGCGCTGGTGCACCGGCAGCATGACCAGCGCTGCGGCCCGCGCATTGCCGAGCACCACGTTCTGCGCGTAGTTGTCGGCCAGGACGTCGGCCGCGACCTCGTCGGTCAGGTCGGTGAGCACCGCGTTGCGGCGGTCCTCGCTGATCTCGCCTCCACGGACCATGGCGTCGAGCAGGATCTTCAGGTTGACCTCGTGATCGGAGGTGTCGACACCGGCCGAGTTGTCGATGGCGTCGCTGTTGATCCGCACGGAGGCCTTGGCCGCCTCCACGCGGCCCAGCTGGGTGAAGCCGAGATTGCCGCCCTCGCCCACGACGCGGCAGCGCAGGGCGGCGCCGTCGATGCGGATGGCGTCGTTGGCCTTGTCCCCCACCTGGGCATTGCTCTCGCCCGACGCCTTGACGTAGGTGCCGATGCCGCCGTTCCAGAGCAGGTCGACCGGCGCCCGCAGGATCGACCGGATGACCTCGTTCGGGGTGAAGACCCGCTGGGTGCCGTCGAGCCCGAGCGCCGTGCAGGCCTGCAGCGACAGCTCGATCGACTTCGCGCTGCGCGAGAACACCCCGCCGCCGGCGGAGATCACCGAGGCGTCGAAGTCGGCCCAGCTCGACCTGGGCAGGCCGAACAGGCGGATGCGCTCGTCGAGCGAGCGGCTCGCGTCGGGGTCCGGGTCGATGAGGATGTCACGGTGGTCGAAGGCCGCGACGAGCCTGATCTGCCCGCTGAGCATCATGCCGTTGCCGAAGACGTCACCGCTCATGTCACCGATGCCGACCACGGTGAACGGATCGGTCTGCGTGTTGATGCCCAGCTCGCGGAAGTGCCGCTGCACCGAGATCCACGCGCCGCGCGCCGTGATGCCCATGGCCTTGTGGTCGTATCCGCGAGACCCACCGCTGGCGAAGGCGTCACCGAGCCAGTAGCCGCGCTCGACCGCGATGGCGTTGGCGATGTCGGAGAAGCTCGCCGTGCCCTTGTCGGCTGCGACCACGAGGTAGGGGTCATCGCCGTCGCGACGCACGACGCCTGCCGGCGGCACGACGAGCTCGCCGTGGAGGTCGTCGGTGAGGTCGAGCAGGGCGGCGACGAACTCACGGTAGGCGGCCGTGCCTGCGGCGAGCCAGCCCTCACGGTCGCGCGCGGGATCAGGCAGGCTCGCCGGGACGAAGCCGCCCTTGGCGCCGACCGGCACGATGACCGCGTTCTTGACCTCCTGCGCCTTCACCAGGCCCAGGATCTCGGTGCGGAAGTCCTCGCGGCGATCGCTCCAGCGCAGCCCGCCGCGCGCCACGCGCCCGAAGCGCAGGTGCACGCCCTCGACGCGCGGCGAGGAGACCCAGATCTCGACGAGCGGGACCGGCAGCGGCATGTCGGGCAGGGCGCGTGAGTCGATCTTGAAGGCCATCGCGCGCGAGTCGAGCTCATCCTCGGCCTGGAAGGCGGTCGTGCGCAGCGTTGCGCCGATGAGCGCGAGGAAGCTGCGCAGGATGCGGTCGTGATCGAGCACGGGCACGGCATCGAGCGCCGCGCGGATGCGCGCGGCGACCTCTGCGGCATGAGCCTCGCGATCCCCCGGGAACTCGGGATCGAACAGGCGCCCGAACAGCTCGACCAGCAGCCCGACCACCGCGGGATAGGTGAGCAGGACACGCTGGATGTAGTCCTGGCCGAAGGCGGTGCCGATCTGGCGCAGGTAGCGCGAGTAGGCGCGCAGCAGCGCTGCCTGCCGCCACGTGAGCCCCGCGCACAGCACGAGCCCG
>JAQTXL010000107.1 GCA_028688835.1 Candidatus Nanopelagicales bacterium | reverse complement strand
GCGACCCGCCTCGTTAGCATGGACCCATGGTGCAGATCGCGCTGCCTGGCAGCGCTCGGGGCTGGCGCGCGTGCTGAGCGCCCTCCGGCGGCAGCATGCGCTCATCTGGGCCTTCGCCAACCGCGACTTCGCCACGCGCTACCGCTCGAGCGTGCTGGGCTGGGCCTGGTCGCTCGTGCAGCCGCTGGCCACGCTGCTGATCTTCGCGGCCGTGTTCAGCATCGTCTTCCGGGTCCAGGCGCCCGAGATGGGCAACGGCGAGACCTCGTACGCGGCCTTCCTGTTCACCGGGATGGTCACCTGGAACCTGTTCTCGAGCCTGCTCACCCTGTCGATGACCCAGCTCAAGAGCAACGGCGAGCTCCTGAAGAAGGTGCAGTTCCCGGCCTACGCTCCCGTGCTCGGCGCCAGCATCGTGCAGCTGATCCAGGTGGCGCTCGAGCTCGTGGTGCTCATCGCGATGTTCCTGGTGCTCGGCAACGTCGGCGTCACCTGGCTCATCGCCATCCCCATCCTCATCGGCACCGCGCTCTTCGCCCAGGGCGTCGGCCTCATGCTGTCGATCATGAACGCCCGGTTCGGCGATGTCATGTACATCGTCGGGGTGGTGCTCGGCGCCCTGTACTTCCTGACGCCGGTGCTCTACCCGATGAGCCTGGTCGAGACGCACAGCGAGGCACTGGCCTGGGTCGTGAAGTGCAATCCGATGTCCTGGTACGTGCAGGCGATGCACGACGCCATGTACACCCTCACCGCGCCTGCGGCGCTCGAGGTCGTCGCGCTGCTCGTCGGCGGATTCCTGGTCTTCTGGGCCGGCTTCAGCATCTTCAACCGGTTCAGCGAGGACATCGGAGAGCTGCTGTGAGCGACAACGCAGTCGAGATGTCGAACGTCGGCAAGCGGTTCATGCGCAACGCCGATCGCCGGAACTCCATCAAGGAGCGCATCGTGCGCGGGCGGGCCCGGCGCGCAGAGGACTTCTGGGCGGTGCGCCATGTCGACCTCGACATCCCCAAGGGCAGCGTCTACGGCCTCATCGGGCACAACGGCTCGGGCAAGTCGACCCTGCTGAAGATGATCGGCGGCATCTACCGGCCCACCGAGGGCACGATCACCAGCGAGGGCCGCATCGCATCGCTCATCGAGCTCGGCGCCGGCTTCCATCCGGAGATGACCGGCCGCGAGAACATCGGCCTGAACGGCTCGATCCTCGGCCTGCCGCGCAAGGAGATCGCCGACGTCACCGACGAGATCATCGACTTCTCCGGCCTGCGGGAGTTCATCGACGACCCGGTCAAGCACTACTCGAGCGGCATGTACGTGCGCCTGGGGTTCGCGGTCGCGGTGCACATGAAGCCCGACGTGCTGCTCGTCGACGAGGTGCTGGCCGTCGGCGACGAGGAGTTCCAGCGCAAGTGCTTCGACCACCTCTACGCACTGCGCCGGGCCGGCAAGACGATCATCGTCGTGAGCCACGGCCTGGGCCAGCTCGAGGCCCTGTGCGACGAGGTCGCCTGGCTCGAGCGCGGCACCCTGCAGGAGATCGGCGAGCCCACCGATGTCGTGGCCAGCTACCTCAAGCGCGTGAACGCCGAGGAGTCCGCACGCAATCCGCTGGCGACCGCGACGCGTGACCAGCCCGACCACGAGGGCGGGCTGCAGTCGTCGCTGCGCGTGAAGTCGGTGCAGATCACCAGCCTCGACGGCGTCCCGCTCAACCATGCCGAGACCGGGACCACGTTCGCGATCAAGGTCGGCGTGGCCACCACGGAGCCGGTGCTGGGCCCGAATGTGCGCATCGCGCTGCAGCACGAGACCGGACCCCTCGTCACGATGATCGGCAACCACCGGCTCGGGCACGACTTCGGCACGATCGACGGCGACCACGTGATCGATGTCGAGCTCATCGACAACCCGCTGCTGCCGGGTCGCTATCGCGTGCATGTCGATGTCTTCGACCACACGGGCGCCAAGCTGCTCGACTCCTGGAACGATGCGGCGGAGTTCCCCGTGCGCAGCGCCTCCGGCGAGATCGGCCAGGGCTTCGTGCAGCTGCGCGCCGAATACCGGCTGCAGTAGCCATGGTCAGCGAACGCAACCCGCTGATCCGCGCCAAGCGACGTGCCGGACGCGTCAAGCGCTGGGTCAAGCGCAAGGTCTATGAGCGCAACATCGGCCGTGAGTACCAGGCCTGGCTCGTGCAGGCCCCGACGGTGCTTCCGGGCACGACGACCCACGACTTCACCATCTCGGTGCTCGTCCCGGTCTACAACACCCCGATCGACTTCCTGCGCGAGTGCCTGGGCTCGGTGCTCGCACAGCAGGCGGCCAACTGGCAGCTGCTCGTGGCCGACGACGGCTCCACCGACGCGGAGGTGCTCGCCTTCCTCGCGCAGTTCGCGCAGGAGCACGCCGACGACCCGCGCATCGTGGTCACCCGCAAGGAGAACGGCGGCATCTCCTCGGCCCTGAACGTGGCGCTCGCGGCCGCGACCGGCGAGTACATCGGCATGCTCGATCACGACGATGCACTCGATCCGCGCTGCATCGAGATCACGAGCGCGATGATCGAGGCGCATGACCATCCCGATGCCGTGTACTCCGACGAGGACAAGATCAGCCCCCGCGGCGAGCACTTCGAGCTCTACTGCAAGCCCTCGTTCTCGCCCGAGCTCCTGCTGACCCAGATGTACCTGTGCCACTTCACGGCCTTCCGGCGCGAGCAGGTCGTCGGCGTCGGCGGGCTGCGCACCGAGATGGACGGCGCCCAGGACTTCGATCTGGCCCTGCGGCTGCTCCCGCAGCTGCAGCGGGTGGTGCATGTGCCCCACCCGCTGTACCACTGGCGCGCCTGGAGCGGGTCGACGGCGCTGACCATCGACGCCAAGCCGTGGGCGCAGCAGGCCGCAGCGCGAGCCCAGCAGGAGCACCTCGACCGCACCTTCGGCGGCGGCACCGTGGCGCCCAGCCACATCCAGGGGCTCAACGAGGTGCATCCCCGGCTCATGACCGCGCCGCGGGTGTCGGTGATCATCCCGACGATCGGCACCGCGAACGATGCCGGGTCCGGCCGCTTCGTCGACGATGCCGTGCGCTCCCTTGCCGCACGCGAGCAGCAGACCGCGCTCGACTTCGTGATCGTCACGACCGGGGTCATCCCGGAGGTGCCCGCATTCGACCTCGGACGCCACACGATCACGCACGTGCCCTACCTCGCCGAGCGGTTCAACTTCTCCGAGGCCATCAACACCGGACGCGCGGCCGCGCAGGGCGAGTACCTCGTGCTGCTCAACGACGACACCACGGTGGCCGAGGACGACCCGGTCACGCGCATGCTCGAGCTCGGGCAGATCAGCGAGGTCGGCATCACGGGCGCCAGGCTCACCTACCCCGACTCGCGCATCCAGCACGTCGGCATGGTGCTGCTGCCGAGCGGCCCGACGCATGCATGGATCGGCCGCCCCGGTCGCGAGACGGGGTACTTCGGCTCGACCCTGACGCCGCGCAACTACTCAGCGGTCACCGCTGCGGCCATGCTCGTGCGCACGTCGGTGTTCGACCTCGTCGGCGGGTTCGACGCGGCATTCGCGCGCGACTACAACGATGTCGACTTCTGCCTGCGCGTGGGTGCGCAGGGTTTCCGTGTCGCATGGACTCCGTACGCGCACTTCGTCCACTATGAGGGCGCGACCATGACGCGAAGGAAGGCCGATGCACGCGAGCATGCCCTGTTCACCCAGAGGTGGGAGCCCGTGCTGCAGCACGACCCCTTCTACTCGTCGAGCCTCAACCCCGAGCTCCTGCGCATCTACGAGGCCCTGTGATGCCTGAGCCCACCTTCAGGTCGCCGGCAGGACGCGTGCTGACCGTGCACGGCGACCCGGCCCTGCTGACCATCGATCGCATGCACGAGTTCGGCCGCCGCATCGACACCGACCCGCGCATCGTGTCGCTGTCACTGGTGGCCAATGACCAGGTGACCGATCGGTGGCTGCGTGCCTCGGCTCCTGCGGGGGCCGTCATCGCCATCGCGGCCGACGCCGCGGATCTCGTGGGTCCGCTGCCGGAGCCCGGGGACCCCGAGCAGCTGCGCCAGTGGTGCATCGCCGCAGCCGAGCGGGGACTGTGGCATGACTGGCTGCTCACCAACCACCGTGACGTCGCACGCGCGACGGTGCTGCTCGAGCCGGCCGAGATCGATGAGCGCGAGGCGCTCGACCCGAGCAGCTCGCACTTCATCACGACGCACAGCCAGCCCCTGAAGGCGCGCAACCTCACGCTCGTGGTCGACGCGACGTGGCTGGGCCCGCACCAGACCGGTGCGCAGGTGCTCACGACCGAGGCGGTCGAGGCGCTGGCCCGCGACGAGCGGATCGCCTCGATCACCCTCATCGGGATCCAGGAGCTGCCCGACTATGCGAGCCACCTGCTCGACCTGCCCAAGGTCCACCTGGCAGCCGCCGACGAGAGCTCGCTCGATGCGCCCGCCGACGTGATCTGGTACCCCAACCAGATCGACGGCCGCAACAGCATCGTCGCAGCGCGCGAGTACGGACGCCGCGTGGTGACGACCTACCTGGATCTCATCGCCTACGACATCCCGCGCTACCACGCCTCGCCTGACGCGTGGAGCGCGTACCGCAGCCTGCAGCGGCGCATCGCGCTGAGCGTCGATGGCATCACGACGATCTCGGCCGACGTCGCCCTGCGCCTGCACGAGGAGACCCCGCGCCTGGAGGCCGACCGCGTGCACGCGATCCCGCTCGGCCTCGACCACATCACTGCCGCCACGGCTCCCCAGGCACCGGACGACGACATCGCAGAGCTCGTGCAGTCCCTGGGAGGCAGGCGGTTCGTGCTCGTGCTCGGCAACGACTTCCAGCACAAGAACCGCGACTTCGCGATCGCCGTGTGGCAGCGCGTGCTGCAGGAGGGCGAGGCCTGCGATCTCGTGCTGGCGGGGCTGCACGTGAGGAGCAGCAGCTCGAAGCCGGCCGAGGACCAGCTCCGTGCCCGCCACGTCGACCTGCGAGGTTCGGTGCACAGCGTCGGGCACGTCACGCCGGACTCACGAGCCTGGCTGCTGGCCAATGCGCATGCCGTGCTGTACCCGTCGAGCGCTGAGGGCTTCGGCTTCGTGCCCTATGAGGCTGCGGCCCTCGGCACTCCGAGCACCTTCGCCGGCTTCGGCCCGCTCGCCGAGATCAGCGGCGTGCCGGGGGCCCCGCGCCTGTGGACGATCGACGCCTTCGCGGCCGACCTCGTCGCGCTGCTGCGCGAGCCCCAGGCAGCCGACCTGCGCATCGCCCATCTGCGTGCGGCCATCGCCCGGTACTCGTGGGACGTGTTCGCCGGGCGGCTGGTCGACTGCTTCCAGCATGTCGTCGCCATGCCCACGGTGCTCACGAGCACGGTCGCCAGCACGGCATCGGCCGATGCGACCCTCGCGGCCATCACGGCGAGCCGGAGCTACCGGCTTGCGGAGCGGGTCAGGCGACTGCGGCTGCGCAGGGGCTGAACAGCAGCCCCTGGCGACTCACATCAGGAAGCGGAACTCGTCGAGGTCGCGGATGTAGTCGGCCTCGGTGAAGGGCGTGTCGCAGAGCACGAGCAGCGTGTTCTCAGCGTCGAGGTACTCCTGCTCGCTCCAGACCATCGGCGGGATGATCATGCCTGGGCCACCGGCCACCAGGATGGTCTCCGAGGTGCCGCGGGCGTTGGTGAGGCGCACGGTGACCCGCCCGACCAGGGCCACTAGGGCCTGGGTGCCGAATCGGTGCGCATGCTGGCCCCGCAGGGCTCCCGCGGATGCCTGGACCGTGAAGACCCGCTGGACCGCGAACGGCAGCGTGGTGTGGTCGAACACGGTGAGGCACCCGTTCTCCTCGCACACCCGCAGCAGGGGCAGGCTCTGGGCGGTCGTCGCGGGCACACGGCGTTTCTACCGGATATGACCGCCGATAGCCACCACAGGACGCTGCTGCCGGGCGGCGCGCCGCTACAGCGTCGTGAATGTCCGGATTGTTCGCATAATCCCGTCGGCCAGGCTCATCGTGGGCCGCCAGGCGTAGGCCTCGCGCACAGGGCCGGTCTCCACACTGGCCGAGCGGCGCTCGATGGGGGAGGCGTCGCCAGGCCAGGGCTGGTGCTCGATCGCCGTGCGCTGCCCGGTGACCAGCGCGACCTGCTGCACCACGAGCTGCACGGCGTCGATCAGCGGGATCGAGGTGCCCGAACCGACGTCGTACTGCGCCGAGGGCGCGGGCGGCGGCCCGGTGACGACTGACGTGACGAGGTCCGCGAGGTCGTCGACATGCAGGTAGTCGCGCAGCTGCGCGCCGTTGCCGTAGACGGTGATCGGCTCCTGGGCCAGTGCGCGGGCGATGCAGGCGTTGAGGAAGCCGCGCGGGTGGCGATGGCCGGCCTGGGCCGTGCCGCCGTAGACATTCGCGAGCCGCAGGGTCACCGCGCGCACCCACCCCTCGGCCGCCGCCTGCTCGAGGTACAGCTGTGATGCGCTCTTGGCCACGTCGTAGAAGGTGCTCGGCGAATGCCGTTCTGGGCCGGTGGCCTGGGTGACGGTGCCGGCGAGCACGACCAGCGGCGGGCGATCCGAGTCGCCGATCGCGCCGAGGAGCTCCACGAACGGCACCACGGAGTCGCGGATGTCACGGCCGATGTCCGCGCGCGCGGTGTACGCGTTGGTCTGCGCGCCCAGGTGCACGACGGCATCGATCGCGGTCAGCGCCGGATCGTCGGGTCGAGTCGAGCGCAGCGAGCGCGGGAGCACCTCGTGCCCGGCAGCCGCCAGGCGCGCGACGACCACGGTGCCGATCTGGCCGGTCGCACCGGTGACCATCAC
>JAQTXL010000016.1 GCA_028688835.1 Candidatus Nanopelagicales bacterium | reverse complement strand
CCCGTGGGATCGGCGCGTCGATCCTCGACCGCGATGCCGACGTGCACGGGTGCCTGGCCCCGGCGCTCGATGCGGGCGCCGTCGGGCCCGAGGGTGGTGATGCGCGTGTCGACGACCGCTGCGATGTCGGCGGCCGACCAGCCGGTCTTCTGCTCGATCAGCGCGCCCTCGTACTCGTTGGTGAACAGGTAGGCCGCGCCCTCGATGAGCGGACGGATCGCCGGCCCGTCCATGTAGGCCAGCTGCTGGCTGGGGTCGGCCGCGAACGGGTACCCGCGGTCGCGGCACTCCTGGGTGTGGCGGGCCATCGCCTCGGGGTCATTGGCGCCGATGAGCACGATGGCGGGTGCGCCGACGAGGTCGACGACCGGCGACAGCTCGATGTTGCGGGCCTCGGACATCGCGCCCGGGTAGAAGGAGGCGATCTGGTTCTGCTCGGCATCGGTGGTGCACACGAACCGGGCGGTGTGCTGGGTGTCCGAGACATGCACGCCGCTCGTGTCGACACCGTGGCGGTTCAGCCAGGACTCGTAGTCGGCGAAATCCGGACCCACGGCGCCGACGAGCACCGGCTTCAGGCCCAGGCAGCCCATGCCGAAGGCGATGTTCGGCGCCACGCCCCCGCGGCGGATGTCGAGGTCGTCGACGAGGAAGGACAGCGAGACCTTGTCGAGCTTCTCGGCCACGAGCGAGTCGGTGAAGCGCCCGGGGAAGGTCATGAGGTGGTCGGTCGCGATGGAGCCGGTGATGAGGATGGACACGGGAGGGACCCTACTGGGGCGACCACTGGGCACTGAGCGTCATCGCAAGTGTCTGGAGGTCATCGGCCTGCCCCGATGTGAGCCGCGGTCGTCCGTTGATGGAGCCGCCTGTCTGGATGATGGCGTTGCCGGCCTGCGAGTAGACGGTCATCGTGATGGTGCGCCCGTTGTGCTGCGGGTCCTTGCTCGTGAACGTGGTCGCGTCGCTCACCCAGAGATTCTGGTACTGACCGCCCGGGCTGCTGCCGTTGGCGAAGACGTCGGTGACGCGCGGATCCGACCCGGCGGCGGTCGCCTTGGTGCCGGTGCAGGTCGCGGCGCCCTGGACCAGCTGGGTGTATGCGGCGGTAGCCTCGGCGGCGGACGGGTAGCGGTAGACGCGCTCGCTCACCGAGACGTAGTCCTGCTTCCTGGCGGCAGTGACCTCGCTCTCGGCGAAGTACTGCGTCCGTGGCGCAGGGATCGCGAACATCGAGGTGCCCTCGGGATCGCTGCACAGGGTGATCGTCTTGGCCGCATCGCTGGGCTTCTTGGTGTACGACCAGTTCTTGGCAATGCCGAATGACGTCGGGACCTGCGCCTTGGTCATCATCCGCGACTTGGGCGTCGACGTGTCCGCCTGGGCCGCGACGGCGCCGTGGGCCAGCACGACCGAGCCGATGACGACTGCCAGGACCATCCCCCGAGATCTCCGCATGCGCACACGGTAGCGATCCCGAGGCCGTGCGCGCGGGACGCGCGCGACCGCGTCAGCCTGCCGGCTAGGCCCGGATGCCCTCGATGATGAGCCAGGCGCCGAAGAGGAAGAACAGCACGGCTGCCCCGATCCTGATGACCTGCTCAGGCAGCGCCTTGCCGAGCACGGCGCCGACGCCGATCGCCAGGGCGTCGGCTGCCACCATGCCGACCGTCGATCCGACCCACGTGCCGAACCACCCCTCAGTGGTGGCGAGGGTGACGGTCGCCAGCATCGTCTTGTCCCCCAGCTCGGCCAGGAAGAACGCGATGGCGACGGCGAAGAACGCCGAGCGGCTGGACCGCTGCGCCTTGGACTCCTCCTCCTCGCTGAGCTCGTCGCCGCGCAGGGTCCACAGCCCGAAGGCCACGAAGGCGATGCCCGCGACGATGTTGATGGGACCGGTCGGCAGCGCGAGTCCGACCAGGTTCCCGACCGCGACCGAGAGCAGGTGCACGACCGCGGTCGCCGCGGTGATCGCACCGATGACGGTCCAGAACCGGTAGCGCGTGGCGAAGGTCATGGCCATGAGCTGGGACTTGTCTCCCAGCTCGGCGACGAAGATGACGGCGAAGCTCAGCAGCAGTGCACTCATGGGCGTTCCCTCGGTTCAGTGGACCGGGACGAGGGACCAGGGCGGACACCTCGACCCGGACCATGCGTGATGGTCGGGTCGAAGGTCTCGTCCGCCTGCCGAGGCAGGCCCGGGAGCCGGGCCCTGAGGCCAGTGTGTCGACTCCGCGGTTGGGGACTACTCCCCTTCGCTTGGCCGCAGCCTAACCGGCGTCGTGACGTGGGCCGCAGCCACCTGGCGAGGCAACGAGGCGAGGCCGGGATGCGGACATGACGAGGCCGGGCTCCGTGCGGAGCCCGGCCTGGTCTGGTCGTGCCTAGCTGAAGGAGTCGCCGCAGGCGCACGAGCCGGTGGCGTTGGGGTTGTCGATCGTGAAGCCCTGCTTCTCGATCGTGTCGACGAAGTCGATGGTCGCGCCGTTGAGGTACGGGGCGCTCATGCGGTCGGTGACCACACCGACGCCGTCGAAGTCCTTGCTCACGTCGCCGTCGAGCTTGCGATCGTCGAAGAAGAGCTGGTAGCGCAGGCCGGAGCATCCGCCGGGCTGCACAGCGACGCGCAGGGCGAGGTCGTCGCGACCCTCAGACTCGAGCAGCGCCTTGACCTTGGAGGCCGCGGTCTCGGTCAGCACGATGCCATCAGTGGTGGGGGTCGACTCAATGGTGACGTCAGCGGTCATGGAGGTCCTTCCATAGGCGAATGCGGAGAGTCTACGACAGGGGTAACACCGCAGATGCCCATCCCATTCCCGAATGGGCTTGTGGATGTGGACAATAGGCGGATGACTGATCTGGGACTCGAGCCCACGCGCAGCCCGCTGGCGCTCCTGCTGCTCGGCACCGACGCCGATCCTGACAGCGAGCGGGGGGTCGAGTGCCCCGGCGACCTGCCCCCGGTGTCCGACCCCGGTCTCGTCGCACGCGCCAGGGCCGCGAAGGATCGCCTGGGCGACCGCGTGTTCATCCTGGGCCATCACTACCAGCGCGATGAGGTCATCGCCTTCGCCGATGTCACGGGTGACTCCTTCAAGCTGGCACAGCAGGCCGCTGCCCATCCGGAGGCCGAGTACATCGTGTTCTGCGGCGTGCACTTCATGGCCGAGAGCGCCGACATCCTCACGTCAGCCGACCAGCAGGTCGTGCTGCCGGACATGGCCGCTGGCTGCTCGATGGCCGACATGGCCCAGATCGCGCAGGTCGAGGAGTGCTGGCGCGTCCTGGAGGCGGCAGGGGTCGCCGAGCGCACCGTGCCGATCACGTACATGAACTCGACGGCGGCGATCAAGGCCTTCACTGGGCGCAACGGCGGGGCGGTGTGCACGTCGAGCAATGCGCGGCGCAGCCTCGAGTGGGCCTTCAGCCAGGGCGAGAAGATCCTGTTCCTGCCCGACCAGCACCTGGGCCGCAACACCGCGGTGCTCGACCTGGGCCTGGACCTGGCCGACTGCGTCGTCTACAACCCCAACCTGCCCGGCGGCGGCCTGACGGTCGAGCAGCTGCAGTCAGCGCGCATGATCCTGTGGCGCGGGCACTGCTCGGTGCATGCCCGCTTCACTGCACAGGCAGTGGCCGAGGTCCGCGAGCGAGTTCCAGGAGTCCAGGTCATCGTGCACCCCGAGTGCACCCATGAGGTCGTCTCCTGCGCCGATGCCGTCGGCTCCACCGAGGCGATCATCGCGACGATCGCGGCCGCTGACCCCGGCACCTCCTGGGCCGTCGGCACCGAGCTGAACCTGGTCAAGCGCCTGGCCCAGGACAACCCCGACAAGCAGATCGTGTTCCTGGACCACGCAGTGTGCTTCTGCGCCACGATGAACCGCATCGACCTGCCCCACCTCGTCTGGGCACTGGAGTCGCTTGCCGACGGCACCCTCGTGAACCAGATCACCGTCGACCCCGACACCACCCACTGGGCGCGTGTCGCGCTCGACCGCATGCTCGCCCTTCCGGGCGCAGCGGCGCGCCAGGACTGACCGACTACGCTGACCCATCATGTTCGGGAAGAAGCAGGACCCCCAGCCAGCACCCACGCCCAGCCAAGCTACGGCCGACGCGGGCAAGGGGCGTCCCACCCCGAGCCGGCGCGAGGCCGAGGCCGCTCGCAAGAACCGCGCCAAGGTGCCCAGTGACCCCAAGGCCGCAAAGAAGGCCGCGCGCGAGCGGGCACGCGTCGATCGGGAGCGTCAGCGCCAGGGCATGATCGCCGGCGACGAGCGCTACATGGCCAAGCGCGACCAGGGCCCGGCGCGCGCCTTCACGCGCGACTTCGTCGACGCCCGCTTCACTCTCGCCGAGTACTTCATCATCGTCGCGGTGGGCGTGCTGGTCATGGGCTTCATCCCCGTGCAGGCACTGCAGTTCTGGGTCACGGTGGCGTTCTTCGCCTTCACGGCGCTGCTGGTGATCGACACGATCATCATGGTCGCGATGCTCAACCGCCAGGCCACCAAGGTGTTCCCGAATCCGCAGGATCGCAAGGGCCTGACCCTCTACGCGATCCTGCGCGTCATGCAGCTGCGCCGGCTGCGCCTGCCGCCCGCGCGCGTGCGCCGCGGCGGAGCGCCGAAGTAGGGACTACTCCCCCGCTGGTCGCAGGCTCATCGGGCCGTAGATCTCGCTCGCTCCATTGAGCAGCCACACCTGCTCGACACCCTCAGCCAGCAGCTCCTGCCAATGCTCGCCGATCCAGCTCTCGGCGTCGCCCTGCGTCGGGAAGGCCGCATCGTCGGCCAGCACCGACTCGGCTGCTGCGCCGAGCGCAGTCTCGGTCCGCCAGGTCCAGTCCATCGTCATCCCTCGTTCGCGTGAGCGGCCGCGACTACGGCCGCGTGTCCGGTGAGACGGTGAGCGCCGGGTCGGTGCTCACGAGATCGCCGAGCGCGAGGTCGATCGCCTGCAGCACGTCGTCGCCGAGCACGATGCCCGACGCCTTGACGTTCTCGTGCACCTGCTCGGCACGCGAGGCGCCGACGATGGCCGATGACACGTTCGGCTGGGCCAGCACCCAGGCGATCGCGAGCTGCGCTGGCGTGATGCCGAGCTCCTGGGCGATGGGCACGAGCAGCTGCACTGCGGTGAGCACATCGTCGCGCATCCAGCGCGAGATCATGTTCGCGCCGCCATGCTCGTCGGTCGCGCGTGACTGCGCTGGCGGGGGCTGGCCCGGCAGGTACTTGCCGCTGAGCACGCCCTGCGCGATCGGCGAGAACACGATCTGGCCGAGTCCGAGCTCCTCACAGGCCGGCACGACCTCCTCCTCGATCACCCGCCAGAGCATGTTGTACTGCGGCTGGTTGGAGATGAGGCGGTCGAAGCCCAGGTCGTCGGCGATGCGGGCTGCTGCGGTGATCTGCTCGGCCGTCCATTCGGAGACGCCGATGTACAGGGCCTTGCCCTGGCGCACGATGTCGTCGAAGGCCCGCAGCGTCTCCTCGAGCGGAGTCTCGACATCGAAGCGATGGGCCTGGTACAGGTCGACGTAGTCCATGTCGAGCCGGCGCAGTGAGCCGTTGATGGACTCCATGATGTGCTTGCGGCTGAGTCCGCGGTCGTTCACGCCGCGGCCCGTGGGCCAGTAGACCTTGGTGAAGACCTCCACCCCCTCGCGACGCACGCCCTTGAGTGCCGCGCCGAGCACGACCTCGGCCTTGGTGCCGGCGTACACATCTGCAGTGTCGAAGGAGGTGATGCCGGCATCCAGGGCGGCATACACCGTGGCATGCGCCGTGGGGTCGTCGACCTGCGAGCCGTGGGTGATCCAGTTGCCGAGCGTGATCTCGCTGATCTTCAGGCCGCTGCGGCCAAGGTATCGATGCTGCATCCCCACACCCTAGGATGCGATCCACAACTTCATCCACGTGCCTGAAATTCAGGGGAAGTCCGGTGTGAATCCGGCGCTGTCCCGCAACCGTGTGCCCTGGTCACCACCAGTGCGAGTCGGAGCACCTGACAGGCACGAGCGGCTCCATCCGTCGAGGCAACGGGACGGGGCCCCACCAGCAGTGGAGCTCTCCATTGGTGATGCGGGCATTCGTTCACGACCCGCTCAACCAGAGAGAAGCACATGAATCGCATGATCACCCGCACCATCACGGCCTTCGCCGGCATCGGCCTGGCCACTGCCGGACTCGCAGCACCGGCCTTCGCCGCATCGCCGGACGCCGGCCTGTTCGGCTCCATGGACCCGACCTACGACGGCGTCTTCCGCCAGGGCGTCTCCATCATCGCGCTCGCACCCCTCAAGCAGGTCCCCGCTGAGGCACTCACCTGGCTGCGCGGGCAGCAGTGCCTCGACGGTAGCTTCGAGGCCTACCGCGCTTCGATCCGCACCGCCTGCGCCGCTCCTGATCCGCTGAAGTTCACCGGGCCCGACTCCAACTCAACGGCACTTGCAGCCATGGCCTTCCGATCCGTGCAGCAGCACGAGCCGGCCGATCGCGCGATCGCAGCGCTCGTGGCCAAGCAGAACGCCGACGGAGGCTGGGGCTACACGCTCGGCGGAGCCTCCGACGTGAACTCGACAGGACTCGTGGTGGCAGCGCTCCAGGGCGCGGCGACCCTGCCGACCAACGCCGCCGCCAAGAACCGCGGACTGGCATACCTGACATCGACGCAGGTGCCCTGCACGGGTGCCGGCACCTTCGGCCTGCCGTACCAGGCGGGCGGCCCGGCAGATGCCCTCGCATCAGCACAGGCCCTCGTGGGCATCGCGGGGACGCTCCCCGCGAACAAGCCGACCGCCTACGCCTCGCTGACCCGGACGTCGTGCACCTCGACCCTCCAGGCGAAGGTCGCCGCGTTCCTCAACCAGTCGCTGGTGTCCGGCAAGGGCACGCTGGCCTCCTCGCTCGATCCCAAGCAGACCGACTGGAACGCCACCGCGAGCGCCGTGGTCGGCCTGGCCTCGGCGCGCCAGGGCAGGGCAGGCGTGAGCGCCGGCCTGGCGCAGCTGCAGCGCAATGTCGCGGCGTACACGGGTCCTGCGGACAAGTTCAAGGTGGCTGCCGACGCCACCCTGATCATGGTCGCTCGCGTGACGGGCACGTCGCCGCGCGCCTTCGGCACAGCCCGGACCAACCTGGTCGCAGCACTGCTGAACTCGATCACGAAGTAGTCAGCGCAGATGACCGCAGCACGCCGCACGATCGTCCGCACCGTGGTGCTGGCGATCGTCGGCGTGCTCGCGCTGCTCGCCCTGGCCCCGAATGCTCAGGCCGCGGCCTACCGGTACTGGAGCTACTGGTCGGCCGATGACGGTGCGTGGTCGTTCTCGAGCACCGGCCCTGCGGCCGCTACGCCCGATGCCGGCGCAGTCGAGGGCTGGCGCTTCGGCATCACCTCGACGTCGGGCGGCGCCCAGGACGCACCGCGCGCGGACGCCCAGCAGGCCTTCGCCCGCATCTGCGGCACGACTGCCCCCGCGGCCGGAGCCAAGCGCATCGCCCTGGTGATCGATCCGGGCACGGCAGCCGACGCCGAGCCAGGGCAGGCGCCAGGCCCGCTGGTCGAGCGCTGCGTCGAGGTGCCGCTGTCAGCCACCGGCTACGACGTCCTGCGCACGACCGGTCCCCTGCGTGTCTCCGAGGGGCTCATCTGCGCGGTCGGCGGCTACCCGGGCACCGGCTGCGCCGAGGTGGTCGACGACGCTGCGCGCGCCACGGCGATGCAGCCGCAGCCCGCGACAGCGGCCGAGCCGGCATCGACCTCGACTCCCTGGCCGGCAGCTGTCGCGGTGGTCATGCTCGCGATCCTCGGCGTGATCGTGTGGCGCCTGCGCAGGCGCACCCCATGAGGCCGCCACTGTCGGTCGGTGCCGTTGGCCAGCCCCGCTGGCTGCATCCGGGTGCGTGGTGGGTCTGGGCGCTCGGGCTCGCAACAGCCGCGAGCCGAACCCTCAATCCCCTGCTGCTGCTGGTCATCATCGGCGTCGCTGCCGTCGTGGTGAGCGCACGCCGACCCGATGCGCCATGGGCCCGTTCCTTCGCCTTCTTCGTGCGGCTCGGCATCCTCATCATCGTCCTGCGCGTGCTCGTGCAGCTGGTGCTCGGCGCAGCGATCGGCACCACCACCCTCATCAGCCTCCCGGGCATCGGGCTGCCCGACTGGATGGCCGGTGTACGCCTGGGCGGCCCGGTCACGCTCGAGAGCCTGCTCATGGCCCTGTACGACGGCCTGCGCCTGGCGACGATCATCATCTGCATCGGCGCGGCGAACTCCCTGGCCTCGCCGAGCCGGCTCCTGAAGTCCGTGCCTGCCGCGCTCTACGAGATCGGGGTCAGCGTGGTCGTGGCCCTGACCTTCGCGCCGCAGCTGGTCGCGGACGTGACGCGTGTGCAGGCGGCGCGACACCTGCGCGGCCGCGCGACGCGAGGGCCGCGCGCCATCGCCGGTGCGGCGATGCCGGTGCTCGAGGGAGCACTTGAGCGATCCGTGACCCTCGCCGCAGCGATGGACTCCCGCGGCTACGGACGCCGAAGCGACACGAGCGCACGGCGGCGGCGAGCCATCGCGGCAGTCCTGCTCGCAGGCCTGGTGGCCGCCTGCATCGGCACCTACGGGCTGGTGGCCGCCGGGTCCACAGCGGCGCTGAGCGGGCTCATGCTCCTGGCGGGCATGAGCCTCAGCATCGGCGCGATCGTGTGGTCGGCACGCACCGCCATCCGCACGCGGTACCGGCCGGATCCCTGGTGGCTGCCAGAGTGGCTCGTCGCCGGCTCAGGCATCGCGGTCGCGGTGTGCTGCATCGCCACCTCCTGGTGGTTCCCCGCGGGCATGGAGACCCCCTTCGACCCGCCGACATGGCCCTCGCTTCCGCTGCTGGCGACCCTGGGACTGGCGATTGCGCTCACGCCTGCGATCACTGCCCCACCGATCCCGGTGCCGTTCGTGAGCGCGGCCATGCGCGCGCCTGACGCCGTGGAGGTGCCCGCATGATCCGCTTCGACGACGTGTCCATCACCTATGACGGCCGCACGACGCCGGTGCTCGAGCATGTCGACCTGCACCTGCGCGAGGGTGAGCTCGTCCTCGTCGTCGGGCGCACGGGCAGCGGCAAGTCGTCGCTGCTGCAGGCCATCAATGGCCTGGTCCCGCACTTCACGGGCGGCACCCTGAGCGGACGCGTGCTCGTCGACGGACGCGACACCCGGACGCATCCGCCGCGCGAGCTCGCCGATGTCGTCGGTGTCGTGCCGCAGGACCCGGCCAGCAGCTTCGTCGCCGACACGGTCGAGGAGGAGCTCGCCTTCGGCATGGAGTGCCTGGGACTGCCCAATGACGTCATGCGCCGCCGGGTCGAGGAGACTCTCGACCTCCTCGGCCTGCACGAGCTCCGCAGCCGCCCGCTGCTCACCCTCTCGGCGGGGCAGCAGCAGCGCGTGGCCATCGGCGCCGTCCTCGCCGCGCATCCCAGGGTGCTGGTCCTCGACGAGCCGACGTCGGCGCTGGACCCGAGTGCGGCCGAGGAGATCCTGGCCGCACTGCAGCGACTCGTGCATGACCTGGGCATCACCGTGGTGATGGCCGAGCACCGCCTGGAACGCGTCGTGCAGTACGCCGACCGCATCATCATCGTGCCCGGCGATGCGCAGCCGGTGGCCATCGGCACGCCGCAGGAGATGATGCGCCTGGCGCCGATCGCACCACCCGTGGTCGAGCTGGCCCGAGCCGCCGGCTGGCATCCCCTGCCGCTGACCGTGCGGGACGCGCGGCGCGCGGCCGGGCCGCTGCGCGAGCTGCTGGTCGGCCAGCCGCCGCCGCTGCGCGCGGTCGCGCCTGACGGTGCCGGCGAGACGCTCGTCCAGGCGACTGACCTTTCCGTTCGGTACGGGACGCGCTGGGCCCTCCGCGGAGTCTCGCTGTCGGTCGGGCGCGGTGAGGTGGTCGCGCTCATGGGGCGCAACGGCGCCGGCAAGTCCACGCTGCTCAATGCGATGGTGGGGCTGCGCACTGCCGCCTCCGGCTCGGTGATGACGCATGACCATGACCCTGCGTCGCTCAAGGGCTCCGAGCTGCTGCAGTCTGTCGGCCTGGTGCCGCAGCAGCCAGGCGACCTGCTCGAGGCGACGTCGGTCGCCGACGAGTGCCGCGCAGCCGACCGTGATGCGAGCGTCACGCCGGGTACGACGCGCGCGCTGCTCGCGCTCCTCGCACCCGAGATCCTCGACGGGGTCCACCCCAGGGACCTGTCCGAGGGCCAGCGCCTGCTGCTCGCCCTCGCGGTCGTGCTCGCTCCGCGTCCGCCGCTGCTGCTGCTCGACGAGCCGACTCGCGGCCTGGACTACCCCACCAAGCTGCGGCTCGTCGACGCCCTGCGCGACCTGGCACGCGGCGGCCACGGCATCCTGCTGGCCACGCACGACGTCGAGCTGGCTGCCGAGGTCGCCACGCGCGTGATCGTGCTCGCCGACGGCGAGGTGGTGGCCGACGGCCCCACCGCCGACGTGGTCGTGGCATCGCCGATGTTCGCCCCGCAGGTCGCCAAGGTGCTGGCGCCGTTCCCGTGGCTCACGGTGAGCGACGTCATCACGACCATCGGCCCGCTCATCCTGCGCACGCATGCGCCCATCAGCGGGGACGCAGTCGGATGAGCCGCCACGCAGTCCGTCTCGGCGGCCGGTCGATCGCGGCGATCGTCAGCACCACGGCGATCGGCATCGTTGCCTTCGGCTGGCCGCTGCTCGCCTCGCCGGAGTCGACAGCAGTCGCCCATGCCGATGACGCCCCGTGGCTGTTCGTCGTGGTCATCCCACTGCTCCTCGCCGTGGTGCTCGCCCAGTTCACCGACGGCGGCATGGACGCCAAGGCCGTGGCGCTCCTCGGCGTGCTCGCGGCTGTCGTCGCGGCGATGCGCCCGCTCGGCGGCGGCACCGCGGGCCTCGAGCCCATCTGGGTGATCCTCGTGCTCGGCGGCCGGGCACTCGGGCCCGGCTTCGGCTTCAGCCTCGGGGCGGTCGCCCTGTTCTCGTCCGCACTGCTCACGGGCGGGGTCGGGCCCTGGCTGCCCTTCCAGATGCTCGGCGCCGCCTGGGTCGGACTCGGGGCGGGCCTGCTGCCGCGCGCGACGGGCCGCGCCGAGATCGTGCTGCTGGCGGCCTACGGGGCAGTCGCGGCATTCGCCTACGGCCTGCTCATGAACCTGTGGTTCTGGCCCTTCACCGAGGGACTCCCGGCGGCGATCGCCTTCAGCCCCGGCGCACCGCTGAGCGAGAACCTCGTGGCCTGGCTGCACTTCACGATCGTCACGAGCCTCGGGTACGACATCCCGCGCGCGGTGCTCACCGTGGTGCTGATCGCCCTCGCCGGGCCCACGATCCTGAGCGCGCTGCGGCGCGCGTCGCGCCGGGCGAACTTCGGCGCCGTGCCCGTCTTCGTCACGGAGGCGCAGTGAGAGTGCAGCTGCTCGGCACGGGATCAGCAGACGGGCTGCCGAACCCGTTCTGCGAGTGCGCCACCTGCAGCGATGCGCGGCTGCGCGGGCAGGTGCGCGGCTCGAGCGCGGCACTCGTCGATGGGCAGGTCCTCATCGACTTCGGGCCGACCGTCGCGAGCACCGCGAGCCGCCTCGGCGTGTCCCTGCACGATGTGCGCCATGTGCTCATCACCCATGGGCATCCCGACCACCTGCTGCCCGACTTCCTGCTGTGGCGATCGTGGATCGAGGGGCTCGGCACGCTGCACGTCTGGGGCCCAGCCCACGCGCTGGCCCGTCTGGAGCACTGGGTCGCAGCGACGGCGCCAGTGGAGTTCCACACCCTCAGCGCCGGCGATGAGCGCACGCTGCCCCTGGAGTCCGGTGCGGCCACGGTGCGCGCGCTGCCCGCGGCGCATGCCCACGGCAACGGCGACATCTACGCCGAGGAGGCGCTGCTCTACGACGTCACGGCTGCCGACGGGCACCGCCTGCTCTACGCGTCCGACACCGGTCCGGTGTCCGAGGCCTGTCTCGCGCTGGTGCGCGACCGCGCCTTCGACGTGCTCCTCATCGAGGAGACGTTCGGCCATCACGCGTCACACGGCACGGGCCATCTGGACCTCACGACACTGCCGACGGTGCTGGCCGATCTCGTGCGAGCCGGCGCCGTGTCAGGCTCGACCGATGTCATCGCCATCCACCTGAGCCACCACAACCCGCCTGCGGACGAGCTCCGCACGCAGCTCGCGGCAATGGGCGTGCGCTGCGCCGACGACGGCACCGTGATCGACACGAGGACCTCGCGCGCACCTCGCACCTTCATCGTCGGCGGCGCACGATCGGGCAAGTCCGCCTTCGCCGAGGCCCTGGCAGCGCGAGCGCCAGTGGTGGTCTATGTCGCGACCGGCGGCGAGCAGCCGGGCGACACCGAATGGGCAGCTCGCGTCCACGCGCATCGCGAGCGCCGGCCCGCGCACTGGACGACCATCGAGACCGCTGATCTCGTCGCCGTGATCAGCGGCCACGCCGAGGGGCTGCTGCTGATCGACTGCATCAGCCTGTGGCTGACGCGCGTGCTCGACGACCACGACGCCTGGGCCACGCACGGCCAGGCTCGCGACCGCATCGTGGACGTGGTGCAGGCGAGCATCGACGCGCTCGTCGCTGCCGTGCGCTCATCGCGCGCTGAGCTCATCATCGTGAGCAATGAGGTCGGGCAGGGTGTCGTGCCGCCCACATCCGCCGGGCGCCTCTTCCGTGACCTGCTGGGGATCGCGAACGCACGCCTCGCCGATGCCTGCGACCACGCGTGGTTCATGGTCGCCGGACGCACGCTCCCACTCGCCTCGACACATCAACTGCTCACAAGGGATGCACCATGACCGACCAGCCCAGTGCCGAGCTCCCCCGCGTCGGACTGCCCGACGAGGCCATGCGCGAGGCCGCACGCGCCCGGCAGCTGCGCCTGACCAAGCCGGCCGGCGCCCTTGGCCGGCTGGAGTGCCTGGGCGCCTGGGCCGCTGCGGTGCAGGGCGCCTGCCCACCGCAGCTGTTCGCCCAGCCGACCGTCGTCGTGTTCGCCGGCGACCACGGCATCGCGCGCACGGCCGCGACCTCCGCCTATCCGCCGGAAGTGACCGCGCAGATGGTGCTGAACTTCATCGCGGGCGGCGCGGCGGTCAATGTCCTGGCGCGCCGGGCCGACGCCGCCGTGCGCGTGGTCGATGTCAGTGTCGATGCCGACGTCAGCTACCTCGACGCAGCGGATCCTTCAGTCGCAGCACACCGGATCAGGCGTGGCAGCGGGTCGATCGATCGCGAGGATGCGATGACCCTCGACGAGGCGCAGCGCGCCTTTGCGCTCGGACGCTCGATCGCCGACCGCGAGATCGACGCGGGCGCAGACCTGCTGATCCCGGGAGACATGGGCATCGGCAACACGACTCCCGCGGCGGCGCTCGTCGGACTGCTCACGAGCCTGGACGCCGCGAAGGTCACCGGTACAGGGACCGGCATCGATGACGCGACCTGGATGCGCAAGTGCGCGGCCGTCCGCGATGCCATGCGCCGTGGCCGACCGCTCCTGGCCGATCCGATCGCACTGCTGGCGGCCATCGGCGGCGCCGACCTCGCAGCCATGACCGGGTTCATCCTGCAGGCCGCAGTGCGCCGCACACCGGTGATCCTCGACGGCACCATCTCCGGTGCCTGCGCCATGCTCGCCGACCGCCTCGACTTCCGGGCCCGGCAGTGGTGGGTGGCCGGACACCAGTCCACCGAGCCCGCGCATCGCGCTGCCCTGCACCACCTCGACCTCGAGCCGCTCCTCGACTACGAGCTGCGCCTAGGCGAGGGCACCGGCGCCCTGCTGGCGCTGCCCGTCCTCCAGGCCGCGATCGCCACGCTCGGGCAGATGGCCACCTTCGACGAGGCCGGCGTGAGCGATCGCGATGCCTGATGCACTGCGGCTGGCGATCGGCACCTTCACCCGGCTCCCGGTCGCACCGCCGCGACTGATCACGCGCGCCACCGCTGGGCAGGCCATGGCCCTGGCACCGGCGATCGGCGTCGTGCTCGCCCTCGTCTGCGGCCTTCCGCTGCTGCTCGCCGGCGGGCTGCTCAGGCAGCTGCTGCTCGCGACGATCTGCGTCGCACTGCTCGCCTGGGTCACGCGCGCCCTGCACCTCGACGGGCTCGCCGACACCGCGGACGCCTTGGGCAGCGGCCGCCCTGCCGACCAGGCACTCGCGATCGCGCGCAGGTCGGACATCGGGCCCTTCGGCGTCGTGGCCCTGGTGCTCGCGCTGCTGCTGCAGGTCATCGCCCTCGCGGCCTGCGCCGATGGCATGCGCGGCCTGCTCGCCCTCATCGCGGCCGTGCTCACCAGCCGGGTCGCCCTCACCTGGTCGTGCATCCGCGCCTGGCCGGCGGCACGCCCTGATGGCCTGGGCGCGACCGTCGCCGGCTCGCTGCCGCTCGTGGTGCCGATCCTCTGGTCGGTCGTGCTGGCGATCCTGGCCACGGCCTTCCTGGGCATCGCGGGCGGCATCGCGGCAGCACTGGGCGTGGCAGCCGCGATCCTCGTGCTCGTGGTGTGCCGACGCCGCCTCGGCGGCGTGACCGGTGATGTGCTCGGCGCCGTGATCGAGGTGTCGATGACCGTCGCGCTCGTGGCGCTTGCCCTAGCGAACTGACGAGGGCACGAACGGGGGCTTGGACACTGCGAACCTGATCGCCTTGCCGCGAACGTCGACGAGCACCTCTGAGCCGACCTCGATGTCGGCATCGAGCAGGGCCAGGGCGATCCCCTGCTTGAGCGTCGGCGAGTAGGTGCCGCTCGTGATGTCGCCGACCACCGGGCCCGCGAGCCCAGCGTCACCCGAGGCATGCACATGCATGTGCGCCCGAGGGATGCCCCGCTCGATCGAGACGAGCCCGCGAAGCCTTCGGCGCGGCCCCTGCTCACGCTGGCGCACGAGCGCCTCGCGACCGTCGAACCCGGGCTTGTCCCAGCCCACGGCCCAGCCGAGCCCGGCCTCGACCGGCGTGATGTCCTGGGCGATGTCCTGGCCGTGCAGCGGGTACCCCATCTCAAGGCGCAGGGTGTCGCGGGCGCCGAGGCCCACGGGCACGACGCCGAGCGGTGCGCCCTTCTCCAGCAGCGCGTCCCAGACCGAGCCCAGGATGATCACGGGAACGACGAGCTCGAATCCGAGCTCGCCGGTGTAGCCGGACCGGCAGACGATCACGGGCTCACCGCGGTGGCTGGCCGACACCATGGTCATGTAGTCGTGATCCGCCGGGAGCCCGAGTGCCTCCAGTGCGGCGCGACTGCCCGGCCCCTGGACCGCGATGATCCCGTGGTCGTCGTGGTGGTCGTCGATGCTGACGCCGGCCGGTGCGGCCGCGCGCAGGGCCGCGACCACGATCGGCGCGTTCGAGGCATTGGGCACCATGAAGACCTCGTCATCGGACCAGCGGTACACGATCAGGTCGTCGACGACGCCCCCGAACTCATTGCAGAGCATCGTGTACTGCGCCTGGCCGTCGCCGATGCGCGCGAGGTCGTTGGTCAGCACGGAGTTCAGGAACGCGACGGCGCCCGGCCCATGGATGCGGACCTTGCCCATGTGCGAGACGTCGAAGACCCCGGCCGCAGTGCGCACGGCCTCGTGCTCGACGAGCACTCCGGCGTACTCGATCGGCATGTCCCAGCCGCCGAAGTCAGCGGTCTTGGCGCCCAGCGCCACGTGGCGGCTGTGCAGCGGGGTCTCGCGCAGAGGTGAATTCACGGCACGACCGTAGTGGTCCGCTGATCGCCTGTTCCACCTGCTCAGCCCGCGCCTGCGCGGCTAGTGTTCCGTCCATGACTCTGACCATCGCCGCCACACCTCCGTCGTCGACCACCTGCGATGCGCTCGTCGTCGCCGTCATCGCCAAGGGCAGGGGCCTGGAGCTGGCCGCGCACGGCATCACGGCTGCGCAGGGCGCCAAGGTGCTGGCAGCCCTCAAGGCCGTCGGAGCCACGGGCAAGCCCGGCGAGGTCACCAAGATCCCGGGCATCACCGGCATCAAGGCGCCGGTCATCGTCGCGGTCGGCATCGCCGACCCGCGCAAGGGCCTTGACCTCGAGGCGCTGCGCACGGCCAACGGCAGTGCCATCCGGGCCCTCGCCGGGACCCGCAAGGTCGCCGTCGTGGCTCCTCCGGAGACCGTCGTGCTGCGTGCCGTGGCCCTCGGCGCACGCCTGGCCGCCTACTCCTTCACCGCGTTCAAGTCGAGCCCCAGCAAGGCGTCAGCACCCGTGAGCACTGTGGTCCTGCTGGTGCCCGGCAGTGTCACCGCTGAGCAGAAGGCGGCCATCGCCGAGATCAACCACATCGCCGATGCCGTGAACCTGAGCCGCGACCTCGTCAACACCCCGCCCAATGCCCTGGCCCCGGTCGACCTCGCGGCGGCTGCCAAGGACGCCGTCGACGGCCTGCCGGTGAAGGTCACGATCTGGGACGAGAAGGCGCTGGCCAAGCAGGGCTGCGGCGGCATCCTGGCCGTGGGCCAGGGCTCGGCCAACCCCCCGCGCCTGGTCAAGCTCGAGTACGCACCCGAGGGCGCGTCCGCATCGCTGCACATCGTCGGCAAGGGCATCACCTTCGACACCGGCGGCATCTCGATCAAGCCGGCAGCCGGCATGGACGAGATGAAGGGCGACATGGGCGGCGCAGCCGCAGTCATCGGCGCCATGCAGGCCATCGCTCGCCTGGCCCTGCCGATCAAGGTCACCGGCTGGGTGCCCACCGCCGAGAACATGCCCAGCGGCACCGCCCAGCGCCCCGGCGACGTCATCACGATGTTCGGCGGCAAGACGGTCGAGGTCCTCAACACCGATGCCGAGGGTCGCCTCGTCCTGGCCGACGCCCTCGGCCTGGCCGCCCTCGAGAAGCCCGATCTCATCATCGACGCGGCCACACTCACCGGCGCTCAGCGTGTCGCCCTCGGGTCCCGCCTGGCCGGCGTCATGGCCAACGACGACGCCTCCCGCGCGCTCGTGTGCACCGCGGCCGACGAGGCCGGCGAGGCCATGTGGCCGATGCCGCTGCCGGACGACCTGCGCGCCTCGATCGACTCCGCCACCGCCGACATCACCAACATCGGCGACCGCTTCGGCGGCATGCTCTCGGCGGGCATCTTCCTGAAGGAGTTCATCCCGGCCGGCCAGTCCTGGGTCCACATCGACATCGCCGGGCCCTCGTTCAACGACAAGGGCGCCTACGGCTACACCCCGAAGGGCGGCACCGGCTCGGCCGTGCGCACCTTCGTTCAGGTGGCCCGGACTCTTGCGGCAGGATAGGCGGCAACACCCATACGCCGGGATCCGTCCCGGCGCCCGATCGCTGGCAGGAGTTCTCGGTGGCAGACGCTGACTTGGTCATTCTCGGAGGCGGCAGCGGCGGCTACGCCTGCGCCCTGCGGGCCGCAGAGCTCGGGATGAGCGTCATCCTCATCGACAAGGACAAGCTCGGCGGCACCTGCCTGCATCGCGGCTGCATCCCGACCAAGGCGCTGCTCCATGCGGCAGAGGTCGCGGACACCGCACGCGAGAGCGAGCAGTTCGGCGTGAACGCGACGCTGCACGGGATCGACATCGTCAAGGTCAACGAGTACCGCGACGGCGTCGTGGGCCGCCTCTACAAGGGCCTCCAGGGCCTGGTGAAAAGCCGCAACGTCACGTTCGTCGAAGGTGCCGGCCGCCTGGTCGGGCCGCGCACGGTCGAGGTCGACGGGCAGCAGTACACGGGCACGAACGTCGTGCTGGCCACGGGCTCCTACGCGCGCTCGCTGCCCGGCCTCGACATCGGCGGGCGCATCATGACCTCCGACCAGGCCCTGACCCTCGACTTCATCCCCCAGCGCGTCATCGTGCTGGGCGGCGGCGTCATCGGCGTCGAGTTCGCCAGCGTCTGGAAGTCCTTCGGTGCCGACGTCACCATCGTCGAGGGCCTGCCGCACCTGGTCCCCAATGAGGATGAGGCCGTGTCCAAGCAGCTCGAGCGCGCCTTCCGCAAGCGCGGGATCAACTACTCCCTGGGCATCCGCTTCGCCTCGGCCACGCAGGATGACGCCGGCGTGCATGTCACCCTCGAGGACGGCAAGACCCTCGACGCCGACCTGCTGCTCGTCGCCGTCGGCCGCGGCCCCAATGCCTCGGGCATGGGGTTCGAGGAGCAGGGCGTGGCCATGGAGCGCGGGTGGGTGCTCGTCGATGAGCGCCTGCGCACCAATGTCGACGGCGTCTTCGCCGTGGGCGACATCACGCCCGGCCTGCAGCTCGCCCACCGCGGATTCCAGCACGGCATCTTCGTCGCCGAGGAGATCGCCGGGCTTCGCCCGATGGTCGTGCCGGACATCAACATCCCGAAGGTCACCTACTGCGAGCCCGAGGTGGCCAGCGTGGGCCTGACCGAGGCCCAGGCCCGGGCCGAGCACGGCGATGCCATCGCCACCTACGAGTACAACCTCGGCGGCAACGGCAAGAGCCAGATCCTCGGCACTGCGGGCTTCGTCAAGCTCGTGCAGATCAAGGACGGCCCGGTCGTGGGCATCCACATGGTCGGCTCGCGCATGGGCGAGCAGATCGGCGAGGCCCAGCTCATCGTCAACTGGGAGGCCCACCCTGAGGATGTCGCCGTGCTGATCCACGCGCATCCCACGCAGAACGAGGCGCTGGGCGAGGCACACCTCGCGCTCGCCGGCAAGCCGCTCCACGCACACGCCTGATCCACACACAGCTGACCCGCAACCCGGGTCATTGAAAGGGAGACGATCGAATGTCGGTCTCAGTCACGATGCCAGCGCTCGGTGAGAGCGTCACCGAGGGCACAGTCACCCGATGGCTGAAGCAGGTGGGCGACACGATCACCGCCGACGAGCCGCTGCTGGAGGTGTCGACCGACAAGGTCGACACCGAGATCCCGGCACCGGCATCGGGCATCCTCCTGTCGATCGCGGTGGCCGAGGACGAGACCGTTGACGTCGGCGCTGAGCTCGCCGTCATCGGCGCTGCGAGCGACGCTCCGGCCGCTGCTCCCGCCGCAGCCCCAGCCGCCCCGGTCGTCGAGGCGCCTGCAGCACCTGCGCCCGCCGCCCCTGCCCCAGTGGTCCAAGCGCCGCCGGCACCCGCAGCAGCCGCCAGCGGCGCGACGGTCGACGTCGTGCTGCCCCAGCTCGGCGAGAGCGTCACCGAGGGCACCGTCACCCGCTGGCTCAAGCAGGTCGGCGACACGGTCGCCGCTGATGAGCCGCTGGTGGAGATCTCCACCGACAAGGTCGACACCGAGCTGCCGTCCCCTGCCGCCGGCGTGCTCGTCTCGATCACCGTGGCCGAGGACGTGACCGCCGAGGTCGGGTCCGTGCTCGGAGTGATCGCGACCGGTGCCGCAGCAGCCGCGGCTCCCGCTGCGCCCGCCCCGGCTCCCGTGGTCGAGGCACCTGCCGCGCCCGTCGTCGCCGCACCGCCGGCACCTGCCGCTGCTCCCGCACCTGTCATCGAGGCACCGGCCGCACCGGTCGCGCCCGCACCCGCCGCCCGCGTCGCTGCGACCAGCGACGAGGACTCCTACGTGACCCCGCTCGTGCGCCGCCTGGCCGCGCAGAGCGGCGTCGACCTCAGCACCGTGGTCGGCACCGGCGTGGGCGGGCGCATCCGCAAGCAGGATGTCGCGGCCGCTGCCGAGGCCGCCGCCGCAGTCAAGGCCGCCCCGTCGAGTGCACCCGCGGCCACGACGGCAGCCCCTGCCGCTGGGGCCACCGCCGTGCCGTCGCCGCTGCGCGGGAGCACCGAGAAGATCTCGCGCCTGCGCCGGGTGATCGCCGAGCGCATGGTGGAGTCGCTGACGGTGTCTGCGCAGCTCACGACGGTCGTCGAGGTCGACGTCACCGCGATCGCCAAGCTCCGCAGCCGGGTCAAGGGCGACTTCGAGGGTCGCGAGGGCGTCAAGCTCACCTTCCTGCCGTTCATCAGCAAGGCGGCCATCGAGGCACTGAAGCAGTTCCCGATGGTCAATGCCTCGATCGACATGGCCGAGGGCACCATCACCTACCACGACACCGAGAACCTCGGCATCGCCGTCGACACCGATCGCGGACTGCTCGTGCCGGTGATCCGCAACGCAGGCGACCTCAACATCGCAGGCCTGTCGCGCAGCATCGCCGACCTCGCCGATCGCACGCGTGCCAGCAAGGTCGCCCCTGACGAGCTGAGCGGTGGCACCTTCACCATCACGAACACCGGCAGCCGCGGCGCCCTGTTCGACACCCCGATCATCAACCAGCCGCAGGTGGCGATCCTCGGTACCGGCGCCATCGCCAAGCGCCCCGTGGTCGTCCCCGACGCCACCGGCCAGGACGTCATCGCGATCCGCTCGATGATGTACCTCTCGCTCACCTACGACCACCGCCTCGTCGACGGCGCCGATGCCGCTCGCTTCCTGGTGGCGGTCAAGCAGCGGCTCGAAGAAGCTGCCTTCGACGCTGAACTCGGCCTGTAGCCCGCCGACATGCGCATCGCGGTCACCGGGGCCTCCGGCCTCATCGGCTCGGCCCTCGTCCCACGACTGCGCGCTGACGGGCACGAGGTGCAGCGCCTGGTGCGCCGCGCCGCCGCGGCTCCCGACGAGATCCGCTGGGATCCGTCGGCCGGCACGGTCGATCTCGATGCCCTGCAGGGCATCGACGGTGTCGTCCACCTGGCCGGTGCCGGGGTCGGCGACCATCGCTGGACCGACGACTACAAGCGCGAGATCCTCGAGAGCCGCACCCGCGGCACCGACACGATCGTGCGGGCGATGCTGCAGCTCGAGCCTGGCCCCCGCGTGCTCGTGTCCGGCTCGGCCATCGGCTGGTACGGCGACACCGGCGAGCGCGCCGTCGACGAGTCCGCCCCAGCAGGCTCCGGGTTCCTGGCCGATGTCGTCAAGGCCTGGGAGGCTGCCACCGAGCCTGCGGCTGCAGCGGGCATCCGCGTCGTGCGCGCCCGCACCGGGCTCGTCGTGGCACGCGGCGGCGGCGCCTGGGCGCGCATGTTCCCCCTGTTCCGCATGGGCGTGGGCGGAAGGCTCGGCTCGGGCCGGCAGTACTGGTCCTGGATCTCCCTGCGCGACGAGGTCTCGGCCCTGGCCCTGTGCCTGACCGATGCGCGCCTGTCGGGCGCGGTGAACCTCACCGGCCCGGTTCCGATGACCAACGCCGAGGTCACCTCCGCCATGGGCCGCGTCATGGGACGGCCGACCCTGCTGCCCGTGCCCTCGATCGCCCTGAAGATCGCCCTCGGCGAGTTCTCGACCGAGGTGCTCGGCAGCTCGCGCGTGCTGCCCGCTGCCCTGGAGTCCGTGGGCTTCACCTGGGCCGACCCCACGGTCGAGGCTGCCATCACGACTGCCTGGCAGTCGTCTTGAGCGCTGACGTCGTCATCATCGGCGCAGGGCTGGCCGGCCTGTCGGCAGCACGGCACCTGGCCATCCACGGCGTCGACGTCACCGTGCTCGAGGCCGGCGACCGGGTCGGTGGCCGGGTGCGCAGCGACCATCGTGACGGCCTGACCCTCGACCACGGGTTCCAGGTGCTCAATCCCGCCTACCCCGAGGCCGCACGGGTGCTCGACCTGCCCGCCCTCGAGCTTCGGCCGCTGGCCGCCGGGATCGGCGTCCGGCTCGCGTCGGGCCAGCTCGCCCATCTCGGCGACCCGCGTCGCCGGCTCTCGTGGGGACTGGCCTCGCTGCGCACCTCCACCGGCTCCGCAGCGGTCAAGGCCCGGTTCGTCCGCTATGCGCTGCATGCCAGCCGCGCCCCGATCACCGAGCTCGAGCAGGCACCCGACATCAGTGCGCGTCAGGCCCTCGCGCAGGCGGGGGTCTCGGGGCCCCTGCTCGACAGCGTGATCGCGCCGTTCCTCACCGGCGTGTTCCTCGAGGACGGGCTGGACACCTCACGCAGGTTCATGGACCTCGTCCTGCGCTCCTTCGTCCGTGGCACGCCGGCGCTTCCGGCAGCAGGCATGCAGGCGATCCCCGAGCAGCTGCACGCGGCGCTCCCGGCGGGCACTGTGCGCCTGGGCACCCGCGTCGCGCGCATCAACAACAAGTCCGTCACGACCGTCGACGACGGCCGCGTGCGGGCACGGGTGATCATCGTGGCCGCCGATCCCCAGGCGGCCGCCGTGCTCGTGCCCGGCCTGGACGCCCCAGCCGGTCGCAGCGTCACCACCTGGTACCACCTGGCCGACTCCCCTGCCCGAGCGCTGACCGGCGGAGACGCGCTGCTCATGGTCGACGGCGCCCGGCGCGGGCCGGTCATCAACTCGGTGGTGCTCACCCACGCGGCACCGTCCTACGCCGGGGCCGGCCAGGTCCTGGTGTCCTCCTCGGCCCTGGGCACCGACACCTCGGCCCAGGCCCAGGCGCAGGTGCTCGAGCACCTCGCGCGCATCCACGGCGTGCCGACTGCGCGGTGGCAGACCGTCGGCGCGTACGCGATCCCCTATGCGCTGCCCGCGATGGAGGCGCCCTTCCGCGTGCGCCAGCCGATCGAGCTCGGGCGCCTGCTCGTGGCCGGCGACCACCGCGACACCGGGTCGATCCAGGGTGCGATGGTCAGCGGCCGCCGCACCGCGAGCCGGGCCATGGAGCTGCTGGACCTACGATGAGCACTGTGCAGACGGCCGTCATCGACATCCAGCGCCTGGGCTTCGGCCCGGCCGCGGTCGACTACGTGCAGGGCTGGGATCTGCAGCGTGCGGTGCATGCCGAGGTCGTGAGCGGCGCCCGCACCGACACCGTGCTGCTGCTCGAGCACCAGTCGGTCTACACGGCAGGTCGGCGCACCGAGGCGTTCGAGCGCCCCTTCGACGGAACGCCCGTGGTCGATGTCGACCGCGGCGGCAAGATCACCTGGCACGGCCCGGGCCAGCTCGTGGGCTACCCGATCATCCGCCTGGGCAGCAAGATCGACGTCATCGCGCATGTGCGCCGCCTGGAGCGCATGCTCATCGCCGTGTGCGCCGATCTGGGCGTGTCGACCGCGCAGGTCAAGGGTCGCAGCGGCGTGTGGATCCAGGCCGACGACCGCGGCCCCGAGCGCAAGATCGCAGCGATCGGCATCCGGGTCGCCGAAGGCGTCACGATGCACGGCTTCGCCCTCAACTGCGACTGCGACATGAGCTGGTTCGACCGCATCGTGCCCTGCGGCATCAAGGACGCCGAGGTGACGTCGCTGAGCCACGAGCTCGGCCGCGATGTCAGCGTGCTCGAGGTGCTCCCGCTGGTCGAGTCGCACCTGGCCCTCGTCCTCCCGGAGACCGCCTCGTGAGCACCGACGCGCTGTTCAGCGAGACTGCGCCCGACGGCCGGCGCATGCTGCGCATCGAGGCACGCAATGCCGAGGTGCCCATCGAGCGCAAGCCCAGCTGGATCCGCACCCGCCTGCGCACCGGCCCCGAGTACCTGCAGATCCGCGAGCTCGTGAAGTCCGAGGGACTGCACACCGTGTGCCAGGAGGCCGGCTGCCCCAACATCTACGAGTGCTGGGAGGACCGCGAGGCCACCTTCCTCATCGGCGGCGAGCAGTGCACGCGTCGCTGCGACTTCTGCCAGATCGACACCGGCAAGCCGGCCCCGCTCGATCGCGATGAGCCGCGACGCGTCGCGGAGTCGGTGCGCACCATGCAGCTGCGCTACGCCACGGTCACGGGCGTGACCCGCGACGACCTCGACGACGAGGGCGCCTGGCTGTGGTCGGAGACCATCAGGGCCATCCGCGAGCTCAACCCCGGCACCCGCATCGAGGTGCTCGTGCCTGACTTCTCCGGTCGTGCTGCCCTGCTGCAGCAGGTGTTCGATGCAGCCCCCGAGGTGTTCGCCCACAACCTCGAGACCGTGCCGCGCATCTTCAAGCGCATCCGCCCGGCGTTCGACTACGGCCGCAGCCTCGAGGTCATCAGCCGGGCCCGTGCCGCCGGCATGGTCACCAAGAGCAACCTGATCCTGGGCCTGGGCGAGGAGCCGGCCGAGATCACCCAGGCGCTGCACGACCTGCACGACGCCGGGTGCGAGCTCATCACGATCACCCAGTACCTGCGGCCCACGAACCGCCACCACCCGGTCGAGCGGTGGGTGCGCCCCGAGGAGTTCGTCGAGCTCCAGGCCGCGGCCGAGCAGCTGGGCTTCGCCGGCGTGCTCAGCGGCCCGCTCGTGCGCTCCAGCTACCGGGCCGGACGCCTCTATGAGCAGGCCATCGCGGCCCGCTAGCCCCGTATCCCCACAACCACCAATACGATCGGTTCCTATGTTCACGCGACTGCGCAAGTCCCTCGGCACGATCACCCAGAACTGGGCGATGACCCAGAAGGTCCATCGCCTCCTGCTCCTCGAGGTGCTCGGCTTCTTCCTGGCGGGCTTCATCGTCGTCGCCGTGCCGGTCGCGTACTTCCTCAACTGGCTCAGCGCCTTCCTGCTCGGCATCCCCGCAGGCCTGATCGTCGCGGTGTTCTGGTTCAGCCGTCGGGCGATGTCCGCGGCATACTCGCAGATCGAGGGGCAGCCGGGAGCGGCCGCCGCGGTTGCCCAGCAGCTGCGCGGCGGATGGCAGGTGACGCCGGGCATCGCGGTGAACCGCAACCAGGACCTCATCAGCCGCGTCGTCGGCAAGCCCGGCGTCATCCTCATCTCCGAAGGCCCCAGCAGCCGCGTCGTGCCGATGCTGGCGACCGAGCGCAAGAAGACCGCGCGCTGGGTGCCCGATGTGCCGATCTACGAGATCCAGGTGGGCGACGAGCCAGGCCAGATCACGCTGAGCAAGCTTCAGCGCTCCCTCAACAAGCTGCCGCGCAACCTGCGCGGTGGCGAGATCACCGAGATGCGCCGGCGTCTTGATGCCGTGAGCTCGGTCGGCGGTGCGATGCCGGTGCCCAAGGGCCCGATGCCGGCGAGCTCGCGCCAGGTCCGGCGCCGCCGCGGCGCCTAGGCCGCAGTGCGGCGCAGCGCAACGCTGCCGACCGCACGATCATGCAGTCCGCGTCCCTGGCCGTCGAAGATGACCGCAGGGATCACCAGGCAGATGAGCAGCGTGCGCACGGCGATGCGCCACAGCGCCAGCCGAGATCCGTCGAGGGCCAGCACCTGCACGCCCACGAGCCGCTGCCCGAAGCTGCTGGCGAACACCCACGTGAAGAAGAGCACCTCGACGAAGAACACGATGAGCGGGGTGATCGGGTCGGCGCCGATGACGTAGTCGGGGCCCCCGGAGCGGGCTGCCATCCAGGAGTTGAACAGCGTGGCCACGAACAGGCTCGCGAACCAGTCGATGGTGATGGCCGCGACCCGGCGGCCCAGACTGGCGACCTCGCCGGGCAGTTGCACGCTCATCGGGGCACCGTAGCGCGCGTTAACGCAGACGTAACACGCGGGCTGGGACACCAGAATCCGGCCCTACTAAGGTTGCATCTGTTCCCGGGCCTGGTGCCCATTCGCGAGGCGAAGCCCCATCGGGGCGACGAGACGCACCCAACGGTGCAGGAGGTGTCATGTTCCAGAACGCCCAGGAAGTGTTCACGTACATCAAGGACGAAGGCGTCGAGTTCATCGACGTCCGCTTCATCGACCTGCCCGGTGTGATGCAGCACTTCAACATGCCGGCCGCAGCCTTCGATGCGAGCGTCTTCGAGGACGGCCTGATGTTCGACGGCTCGTCGATCCGCGGCTTCCAGGCGATCCACGAGTCCGACATGAAGCTGATCCCGGACCCGACGTCAGCGTTCGTCGACCCGTTCCGCCCGGCCAAGACCCTCGTCATCATCTTCTCGATCGTCGATCCGTACACCAATGAGCCGTACGCCCGCGATCCGCGCAGCATCGCCGCCAAGGCCGAGGCCTACCTGGCGTCGACCGGCATCGCCGACACCGTCTACTTCGGGCCCGAGGCCGAGTTCTACGTCTTCGACGACATCCGCTACGACTCCAACCAGCACGAGTCGTACTACCACATCGACTCCATCGAGGGTGCCTGGAACACCGGCCGCAAGGAGGAGGGTGGCAACAAGGGCTACAAGACTCCCTACAAGGGCGGCTACTTCCCCGTCCCGCCGGTCGACCACTTCGCCGACATCCGCGACGAGATGGTGCTGAACCTCATCGAGGTCGGCCTGAAGGTCGAGCGCTCGCACCATGAGGTCGGCACCGCCGGCCAGGGCGAGATCAACTACGTCTTCAACACGCTGCAGCACGCAGCCGACGAGGTCATGCTCTTCAAGTACATCATCAAGAACACCGCCTGGGCCCATGGCAAGAGCGCGACGTTCATGCCCAAGCCCCTGTTCGGCGACAACGGCTCGGGCATGCACTGCCACCAGTCGCTGTGGAAGGACGGCAAGCCGCTGTTCTACGACGAGCGCGGCTACGGCGGCCTCTCGGACATCGCACGCTGGTACATCGGCGGCCTGCTGCACCACGCGCCGTCGCTGCTGGCCTTCACCAACCCCACGGTCAACAGCTACCACCGCCTCGTGCCCGGCTTCGAGGCTCCGGTGAACCTGGTCTACTCGGCGCGCAACCGCTCTGCCTGCATCCGCATCCCGGTGACCGGCAACTCCCCCAAGGCCAAGCGCATCGAGTTCCGCGTGCCTGACCCGTCGGCCAACCCCTACCTCGCCTTCGCGGCGCAGCTCATGGCCGGCCTCGACGGCATCAAGAACAAGATCGAGCCGCTCGCACCCGTCGACAAGGACCTCTACGAGCTCCCGCCGGACGAGCACGCTGCGATCCCGCAGGTCCCCGGCTCGCTCTCCGAGGCACTCGATGCCCTCGAGCGCGACAACGAGTACCTGCAGGCCGGCGGCGTCTTCCCGATCGACCTGATCGAGACCTGGATCGACTACAAGCGCACCAACGAGATCCTGCCGATCCAGCTGCGTCCGCACCCGTACGAGTTCAACCTGTACTACGACATCTAGCAGCGTCATCGGCAGCGATTCGCCTCGCGCGCCGACAGCGGGGGCGGGCCTTCGGGTCCGCCCCTTCTGCTTGCCCCTGTGGCAGGATCGCGAGCATGGGTGATGCACGATCGCGAGGGCTGTCCGCCCCCTGCCGCAGCGCCCGGAGCGCCTGAGCCCCCATGATGCGGTGGATCCGCAGGGCGCTCCTGCTCATCGTCGTCGTGATCGCCGCCGGACTCGCGTTCGTCGGCTGGTCGATCTTCCAGAGTGCGAAGGCCAGCCCGGACGAGCCGATCCAGGTGGTCGCCGCGACCTGGATGCGCGACCACAACCTCGGCGCTGTCGTGGCCAAGCTCGAGGACTTCTACTACGCGTACATCAGCAAGCCCGAGGTCGGCGGCAAGCCGACCGTCTCAGCGCAGATCGGCAATGGTGACGGCAGTGCGGACATCGCAACCCCGACATCCACGCCCACGTCCGCGCCGACACCGACACTGACGGCTGCCCCCACGACGGCACCGCAGCCGACCGCGACTGCAGCCGCCTCGGCCACCCCGGCCTTCACGCTGGGGCCCATCCCCCAGCCATCCGCGAGCCCGGTGCCCACCGATGGCTCGGTGGCTCATCTCACGCCGCCCGAAGCGCTCATCTCCCCGGTGTCCCAGCCCGAGCCGCTCGAGGGGGTCTGGCAGCCGGTGGGCAACAAGGTCGCCGGTTCGCCGGCGGTCTACGTCACGCGAGTGCGCACGGACACGGTGCACACGGCGTACTACGCCACCGCGATGTGGATCGACACCAGCCTGACCACGGCCATGTTCATCCCGGGCAGCGAGGAGCCCAAGGGCGGGCCGAACCCGTTCAACGGCGCCCTGCCCCAGGAGTACTGGCCGCTGGTCATGGCCAACACCAACGGCGCCTTCCGGCTCGACGACACCCGAGGCGGCTACTACTACGACGGCGTGATGGTGAAGCCGCTGGAGAAGGGCCGGGCCTCGGCAGTCTTCACCCGCGACGGCCACCTGACCATCGGGCGCTGGTCGGGACCCGCCGAGCTCACGCCCGAGGTGCTGGCCGTGCGGCAGAACCTCGACCTCATCGTCGCCAACGGGCAGTCGAAGGTGAACAGCCCCGGCTACAGCACCACGTGGGGAGCCACGACCGACAAGGAGAACCTGGCCTGGCGGGCGGGCATGGGTCAGCGCGCCGATGGCAGCCTCGTCTACGTCATCGGGCAGGCGCTGTCGGCCCAGACCCTCGCCGACACCCTCGTCGCCTCGGGCGTGCGCCGCGCCATGGTGCTCGACATGAACCAGTACTGGTCGGCAGGCTTCTTCTTCACCCACAACCGCGCAGGCTCGGCCATCTGCCACCGCCTCGACCCCGACATCGGCGGCCCCTGCGACCGCTTCCTGCGCCCGTACAAGCGCGACAGCTTCCAGTTCCTGGCGGCCTCCCCCGTGGGTCGTCGGGTCGGCTAGTCACTCCGACTCGTAGAACACCCGTTCCACGACATTGCGTGCCCGGCGCGTGACCCGGCGGTAGTCCTCGAGCACGCGGCCGGACTCGTCGGGGCCGTAGCCCAGCACGTAGGCGATGCCGCGCAGCTCACGGAGGTCAGTCGGCACGGAGTCGGACGCATGCGCGCGCACGAGCATCACCGCGTCGCGGATCCGCGACGCGAACTGCCACGAGGTCCGCAGGGCATCGGCATCCTCGTGGGCGAGCAGGCCACGCTCGCTCGCGGCCTCGAGCGCCTCGATGGTCCGCGTCGTGCGCAGCTCCGGGATCACATGCGCATGCTGCAGCTGGAGCAGCTGCGCGACCCACTCGACATCGCTCAAGCCTCCGCGCCCGAGCTTGATATGCAGCGACGGGTCGGCGCCGCGCGGGAGCCGCTCGGACTCCATGCGCGCCTTGATCCTGCGGATCTCGCGCACCTGCTGGGCGTCCAGCCCGGCCTCGGGGTAGCGCAGCGGCTCGATGAGCTGCTCGAACCGCGCACCGAGGTCAGCATCGCCAGCGACGAACGCCGCGCGCAGCAGTGCCTGCGACTCCCATCCTGCAGACCAGCGGGCGTAGTAGGCGGCGTACGACTCGAGCGATCGCACGAGCGCGCCCTGCCGACCCTCCGGTCGCAGGTCGGCGTCGACGTCGAGCTGCGGGTCATTGCTCGGCGCCATGAGGCGCGTGCGCAGGTCATTGGCGACCTGGAACGCAAGCCGGCCGACCTGCTCCTCATCGGCTCCCGGATGGGGCTCGTAGACGAACATGACGTCGACGTCGCTGCCCAGCCCGAGCTCCGCACCGCCGAAGCGACCCATCGCGATCACGGCGAACGACATCGGCAGCGCTGCGCCGTGCTCCTCAGCGGTCGCCCGCAGCGCGACATCGAGGGCGCCCGCCACAGTCGCAGCGGCGACATCGGTGAGCGCAAGTCCCGCCTCATCGACATCGACGAGGTGGAGCAGCTGGGCTGCCGAGATGCGGAAGAGCTCGCGGCGGCGCAGGGCCCGCACCGCGGCGACACCGCCGTCAGCGTCGTCATGACGCGCGACCGCGGCAGACGCCTCGGCCAGCAGCACGGCGCGCTGCCGTGGCGCGAGCTCGACGTCATCGGCGAGCATCGCCACGCTCTCGGGTGCGCGCAGCAGGAGGTCGGTTGCATAGCGACTGCTGGCGAGCAGGCGCGCCATCCGCTCCGCAGCAGCGGACTCGTCGCGCAGCAGGCCGAGGTACCAGTGGGTGGAGCCCAGCGCCTCGCTCACCCGGCGGAAGCCGAGCAGGCCGCCGTCGGGCTCGGGTGCATCGGCGAACCAGCCGAGCATCACCGGCAGCAGGGTGCGCTGGATCGACGCACGGCGGCTCACACCGGTGGTGAGGGCCTCAAGGTGACGCAGGGCCCCAGCCGGGTCCTGGTAGCCGAGCGCATGGAGCCGCTCCTCCGCAGCCTGCGGCGTCAGGCGCGCAGCGCCGGCGTCAAGGCGCGCGACAGCGAGGAGCAGCGGCCGGTAGAAGAGCTTCTCGTGCAGCCGGCGAACCTCGCGTGCATGCCTCCGCCATACCTCGACGAGCTCGGTGACAGGGTCGGTGCGGTAGCCCATCGATCGACCCAGCCGACGCAGTTCGACGGGCGAGTCCGGCATCGTGTGCGTGCGCCGCAACCGGTGCAGCTGGATGCGATGCTCGAGCGTGCGCAGGAAGGCGTAGGCATCACCGAGGGTCGAGGCATCGGTGCGACCGACATAGCCCCACGTGGCCAGTGCCTCGAGCGCCACCATGGTCGATGCGCTGCGCAGCATGACATCACTGCGACCGTGCACGAGCTGCAGCAGCTGCACGGAGAACTCGACATCGCGCAGGCCGCCCGGCGCGAGCTTGAGCTCACGCTCGCCGATGCGCGCGGGGATGTGCGCCTCGACCCGGCGGCGCATCGCCTGGGCGTCCTCGACGAAGCCCTCGTGGTCAGCCGCGCTCCAGACGAACGGCGCGATCGCCTCGACATAGCGCTCACCGAGCTCGCGATCCCCTGCACAGGCACGTGCCTTGAGCAGTGCCTGGAACTCCCAGGTCTTGGCCCAGCGCTCGTAGTACCCCACGTGCGAGGCAAGCGTGCGCACGAGTGCGCCCTGCTTGCCCTCGGGACGCAGGTTCGGGTCGACCTCCCAGATCGAGCCTTCGCGCGTGGGCTCGTTGCACGCGCGCATCAGGCCCTTGGCCAGCAGGGTGGCCGTGCGCAGTGCGGCATCGTCATCACCATCGACCGCCTCGGCCACGAAGATGACGTCGACATCGCTCACGTAGTTGAGCTCGCGCGCACCGCACTTGCCCATGCCGATGACGGCGATCCGGCAGTCAGCTGCGTCAACGGGGAGCCCGGCGCGGGCGATCGCGACTCCGGCCTCGAGCACGGCGTCCGCGAGGTCGGTCAACCAGGAGGCGACCGCCGTCATGGGGGCCAGCTGCGAGAGGTCGCGCGAGGCGATGCCCAGCAGTTCGCGTCGATAGGCGATGCGCAGGGCATCGAGGGTCTCGGTGGCATCGCTCGCGGCGCGAGGCAGCTCGCTGCCCGGGTCGGCACCGACGGCAGTCAGGAGCTCGGCCCGCACCTGGCGCGCGACGGGAGCCGCTGCCAGCGCCTCGCCGTCAGCCAGCACGCCCCACTGCTCGGGATGCAGCACGAGGAACTCGCCGAGGGCCTCCGACATGCCCAGGATGTCGACCAGGCGACCGCGGAAGTCCTCGTCGGCCTGGAAG
>JAQTXL010000015.1:20260-31309 GCA_028688835.1 Candidatus Nanopelagicales bacterium | reverse complement strand
CTGACCGCCCCGGCCGACGCCATGGCCGGCCTGCGCCGAGGCGCCTACGTCGTCGCCGATGCACCAGCACCCCAGGTGCTGCTCCTGGCCACCGGATCCGAGGTGCAGCTGGCCGTGCGTGCGCATGCATCGCTGCTCGCCGACGGCATCGCGAGCCGGGTCGTCTCGATGCCCTGCCTGGAGTGGTTCGACGAGCAGGACGAGGCCTACCGCGATGCCGTGCTGCTGCCGAGTGTGCGCGCCCGTGTCTCCGTCGAGGCCGGCGCGACCCTGGGCTGGTGGAAGTACGTCGGCGACCGCGGCCGCGTCATCGGGCTCGACCACTTCGGCGCCAGCGCCGCCGACACGGTGCTGTTCGCCGAGTTCGGCATCACCGTTGAGGCCATCGTGGCCGCAGCACGGGCGTCGATGCACGACCACGCATGAACCACTGAGTCAGGAGACGGCATGGCCACGCAAGCACTGCAGGAGCTCACCGACGCGGGTGTGTCGATCTGGCTCGACGACCTGAGCCGCTCGCGACTCACCACCGGAAGCCTGGCCGGCCTGGTGGCCACGCACTGCGTGCGAGGCGTCACGTCGAACCCATCGATCTTCGAGGCAGCCATCTCCAAGGGCGCCGCAGACTACGCGGCCGACCTCGAGAACCGTGCTCGTCAGGGGCTCGACGTCGACCTCATCATCCAGCAGCTCACGACGGACGACGTCCGCGCCGCGTGCGATGTGCTGCTCAGCGACTACCAGGCATCCGGCGGCGTCGACGGCCGTGTGTCGATCGAGGTCGATCCCAGGCTCGCCCACGATACGCATGCCACAGTGGAGCAGGCACGTCTGCTGTGGGCTCTCATCGACCGCCCGAACCTGCTCATCAAGATCCCGGCAACCCTCGCGGGCCTGCCGGCGATCACCCAGACCATCGGTCACGGCATCAGCGTGAACGTCACCTTGATCTTCTCCGTCCAGCGCTACGACGCCGTCATCACCGCCTACGAGGAGGGCCTGAGCCTGGCCGCGAAGCACGGCCACGATCTCGCTGGCATCCACTCGGTCGCCTCCTTCTTCGTCAGCCGGGTCGACACCGACGTCGACCGCCAGCTCGACGCGCTCGGCACTCCGCATGCCATGGCCCTGCGCGGCAAGGCCGCCATCGCCAATGCCCGTCTGGCCTACGAGCGATTCCAGGAGCGGCTCGACCTCGACGCCTGGGCGCTGCTCGCCGCCAAGGGCGCCCGTCCGCAGCGACCGCTGTGGGCCTCAACCGGCGTCAAGGACCCTGCCTACGACGACACGCGCTATGTCATCGACCTCGCCGTGCGCGGCACCGTCAACACCATGCCCCAGGCCACCATGGATGCCGTCGCCGACCACGGCGTCTTCGCCGGCGACCAGGTCTCCGGCCGCGCAGCGGAGTCCGCGGAGGTCTGGGCTGCGCTCAGCGCGCTCGGCATCCAGCAGCAGGAGGTGTGCGACGCCCTCGAGCTCGAAGGAGTGCAGAAGTTCATCGACGCCTGGGAGCAGTTGCGGGCGACCGTGCAGGCCGCGATGGACGCGATCGTCTAGCGACGGGCGAGGATCACCATGAGCAACCCCCTGCGCAGTCCCCTCGACCAGCGGCTGCCGCGCATCGCCGGCCCGTGCGGCATGGTCCTGTTCGGCGTCACCGGCGACCTGGCGCGCAAGAAGGTCATGCCGGCGATCTACGACCTGGCCAACCGCGGCTTCCTGCCGCCAGGCTTCAGCCTCGTCGGGTTCGCCCGGCGCGACTGGGCCGATGAGGACTTCGCGCAGATCGTGCACGACTCCGTGCGCGAGCACGCACGCACGCCCTTCCGGGAGGAGACCTGGCAGCAGCTGTGCGAGGGCATCCGCTTCGTCGCCGGCGATCTGGGCGACCCCGCCGCCTACGACGAGCTCTCCAGGGTCGTCGCCGAACTCGACGAGCAGCGCGGCACCGGTGGCAACCACGCCTTCTACCTGTCCATCCCGCCCGGCCTGTTCCCGGTCGTGCTCGAGCACCTCAAGACGTCGGGGCTGGCGGCGAACACGCCCGACGCCTGGCGGCGCGTCGTCATCGAGAAGCCCTTCGGCCACGACCTGAAGTCGGCTCAGGAGCTCAATGCCCTCGTCGGCACCGTGTTCGACACCGGCTCGGTGTTCCGCATCGATCACTACCTGGGCAAGGAGACGGTCCAGAACATCCTGGCGGTGCGCTTCGCCAATGAGATGTTCGAGCCGCTGTGGAACAGCAACTACGTCGACAACGTCCAGATCACCATGGCCGAGGACATCGGCATCGGCGGCCGTGCCGGGTACTACGACGGCATCGGCGCAGCGCGCGACGTGATCCAGAACCACCTGCTGCAGCTCCTGGCGCTCACGGCCATGGAGGAGCCGCTGACCTTCGCGGCTGCGGAGGTGCGCGCCGAGAAGGAGAAGGTGCTCTCGGCCGTCCGCCTGCCCAAGGACCTGGCGGCGCACACCGCCCGCGGCCAGTACGCCGCCGGGTGGCAGGGCGGGACGCCCGTCGTCGGCTACCTGCAGGAGGAGGGCATCGACCCCAGCTCGCACACCGAGACCTTCGCTGCCATGCGCGTCGACATCGACAACCGGCGCTGGGCCGGCGTCCCCTTCTACCTGCGCACCGGCAAGCGACTCGGACGCCGCGTCACCGAGGTCGCAGTGGTCTTCAAGCGCGCGCCGCACCTGCCGTTCCTGGCGGAGGCGGTGCAGGAGCTCGGCAACAACGCGCTCGTGTTCCGGATCCAGCCCGATGAGGGCATCACGGTGCGGTTCGGCTCGAAGGTCCCGGACACCTCCTCGATCGAGGTGCGCGATGTCACGATGGACTTCCAGTACGGCGAGGCCTTCACCGAGTCCAGCCCCGAGGCCTACGAGCGGCTGATCCTCGACGTGCTCATCGGCGATCCCCCGCTGTTCCCCCGGCATGTCGAGGTCGAGCTCGGCTGGACGATCCTGGACCCGGTGCTGGACTACTGGGCCGAGCAGGGACAGCCCGACCAGTACGCATCCGGCGGCTGGGGTCCGCAGGTGCAGTACGAGATGCTCGCCCGCGACGGACGCGCCTGGAGGCGGCCATGATCAGGCTCGAACAGACGAGCGGCGGCGCCGTGGCCGCAGCCATCAACGCCGAGCGTCATCGCCTCGGCTCGCCCACCACCGGGATGGTGCTGACCCTGCTCATCATCGCCGATGAGGACACCCAGTCCGATGCCACCGGCGCGGCTGCTGCGGTGGCCCGGCAGCACCCCATGCGCATCATCACGCTCATCCCTCGTGCCGACGCCCGGGTGTCCCAGCTCGATGCCGAGATCAGCGTCGGCGGTGACGACGGCCCAGGCGAGGTCGCCGTGCTGCGGCTGCGCGGCGAGCTCGCCGAGCACGGCAACTCCGTCGCGATCCCGCTGCTGCTGCCCGACACCCCAGTCGTGGCCTACTGGCCCGGCGATGCACCGGCGCACCCCGCCGACGACCCCATCGGACGTCATTCGCAGCGTCGCATCACCGACGCAGCCGGTGCTCAGGACCCGTGGGAGGCACTGCGCGTGCTCAAGCGCGGCTACCAGCCAGGCGACACCGACCTGGCCTGGGCTCGCTGCACGCAGTGGCGCTCCGTGCTCGCTGCGGCCTTCGATGCGCCGCTCGGCGATGTGCGTCATGTCCGGGTCGAGGGCGAGCGCAACAACCCGAGTGTCATCCTGCTCGGCGCCTGGCTCGGCCAGCAGTTCGGAGCCACCGTGGAGACCGTGTGGAACGACGCCCTGGGGATCTCGTCGGTGTCCATCGACCTGGCGGACGGCCTGATGTCGATCACGCGCCAGGACGAGAAGACCGCGTGCATCGTGCGTCCTGGCCGCGCCGAGGCGCAGATCACGCTCGCGCGCCGGTCGCTCTCGGCGCTCATCGCCGAGGAGCTGCGACGCCTCGATCCGGACGACATGTACGGCCAGGTCATCACTACTCTGGAGATATGACGAGTTTCGATGTCCTGCGCCATGCCGACGCAGATGCCCTGGGCGAGGCCGCCGCTGGCCGCCTCGTCGCCGCCATCGTCGAGGCCCAGGAGCAGCGCGGCATCGCGCATGTCGTGCTCACCGGAGGCGGCATCGGCACCGCAGTGCTCGTCGCGCTGGCTGCCAGCCCATCGGTGACCGCAGTCGACTGGCGCCGCATCCACCTGTGGTGGGGCGATGAGCGCTACCTGCCTGCGGGAGACGCGGATCGCAATGACACGGGTGCACGCGCCGCACTCATCGACAGCGTGGCCATCCCCCGTGACCGCGTCCATGCCATCGCCGGGCCCGACGCGTCGGCCTCACCCGAGGACGCCGCCGCGGCCTATGCGCAGGCCCTGCGCACGGCCGGCGCGGGCACGATCCCCGAGTTCGATGTCGTCCTGCTGGGCATCGGTCCCGATGCGCATGTGGCGTCGCTGTTCCCCGAGCACCCGGCGATCCATGTCGACGGCGACGTCGTCGCTGTGCACCACGCTCCCAAGCCCCCGCCCACGCGAGTCTCGATGAGCCTGGCCACGCTGAACACGGCGCGGCAGTCGCTGATCCTGGCCTCGGGCACGAGCAAGGCGACGGCAGTGCGCCTGACGCTCGATGAGCATGCCGGACCCCTGCAGGTCCCGGCGAGCGGCATCCGCGCAGCCCAGCAGACGCTCGTGCTGGTCGACGAGGATGCGGCATGCGAACTCCCGGCCGACTTCGGTCGACCGGGAGTGTGAGCGATGCGGGAGCCGGCTGCTAGAAGCCGCTGCCCCGGAGCTTGCTGATCGCCTCGTCGAGGATCGCGGCGCCGTCGACATCGGAGCGGCGCTCCTTCACGTAGGCCAGGTGCGTCTTGTACGGCTCGATCTTGGGCGGTGCCGGGGGGTTGTCCTTGTCCGTGCCGGCCGGCAGGCCGCAGCGCGGGCAGTCCCACTCCTCGGGGATCGCGGCGTCGGAGGCGAAGCTCGGACGGGACTCATGCTTGCGCGAGCACCAGAACGAGATCCAGATGCGGGGTGCCGCCTCGCCGCGCTCGGCCTCGCCCATCGGGCCTGCCCCGACGCGACTGCCACGAATCGCACTGCCACCAGCCATGTTGTCTTCCTCCAGGAGTTGAGCGAACTGGGCTAGGCGCCAGTGCGGACGAGCAGGCCGACGCCGACGATCGACGCCGCCCAGATGAGGCCCAGGGCCACGGTGATGCGATCGAGGTTGCGCTCGGCGACCGAGGACCCTCCGATGGACGAGCTCACTCCGCCGCCGAACAGGTCGGACAGCCCGCCACCCTTGCCTCGGTGCAGCAGGATCAGCACGATGAGCAGGATGCTGGTGACGATGAGCACGACCGCGAGCGCGATCGTGACGATGGTGAGCAAATCAGACTCCGAATCGACGTGAGGCGATCAGTATAGATCAGGCGCCTCAGGCAGCAGGGTGCAGCCGGAACCGGATGATCCCCACGAAGTCGTCGGGGTCCAGGCTCGCCCCGCCCACGAGCACACCGTCGACGTCGACGCGGTCCATGATGCCGGCGATGTTGCTGCTCTTGACCGAGCCGCCGTACAGGATCCGCACCGCTCCCGCGGCCTCGACGCCATGGAGCTCGCCGATGCGCACGCGGATGGCCCGGCAGACCTCCTGGGCGTCGTCAGGCGTGGCGACCTCGCCAGTGCCGATGGCCCACACCGGCTCGTAGGCCACGACCAGTGCGGCCACCTCGTCAGCTGACAGCCCGGTCAGGGAGCCGTCGAGCTGCTCGAGCACATAGGGCACGTGATTGCCGGCCTGGCGGATCTCCAGGCCCTCGCCCACGCACACGATGGGGGTGATCTCGGCGCCGATCGCGGCGCGTGCCTTCGCGTTGACGAGGGCGTCGGTCTCGCCGTGGAACTGGCGGCGCTCGCTGTGGCCCACGGCGACATAGGTGCAGCCGAGCTTGGCGAGCATGCTCGCTGCGATCTCGCCGGTGTAGGCGCCCGAGGCGTGCTGCGAGACATCCTGGGCCCCATAGGCGATGTCGTACTTGTCGCCCTCGATCAGGGTCTGCACCGACCTGATGTCGGTGAAGGGCGGCAGCACCACGACGTCAGCCGAGGCGAAGTCATCCTCGTTCAGGGCGAAGGCGAGCTTCTGCACCAGGGCCAGGGCTTCGAAGTGGTTGAGGTTCATCTTCCAGTTGCCGGCGATGAGCGGCTTGCGTTCGTGCTTGGCCATCAGTTCTCCTCGAGCACAGTGAGCCCGGGGAGTTCCTTACCCTCCAGGAATTCAAGACTGGCGCCACCACCGGTGCTGATGTGGGAGAACGCAGACTCGTCGAGTCCCAGCACGCGGATGGCCGCGGCCGAGTCACCGCCGCCGACGACGGTCATGCCGCGACTGGTGATCATGGCCTCAGCCACGCCCCGAGTGCCGGCCGCGAACGGCGCCATCTCGAACACGCCCATCGGGCCGTTCCAGACGACGGTGCCGGCATCCGCGATGGCCGCTGCGAAGGCCGCAGTGGTGTCGGGGCCGATGTCCAGGCCCATCCAGCCGTCGGGGATGGCATCGGCAGCCACGACGCGCGTGTCCGCAATCGCCGAGAAGCTGTCGGCGATGACGACATCCGTGGGGATCAACAGCTCGACGCCACGGGCGGCGGCCTGCTCGATGAAGCCCTGGACCGTCGGGATCTGGTCGGCCTCGAGGAGCGAGCTGCCGACCTTGTGCCCCTGCGCTGCCAGGAACGTGAAGGCCATGCCCCCGCCGATGAGCAGTCGGTCGACCCGCGTGATCAGGTTGCCGATGACGCCGAGCTTGTCGCTCACCTTCGAGCCACCGAGCACGACGACGTAGGGACGCGCGGGGTCGGCGAGCAGGGCTCCGAAGACGGTCGCCTCCTTGTGCACCAGGCGCCCAGCTGCATTGGGCAGCAGGCGTGCGACATCGGTGACCGAGGCCTGCTCGCGATGGACGACACCGAAGCCCTCGGCCACATACAGATCGGCCAGGCCGGCGAGCTCGGCTGCCATGGCTGCACGCTCGGCAGCATCCTTGCTCGTCTCACGCGCATCGAAGCGGATGTTCTCCAGCAGCACCACGCCGCCGGGCTCGAGCGCGTTCACCATCGCCCGCGCGTGCGGCCCGGTGATGTCATCGGCGATCTCGACATCGTCATCGAGCAGCTCGCTGAGGCGATCGGCGACCGGCTGCAGGCTCAGGGCCTCGCTGGGCACGCCCTTGGGCCGTCCCAGGTGCGCAACCACCACGATGCGTGCGCCGGCCTCGCGCAGGGCGCGCAGGGTGGGCAGTGCAGCCTGGATGCGGCCGTCATCGGTGATGACCCGCGTCCCATCAGGGCCATCGGCCAGCGGCACGTTGAAATCAGCGCGAACCAGCACGGTTCGCCCGGCGACCTGGAGGTCGTCGAGGGACTTCACCGTGGCGTCCTAGAGCTTCGAGCCGACGAGCGACGCGAGGTCGATCAGCCGGTTGGAGTAGCCCCACTCGTTGTCGTACCAGCCGACGACCTTGACGAGGTTGCCATTGGCATTGGTGAGGCCGGCGTCGAAGATGCAGGACGCAGGGTCGGTGACGATGTCGGTCGACACGATCGGGTCCTCGGTGTACTTCAGGAAGCCCTTGAGCGGAGCTGACTCGGCCGCAGCCTTGACCACCGCATTGACCTCCTCCTTGGTGGCCGCGGTGCGCAGCTCGACGGTGAGGTCGGTGGCCGAGCCCGTGGGCACGGGAACGCGCATCGCGTAGCCGTCGAGCTTGCCCTTGAGGTGCGGCATGACCAGGCCGATGGCCTTGGCAGCACCCGTGCTCGTGGGGATCATGTTGAGTGCGGCGGCGCGAGCGCGGCGCAGGTCGCTGTGCGGGAAGTCGAGGATCTTCTGGTCGTTCGTGTACGCGTGGATCGTGGTCATGAGCCCGCGCTCGATGCCGAAGGCGTCGTCGATGGCCTTGGCCATGGGCGCCAGGCAGTTCGTGGTGCACGACGCGTTCGAGATGATGTTGTGCACGGCCGGGTCGTACTTGTCGTCGTTCACGCCCATGACGATCGTGATGTCCTCGCCCTTGGCAGGCGCGGAGATGATGACCTTCTTGGCGCCCGCGGCCAGGTGCTTGCCCGCCTGCTCGGCGTCGGTGAAGAAGCCGGTGGACTCGATGACGATGTCGGCTCCGACGCGCGCCCAGGGAAGATCAGCCGGATCGCGCTCGGCGAAGATCGGGATCACGTTGCCATCGACCGTGATCTGCCCGTCGCCAGCCTCGACCGGGACGCCGATGCGGCCCAGGATGCTGTCGTACTTCATGAGGTGCGCGAGGGTCTTCGTGTCCGTGAGGTCATTGATGCCGACGATCTCGATGTTGGCGTCACTCTCAAGCAGTGCGCGGAAGAAGTTGCGGCCGATGCGGCCAAATCCATTGATGCCAACCTTGATGGTCACGTCATGCTCCCCGGCAGTAGATGTCATCGTGCTTCGGGGCAAGCCTACCGAACACTCGGCACCGGATTCGCCGCGTGGGTGCTAGGCGAGGAACTCCGCACCGAGCACCGATTCGGTGTCGGGGATGCCCAGATCCTGGGCTCGCTTGTCGGCCAGGGCCAGCAGTCGACGGATGCGTCCGGCGATCGCGTCCTTGGTCATCGGCGGATCGGCGAGGGCGCCCAGCTCCTCGAGGCTGGCCTGGCTGTGCTCGAGGCGAAGTCGCCCGGCGACCACGAGGTGATCGGGCACATCGTCGCCCAGGATCTCCATCGCGCGGTGCACCCGAGCGCCAGCCGCCACTGCTGCGCGCGCAGAGCGCCGCAGGTTCGCATCGTCGAAGTTGGCCAGGCGATTGGCGGTCGCGCGCACCTCGCGCCGCATCCGGCGCTCCTCCCAGGCCATCACGGACTCGTGCGCGCCCAGGCGCGTGAGCATCGCGCCGATGGCATCGCCGTCGCGGATCACGACGCGGTCGACACCGCGCACCTCGCGCGACTTGGAGGCGATGCCCAGGCGACGCGCTGCGCCCACGAGCGCGAGCGCGGCCTCAGGTCCGGGGCAGGTGATCTCCAGCGAGCTCGATCGGCCGGGCTCAGTGAGCGAACCGTGGGCCAGGAAGGCCCCGCGCCAGGCGGCCTCGCAGTCGCACTTGGCGCCGGCGACGATGGCCGGCGGAAGGCCGCGTACGGGGCGCCCGCCGCCGTCGACCATGCCGGTCTGGCGGGCAAGCGCCTCACCGCCCTGCACGACCCGCACGACGTACCGGGTGCCCTTGCGGATGCCACTTGCCTGCACGACTGCGATCTCGCTGTCGTGGCCGTAGATCTCCATGATGTCCTTGCGCAGGCGACGCGCGGTCTGACCTGCGTCGACCTCAGCCTCGATGACGATCTGGCCGGAGACGATGTGGAGCCCGCCCCCGAAGCGCAGCATCGTCGAGACCTCCGCCTTGCGGCAGCAGGTCTTCGTGATTTCCACGCGGCTGAGCTCGTCCTTCACCGCGGCAGTCATAGCCATGGGGAGGCATCCTGCCATGGATGCACGCTCGGCGTGTCGCTCACCCGTGAAGTGCGGTGCGCAGTGCCACAGCGAGCCGATCGGGGTCATGCGCACCAGGATTGCGCCCCGGGGCGTGTGCGACCTGCTCGAGCACGAGGGCCGCGCCGAACTGCGCGCAGGCGTCGGCGAGCGCAGCCGCATCGTCGACATGGCGCGGATCGGCGATGACCGCATCGAGCCGCATGCCCGGCACGATGGCGCGCAGGAACTCCAGGTGCCTGGCGACCGGGATGCCGGCGGTCTCGCTGTCGTCGTCGGGGGCCAGGTTCATGACCAGCACGCGCTTGGCCGAGGCATCCATGATCGCTCGTGCGAGCTCGGGGATCAGCAGGTGCGGCAGCACGGACGTGAACCAGGATCCCGGCCCGAGGATGATGACATCGGCCTCGTGGACAGCGGCCAGTGCTTCGGGGCAGGCCTGCGGCCGTGCCGGCTCGATGGCGATGCTCACGACATCGCCAGGGGTCGTGGCGACCTCCTCCTGGCCACGCACCTCGGTGATCACGTCGGGCGCATGGGGGTTGACGCCGCGGACCTGGGCGACGATCTGCAGGGGCTGCAGGCTGCACGGCAGCACGCGGCCCTGGGCCTCGAGCAGCGAGCCGACCCAGTCCAGACCCGTCACGGCGTCGCCGGTCTCCTCCCAGAGCGCGGTGATGAGCAGGTTGCCCAGGGCGTGCCCGCCCAGCTCGCCTGTGCCGGCGAAGCGGTGCTGCACCACCCGCTGCCAGGTGCGCCCCCACGTGTCATCGCCGCACAGTGCGGCCAGGGCCATGCGCAGGTCACCTGGCGGCAGGATGCCGAACTCCGCGCGCAGCCGACCGCTCGACCCGCCGTCGTCGGCCACGCCCACGACCGCGGTGATGCGGTCGGTCATGCGCCGCACGGCGGTGAGGGTCGCCGCGAGTCCATGCCCGCCGCCGAGGGCGACCACCGCGGGGCCGGTGTGCACACCGCGCGGCACCGAGCCGGGCACCCGGTTCATTCGCGACCCAGGTCGCGATGGACGACGAGGGTCTGCACCCCGTCGGTGCGCAGTCGCCGTGCCAGCTCCTCGGCGGAGGCGACGCTGCGGTGCTTGCCGCCCGTGCAGCCCACCGCGATGGTGACATAGCGCTTGCCCTCGGCGAGGAAGCCCTCGCGGACGGTCTCGACGACCTGCTGGCACAGGTCGTAGAAGTGCTGGGCGACCGGGTTGCCCGTGACTGCCTCGGCAACCGGCGCGTCGAGCCCGGTCAGTGGACGCAGTGCGACGTCCCAGTAGGGATTGGCCAGGAACCGCACATCGACCACGAAGTCCGCGTCGACGGGGATGCCGTACTTGAAGCCGAAGGACAGCACTGTGGCGCTCAGGTCGGCCGGTGTCGCCTCAGCGAAGGCCGCCTCGACCTTGCGTCGCACGTCGTGCACGTTGAGCAGTGTCGTGTCGACGACGACATCGGCCGTGGCCCGCAGGTCGCCCAGCAGCGCCCGCTCCTCACGGAGCCCGTCGACGATGC
>JAQTXL010000015.1:0-20160 GCA_028688835.1 Candidatus Nanopelagicales bacterium | reverse complement strand
GCGAAGGCCGCCTCGACCTTGCGTCGCACGTCGTGCACGTTGAGCAGTGTCGTGTCGACGACGACATCGGCCGTGGCCCGCAGGTCGCCCAGCAGCGCCCGCTCCTCACGGAGCCCGTCGACGATGCGGCGCTTGCTCTGCAGCGGATGCGGGCGGCGCGAGCTCTCGAAACGGCGCACGAGCGACTCCTCGGACGCCTCGAGGTACAGGATGCGCAGGGAGACGCCGCGCTCGCGCAGCTCTGACAGCGCTGCCTCCAGCGCATTGAACATCTGGCCGCTGCGCACATCGACGACGGCGCCGATGCGGTCAACGCCGTTGTCGCGCGAGGCGAGCTCGATCGCCTGTGAGAGCAGCACTGGCGGCAGGTTGTCCATGACGAACCACCCGAGGTCCTCGAGGGCACGTGCCGCCGTGGAGCGTCCGGCACCGGACAGCCCTGTCACCAGGGCGACCTCCAGCTGGCGTGTCTGGCTCACGATGCCTCGCTTCCGGTGTGCAGATGACCGTGGATACGTGAGGCAAGGCTAGGCCCGATACCGCTCACGCCCTGCAGCTCATCGATCGTGGCGGCACGCAGGGCCTTGATGGTGCCGAAGTGCTTGAGCAGCGCCTTGGCCTTGGCCTGCCCGAGCCCGGGCACGTCGTCGAGGATGCTCGCCGACATCGACCGGCCACGGCGCTTGCGGTGCAGGGCGATCGCCGTGCGGTGGGCCTCGTCGCGCACGCGCTGCAGCAGGTACAGGCCCTCGCTCGATCGCGGCAGGATCAACGGGTCGAGGTCGTCAGGCAGCCAGACCTCCTCGAGCCGCTTGGCCAGGCCGATGACCGGCACGGTCGTCACGCCCGCGGCCATCAGGGCATCCTGCGCCGCACGCACCTGCGGCTGCCCTCCGTCGATGACGAGCAGGCCGGGCGGATACGCGAACCGGCGCCGCTCCTCCCCCGGCTCGGGCGCTGCCGCGGCCTCGTCGGCGGACTTGGCGAAACGGCGCCGCACGACCTCGGCCACCGACGCGGTGTCATCGGCGTCGGGCGTGCGGATGATGAAGCTGCGGTAGTCGCTCTTGCGCGGGAGCCCGTCCTCGAACACCACGAGCGAGGCCACGGTGTTGGCCCCCAGCAGGGTCGAGATGTCGATGCACTCGATGCGCAGCGGGGCCTCGGCGAGCCCGAGGGCCTCGCGGATCTCCTCGAGCGCGATGCTGCGCGTCGTGAGATCGCTGGATCGCTTCATGCGATGCGACTGCAGCGTGTGCGCGGCGTTGGCCATCGCGGTGTCCATGAGCGCCTTCTTGTCGCCGCGGGCCGGCACGCGCAGGTGCACCGGGCCGTCGCGCAGCACCGCGAGCCAGGCCTCCAGTGCCGACGCGTCCTCGACCTGGGCGCACACGAGGATCTCACGCGGGATCGCGTCGATGCCGGGCTCGGAGTACAGCCGGGTGATCGCCCTGGCGATGACCTCGCCCGGCGCGAGCTCCTCGGCCTTCTCGACGACGAAGCCGCGTTCGCCGCGGATGCGGCCGCCGCGCACATGGAAGACCTGGACGCCGGCCTCGAGCGGGTCCTCGGACACCGCGATGAGATCGGCATCGGTGTCGTCGTTGAAGGCCACCGCGTTGCGCTCGGTCGCGCGACGCAGTGCGCCGATGCGATCGCGCATGCGGCCGGCTTCCTCGTAGCGCTCCTGCGCAGCCGCCTCCCCCATCTGGCGCTCGAGCTCGCGGATGAAGCCATCGCCGTTGCCGGACAGGAAGGCGCAGAAGTCGAGCACGATGCCGCGGTGCTCGTCCTCGGTGACGGACCCGACGCACGGGGCGCTGCACTTGTCGATGTAGCCCAGCAGGCATGGACGCCCCACCTGCTTGGCCCTGCGGAAGACGCCGTCGCGGCATGAGCGCACGGGGAACACGCGCAGCAGCTCGTCGACGGTCTCACGGATCGCCCACGCATGGGCGTAGGGGCCGAAGTAGCGGGTGCCGGCCTTGCGCGCCTCGCGCACCACGGCCACCCGCGGGAACGGATCGGCGAGGTTGAACGCGAGGTACGGGTAGGACTTGTCATCGCGGAACTTCACGTTGAAGCGGGGATCGAACTCCTTGATCCAGGCGTACTCGAGCGTCAGGGCCTCGACCTCGGTGCCGACCACGACCCAGTCGACGCTGCGCGCCGTGGCGACCATCGTCTGCGTGCGCGGATGCAGCGCCGCCGGGTCCTGGAAGTAGCTCGACAGGCGCGAGCGCAGGTTCTTGGCCTTGCCCACGTAGATCACCCGACCACTGGCGTCGTGGAAGCGATAGACCCCGGGCTCCGTGGGGATCGTGCCCGTGGGCGGCCGCAGGGCCGGCTCGTCAGCCATGGCTGCGGACTAGGCCAGCACCACGTTCGCGCCCTGCACGGAGACCGCTGCTGCCGCGAGCCCCTGCTCGGCAGGGCCCTGGATGACCGAGCCGTCGACCGCGGAGAACCGCGAGCCGTGACAGGGGCAGATGATCTCGTCGCGCTCCACCGTTGCCACCAGGCACCCGGCATGCGGGCAGATGGCCGTGAATCCCTGGACCTGCCCGGCCTTGGGCTGGGTCACGACGATCGGCGGGGTGCTGATGACGACACCCCCGCCCACCGGCACATCGGCCAGCGGCGTGAGCACCGTGGCACCGCCGTCGGCGGCGCCAGCACTGGCGGTGGCGGATACGGGTGCGTCGGGGACGGGCACCTCGGCGCTCGAGCAGGCGGCGACGGCGACGCCGACGGCGATCAGCCCGGTGCCGGCGAGCACCGTGCGACGGGGCATGGCGGTGAGATCGGTCATGTGTTCCTCCTGGCGACAGACTACGGCGTGGGCCGCCTGGCGCGGGTGCGCCGGGCAGGGGCAGGTCGCGACCCGGGCAGCAGGTCGACCAGGAAGGACCCGGTGTGGCTGGCCGCCACTGCAGCCACCTGCTCGGGCGTGCCCACCGCCACCACCTGGCCTCCGCCGGATCCGCCCTCCGGGCCCATGTCGATGAGCCAGTCGGCGGTCTTGATGACATCGAGGTTGTGCTCGATCACGACCACCGAGTTGCCCTTGTCGACCAGCGAGTGCAGCACCGCGAGGAGCTTGCGGATGTCCTCGAAGTGCAGGCCGGTGGTGGGCTCGTCGAGCACGTAGATGGTGCGCCCGGTGGAGCGCTTCTGCAGCTCGGCCGCGAGCTTGACGCGCTGGGCCTCACCGCCGGAGAGGGTGGGTGCCGGCTGGCCCAGGCGCACGTAGCCCAGGCCCACCTCGACCAGGGTGGTGAGGTGGCGTGCGATCGGCGGGACCGCCGAGAAGAACTCCTTGGCCTCCTCGATCGGCATGTCGAGCACGTCGGCGATGCTCCTGCCCTTGAAGTGGACCTCGAGCGTCTCGCGGTTGTAGCGCGCGCCGTGGCAGACCTCGCAGGGCACGTAGACGTCGGGCAGGAAGTTCATCTCGATCTTGATGGTGCCGTCGCCTGAGCAGGACTCGCACCGCCCGCCCTTGACGTTGAAGGAGAACCGGCCCTGGGCGTATCCGCGCACCTTGGCCTCCTGCGTCTCGGCGAACAGCTTGCGCACATGGTCGAAGACGCCCGTGTAGGTGGCCGGGTTGCTGCGCGGGGTGCGGCCGATTGGGCTCTGGTCGACATGGACGACCTTGTCGACCTGGTCAAGGCCCAGCACCTTCCTGTGGCGGCCGGGCACGTGCCGGGCGCCGTTGAGGTCGCGCGCGAGCACGGAGTAGAGGACGTCGTTGACCAGCGTGGACTTGCCCGACCCGCTGACGCCCGTGACCGCCACGAGGCAGCCGAGGGGGAAGTCGACGGTCACATCGCGCAGGTTGTGCTCGCTTGCCCCCTGCACGGTGATGACGCGGTCGGTGACCGGGCGGCGCACCTCCGGCACCTCGATGCGGCGCGCTCCGGTGAGGTACTGGCCGGTGATGGAGTCGGGATGGGCGAGCAGCTCCTCGACCGGCCCGCTCACCACCACGTGCCCCCCGTGCTCCCCTGCGCCGGGGCCGATGTCGACCACCCAGTCGGCCGTGCGGATGGTGTCCTCGTCGTGCTCGACGACGATGAGCGTGTTGCCCAGGTCGCGCAGCCGGATGAGGGTCTCGATGAGGCGTCGGTTGTCGCGCTGGTGCAGGCCGATGCTCGGCTCGTCGAGCACATAGAGCACGCCCACCAGGCCTGAGCCGATCTGTGTCGCGAGCCGGATGCGCTGGGCCTCGCCACCGGCCAGCGTGCCTGCCGCGCGATCGAGGGTCAGGTAGTGCAGGCCGACGTCGACGAGGAACTGCAGGCGCTCGTTGACCTCCTTGAGCACTCGGGTGGCGATCTGGGCGTCGCGCGCGGAGAGCTCGAGCCCGGTGAGCATCGACGCGGTCTCGCCGATGGGCAGTCCGGCGACCTCGGCGATCGAGTGGCCGTTGATCGTGACGGCCAGCGACAGCGGCTTGAGGCGGGCACCGCCGCAGGCGTGGCAGGGCACCTCGCGCATGAAGCCCTCGAACCGCTCGCGGGCGGCATCGCTCTCGGTCTCTGCGTGCCGGCGGGCCACGTAGGCCAGGGCGCCCTCGAAGCCCGTGGTGTACGAGCGGGTGCGGCCGTAGCGATTGCGATAGCGCACGTGCACCTCGGCCTCATGGCCCTCGAGGATCGCCTTGCGCGCCTTGGCCGGGAGCTTGTCCCATGGGGTGTCCATGTCGATCCCGAGGTCCTCGCACAGGGACTCGAGCAGGCGGCGGAAGTAGTCGGAGACCATGCCGCCGGCCCAGGGCGCGATCGCACCGTCGTTCAGGGTCAGCGTGCCGTCGGGCACCACGAGCTCGGCGTCGACCTCGCGCCGCGTACCCAGCCCGGTGCACTCGGGGCAGGCGCCGAAGGGCGAGTTGAACGAGAAGGAGCGCGGCTCGAGCTCCTCGAAGGACAGGCCGTCCTCGACACAGGCCAGGTGCTCGCTGAAGATGCGCTCACGATGCGGGTCGTCGTCGGGCAGGTCGATGAAGTCGAGCACCACGATGCCGCTGGCGAGCTTGAGGGCGGTCTCGACGGAGTCGGTGAGCCGTCGCCGCGACTCTGCCTTGACCGTGAGCCGGTCGACCACCACCTCGATCGTGTGCTTCTCCTGCTTCTTCAGGGTGGGCAGTTCGTCCATGCCGACCACGACGCCGTCGATGCGCAGGCGCGAGTAGCCCTGGGTCTGCAGCTGGCGGAAGAGCTCCTGGTACTCGCCCTTGCGCTCGCGGATGACCGGGGCGAGCACCTGGAACCTCGACCCGGCCGGCAGCTCGAGCACCTGGTCGACGATCTGCTGCGGGCTCTGGCGGGCGATCTCGCGACCGCACTCGGGACAGTGCGGCTTGCCGATGCGCGCGTAGAGCAGGCGGAGGTAGTCATAGACCTCGGTGATGGTGCCGACCGTCGATCGCGGGTTGCGCGAGGTCGACTTCTGGTCGATCGACACCGCCGGCGACAGGCCCTCGATGAAGTCGACGTCGGGCTTGTCCATCTGCCCGAGGAACTGGCGTGCGTAGGCCGACAGGCTCTCGACGTACCGGCGCTGTCCCTCGGCGAAGATGGTGTCGAAGGCCAGGCTCGACTTGCCCGAGCCGGACAGCCCCGTGAAGACGATCAGGGCATCACGCGGCAGATCGAGGGAGACGTCCTTAAGGTTGTGCTCGCGAGCTCCGCGTATGACCAGGCGGTCTTGCACGAGGCCTCATCTCGACTCTGCGGCCGAAGCCGACTGAAGGGACATGCCAATGTATACCGGCAGGGTGAGCGTCGACGGTCCGGGTGATGTGCGCGAACTGCCTGCGCTCATCATCAGCAAGCTCGCCGTCGGCCCCTATGACAACAACGCCTACCTCCTGCGCTGCCGCGACACTGGTGAGCAGGCGCTCATCGACGCCGCCGCCCAGACCGAGCGGCTCCTGGCCCTGGTCGGCGACTCGCTGCAGACCGTGGTGACCACCCACGAGCACCAGGATCACTGGGGCAGTCTCGCCGACATCGTCGCTGCCACCGGGGCCACCACGATGGCCCATCCGATCGATGCCCCCGGCATCCCGGTGGCCACCGACGTGATGCTGGAGGAGGGCTCGCACCTGCAGGTCGGCCTGGTGCGCCTGCGCGTCATCCACCTCGTCGGCCACACCGACGGCTCGATCGCCTTCGTCTACGACGACCCTGAGGGCACGCCCCACCTGTTCACCGGCGACTGCCTGTTCCCCGGCGGGGTCGGCAACACCTGGGGCGACACCGCGCGCTTCAGGAGCCTCATCGACGGGGTCGAGGAGAAGCTGTTCAACGCCCTGCCGGACGAGACCTGGGTCTACCCGGGGCATGGCAGCGACACCACCCTGGGCGCAGAGCGACCGCACCTGCGCGAGTGGCGCGAGCGGCAGTGGTGAGGATGCGATGAAGGGGAGAATCTCGCTGGTGACCCTCGGTGTCGCCGACCTGGCCCGCTCGCGGGAGTTCTACCGCGGCCTGGGGTGGGCACCCCGCGACGAGTCGCTCGACGAGGGCATCGTCTTCCTGGAGCTCGAGGGCACCTGGCTGTCGCTGTTCCCGCGGGCAGACCTCGCGGCCGATGCGCAGGTCGCTGCCGAGGGCAGCGGCTTTCGCGGCATCACGCTTGCGCACAATGAGCCCTCGCCCGAGGCCGTGGACGCGGCCTTCGCCGAGGCGCTGGCCGCTGGCGCTGAGCAGGTGAAGGCTCCACAGCCAACGGAGTGGGGCGGCTACTCCGGCTACTTCGCCGACCCCGATGGCCACCTGTGGGAGGTCGCCTTCAACCCGTTCACGGACCTGACCTGATGGGCGCGGTCGTCGTGGCGATCCACGGCTTCACGCGCGGACCGCAGCACCTGGAGATCCTGGCGCGCGCGTGCAATGACCAGGGCTGGCGCTGCGTGCGACCGGCAGCTGCCCCGACTTGGGCGCCGGTGGTCATGCACTCGCGTGCCCATCTCGTGCGCATCGCCGACCGCCTGGCTCCGCAGCTGCGCGGCCACGAGGTCGTGGTCGTCGGGCACTCGGCCGGCGCTGCCGCTGGGGCATGGATATCCGCCGCACTGCTCGACGCAGGCGTCGAAGTGCGGGGCATCGTCATGGTGGACGGCAATGACAGCCCCAATCACCTCATCGAGCAGTCACTGCCGCAACTCGCGAGCGTGCCGATCCGGGCCGTGCTCGCACCGCCCAGCCCGTGCAATCGGCAGGGTCGCCTCCAGGCCCTGCTCGACGAGCAGCGCCCCGGCTCGACCACGGTGATCCCGGGCTCAGGGCACGGCGACATCGAGATGGAGCCGAGTGCGGTGTACCGGCATGCCTGCGGCGATGACTCGACGCTGGAGACGCGTCACCAGGTGCTCGCGACTGTCGTGAGCGAGATCGACGCCCTGCTTGCGGTCTCAGCTCACTGAGACTCAGGCTCATGCGCATCGGTGATGCGGCCGGCATGCGCGACGGCATCGGGATCCCTGCGCACCTTGATGGCTGAAGCCACGGCGACGACGACGAGCACCACAGCGATGAAGACGAGTGACTGGTTGGTGCTGATGTGCGGCACGTCGGGCCAGACGCCGCTCGCCCAGGTGAGCACCAGCTTGATGCCGATGAACACCAGAATCACTGCCAGGCCCGTGGACAGGTAGATCAGCTTGTCGAGCAGGCCCTTGAGCAGGAAGTACAGCGCGCGCAGGCCCATGAGTGCGAAGGCATTGGCGGCGAACACGAGGTACGGCTCCTGTGTCACGCCGAAGGTGGCGGGGATGGAGTCGAGGGCGAACAGCAGGTCAGTGGCCCCGATGGCGATCATGACGATGAGCAGCGGTGTCGCCACACGCACGCCGTTCTCGCGCGTGAAGAGCCTGGTGCCGTCGTAGGCATCGGTGTACGCGATGCGGCTGCGCACCGTGCGCACGATCAGGCTGTCCATGGGATCGGGATCCTCGTTGCGGTGCCGGGCCAGCTGCACGCCGGTCCAGATGAGCACGGCTCCGAAGATGACGAAAGTGAAGGCGAAGGTCTCGAGGGCTGCAGCGCCGAGGGCGATGAACACCGCGCGCAGGGCGAGCGCCAGCACCACACCGAAGAGGAGCACGCGCTGGTGCAGGGCCACAGGCACGGCGAACTGGGCGAGGATGATGATGAAGACGAACAGGTTGTCGACGCTGAGCGACTTCTCGACCAGGTAGGCGGCGAAGAACTCGCTGCCCACGGCGCCGCCCTGCCAGACGATGAGCATGATGCCGAAGGCCACCGCGATGCCGATGTAGAACACCGACCACACCAGGGCCTCACGGAAGCCCACCTCGTGCGGCTTGCGGCTCACGAACACGAAGTCGAGGGCGAGCAGCCCCAGGATGCCCAGGATCGTGAAGGTCCACAGCAGGGTCGAGGTCTCCATCGCCTGATTCTACGGAGTCGAGGTGTCGGGCTCCGGACGCGCGGGGTCCGGCTCCTCGGCCTGCGGCCCTGCCAGCAGGCTGGTCACCGCCGTCACGACGAGCACCACGACGATGAATGTGAGCGACAGCCAGATGGGGATGACCGGCACCTGGAGCGAGGTCGTCTCATGGATCGCCTCGAGCACCAGCTTCGCGCCGATGAACGCGAGGATGATCGCCAGGCCGTAGTTGAGATAGCGCAGGCGCCCCATGAGCCCCTGCAGCAGGAAGTAGAGCTGCCGCAGTCCCATGAGCGCGAAGGCGTTGGCTGCGAACACGATGTAGGCCTCGTGCGTGATGCCGAAGACCGCAGGGATGCTATCGAGGGCGAACAGCACATCGGTGGTGCCGATGGCGATCATCACCAGCGCCATCGGCGTCAGCATGCGTCGTCCGGCCACTCGGGTGCTCAGCCGGTTGCCGTCGTAGTGCGGCGAGATCGCGAAGCGCTTGGAGACGAACCGCACGAGCCCATTGCCCTGCGGATCCGGGGCCTCGTCATGGGAGGTCCAGACCTTCCAGGCGGTGAAGAACAGGAAGGCCCCGAAGAGGTAGAAGACACCGGCGAACCTGGCGATCAGCTCGGCGCCGATGAGGATGAGCACGCCGCGCAGGATGAGTGCGATGACCACGCCCACGAGCAGGACGCGGTGCTGCAGCACCACAGGCACCGAGAAGGAGGTCATGAGCACCAGGAACACGAACAGGTTGTCGACGCTCAGCGAGTACTCGGTGAGGTACCCGGCCACGAACTGGCCGCCATAGGCAAGCCCGAAGTACCAGGCCATGAACACCGCGAACACCGCGGCGAGGCTCAGGTAGACGGTGACCCAGATGCCGGCCTCGCGCGTGGAGAAGGCGTGCGGGCGGCTGTCAACGATGAAGAGATCGACGACGATGATGGCGATGAGCACGCCGATGGTGGCCAGCCACATCCAGGTGGGGACGTTCATCGACCGGTCGCCTCCTGCATGCCGCGCAGCTCCTTCTTGAGGTCGCGGACCTCGTCGCGCAGCCGGGCGGCGAGCTCGAACTGCAGTTCGCTCGCGGCGAGGTGCATCTGCGCCGTGAGGTCGTCGATGAGCTGCACGAGCTCGCTCTGCTGGGCCGGCATGCGGCGCCGGGCCTGGGGCGCGTTCAGCTGCTCGACGAGCTGGGCGGTGTCGGCGTCTTCTCGGGCCAGCAGATCGGTGATGTCGGCGATCTTCTTGCGCAGGGGCTGGGGATCCAGGCCGCGCTCGAGGTTGTAGGCCACCTGCTTCTCGCGCCGGCGGGTGGTCTCGTCGATGGCATTGCGCATCGACGGGGTGATCTTGTCGGCGTACATGTGCACCTGGCCGGAGACGTTGCGCGCTGCGCGTCCGATCGTCTGGATCAGGGATCGCTCGGAGCGCAGGAAGCCCTCCTTGTCGGCATCGAGGATGGCGACGAGCGAGACCTCGGGCAGGTCCAGGCCCTCACGCAGCAGGTTGATGCCGATGAGGACGTCGAACACGCCCATGCGCAGCTCGCGCAGCAGCTCGACGCGTCGCAGGGTGTCGACCTCGGAGTGCAGGTACTGCACGCGGATGCCGTGCTCGAGGAGGTAGTCGGTGAGGTCCTCGGCCATGCGCTTGGTCAAGGTGGTGACGAGCACCCGCTCGTCACGGGCCGCGCGGGCCTTGATCTCGTCCATGAGGTCGTCGATCTGGCCCTCGGTGGGCTTGAGCACGATCTCGGGATCGACGAGCCCGGTGGGACGGATGACCTGCTCGACGAGGTCTCCCTCGGCGGCGGCGAGCTCATAGGGACCCGGCGTGGCCGAGAGGTAGACGCGCTGCCCGACCCGCTCCTCGAACTCGGCCCAGCGCAGCGGCCGGTTGTCCATGGCCGAGGGCAGCCGGAAGCCATGGTCGACGAGGGTGCGCTTGCGGCTCGCATCGCCCTCGAACATCGCGCCGATCTGCGGCACCGTGACATGCGACTCGTCGATCACGACCAGGAAGTCCTCGGGGAAGTAGTCGAGCAGGCAGTTCGGGGGCGAGCCAGGAGCGCGGCCGTCGATGTGCAGGGAGTAGTTCTCGATGCCCGCGCACATGCCGACCTGGCGCATCATCTCGACGTCGTAGGTCGTGCGCATGCGCAGCCGCTGGGCCTCCAGGAGCCGACCCTGGGCCTCGAACTCGGCGAGCCTGGTCTCGAGCTCGGCCTCGATGCCGGCGATGGCCCGCTCCATGCGCTCGGGCCCGGCGACGTAGTGCGAGGCGGGGAAGACATGGGTCTCGGGGCCCTCGGTGAGGATCTCGCCGGTGACCGGGTGCAGGGTCATGAGCCGCTCGATGTCGTCGCCGAACATCTCGATGCGCACCGGGTGCTCCTCGTACACCGGGAAGACCTCGACCGTGTCGCCGCGCACGCGGAAGGTGCCTCGAGTGAAGGCGATGTCGTTGCGGGTGTACTGGATGTCGACGAGCATGCGCAGGAGTCGATCGCGCTCGATGGTCTCGCCCACGCGCAGCCGGATCATCCGGTCGACGTACTCCTGCGGCGTGCCCAGGCCGTAGATCGCCGACACGGTCGCCACCACGATGACATCACGCCGCGTGAGCAGGCTGTTGGTCGCCGAGTGACGAAGCCGCTCGACCTCCTCGTTGATCGAGGAGTCCTTCTCGATGTAGGTGTCGCTCTGCGGGATGTACGCCTCAGGCTGGTAGTAGTCGTAGTACGAGACGAAGTACTCGACGGCGTTGTCGGGCAGCAGCTCGCGGAACTCGGTGGCCAGCTGCGCCGCGAGGGTCTTGTTCGGCGCCATCACGAGCGTGGGCCGCTGCAGCCGCTCGACGAGCCAGGCGGTGGTGGCGCTCTTGCCGGTGCCGGTGGCACCGAGCAGCACGTTGTGCACCTCGCCGGCCTCGATGCGCCGCGTGAGCTCCTCGATCGCCGCCGGCTGGTCGCCGGCGGGCTCATAGGGAGCACGCACGACGAAGGGGGCGACCACGCGCTGCAGGTCGGTCACCGGGCGCGTCATGGCCCCACCGTACGCGAGGCGGCTGACAGGACTACGCGGGCATCAGGGTCGCCCAGAGGCGATCGACCTGCTCCTGGGTGTGCTCGAGCGTTCCAGCGTTGTCGATGACGAAGTCCGCGATCGCCAGGCGGTCCTCGCGGCTCTGCTGCACGGCGATCCGCCGCCGGACATCGTCCTCGGGCAGCCCGCGCGACACCGCGCGCGCCACCTGGGTCTCGACCGGCACGTCGACGACGATGGCCATCTGCACCAGATCGGTGCCCATCTCCGTGAGCAGCGGGATGTCATAGATCACGATCTGCTCGCCCGCCGCCTCAGCGGCATCGAAGCGCCGGTGGGTCTCCTCGACGATGCGCGGGAACATGATCCCGTTCATCTGCTGGGTCAGCTCAGGAGTCTGGAAGGCGATGCGTGCCAGCTCTGGCCGCACCAGGGATCCGTCGGCGGCGACGATCGTGTCGCCGAAGGCCGCCACGAGGTCGGCGATCGCCGGGGCACCGGGCTCGACGATGTCGCGCGAGATCTGGTCGGCGTCGATGATGTGCGCACCGTGCGCCCTGAACATCGCCGCGATCGTCGACTTGCCGGAACCGATGCCGCCCGTGAGGCCCACTCGTATCACGGGGAAGAACCTAGCCGGAAATGCCAGGAGAGGGGCGCCAACCGGCGCCCCTCTCCTGTGATGCTCGTGCGACTACTCGCCAGCGAGCTTGTCGCGCAGCGCCTGCAGCGCCTCGTCGGTCGCCAGCGAGCCGCTGGACTCACCTGAGTCGCTCGAGTAGGCCGACACATTCTCGCCGGCCTCGAGGGCAGCAGCCTGGTCGGCAGCCTGGGCCTCGCCGACCTGCTTGCGGTGCGCCTCCCAGCGGGAGTGCGCCTCTGCGTACTCGCGCTCCCATGCGGTGCGCTCGTCCTCGAAGCCGGCCTTCCATTCGCCGGTCTCGGGGTCGAAGCCTGCGGGACCGACGTAGTTGCCGGCCTCGTCGAAGGCGGGAGCCATGCCGTACAGGTACGGATCGAACTCCTCGACGGCCTGGGCGTCGCTGTTGTCATTGGCCTGCTTGAGCGACAGCGAGATGCGACGACGCTCGAGGTCGATGTCGATGACCTTGACGAAGATGTCGTCGTTGACCTGGACGATCTGCTCGGGCAGCTCGATGTGGCGCTCGGCCAGCTCGGAGATGTGCACCAGGCCCTCGATGCCCTCCTCGACGCGCACGAAGGCACCGAAGGGAACGAGCTTGGTGACCTTGCCGGGCACGACCTGGCTGATCGCGTGGGTGCGCGCGAAGTGCTGCCACGGATCCTCCTGCGTCGCCTTCAGGGACAGCGAGACGCGCTCGCGGTCCATGTCGACGTCGAGCACCTCGACGGTGACCTCCTGGCCGACCTCGACGACCTCGGACGGGTGGTCGATGTGCTTCCAGGACAGCTCTGAGACGTGCACGAGGCCGTCGACGCCGCCGAGATCGACGAAGGCGCCGAAGTTCACGATCGACGACACGACGCCGGAGCGGATCTGGCCCTTCTGCAGCTCGGTGAGGAAGGACTGGCGCACGGCGCTCTGCGTCTGCTCCAGGTAGGCACGGCGCGACAGGACCACGTTGTTGCGGTTCTTGTCGAGCTCGATGATCTTGGCCTCGAGGACCTTGCCGACGTAGGGCTGCAGGTCGCGGACGCGGCGCATCTCGACGAGCGAGGCGGGCAGGAAGCCGCGCAGGCCGATGTCGATGATGAGTCCGCCCTTGACGACCTCGATCACCTGACCCTCGACGACGCCGTCCTCCTCCTTGACCTTCTCGATCGTGCCCCAGGCGCGCTCGTACTGTGCGCGCTTCTTGGACAGGATGAGGCGGCCTTCCTTGTCCTCCTTGGTGAGGACGAGGGCCTCGACGATGTCGCCGACCTTGACGACCTCATTGGGGTCGACGTCGTGCTTGATCGAGAGCTCGCGCGAGGGGATGACGCCCTCGGTCTTGTAGCCGATGTCGAGGAGCACCTCGTCGCGGTCGACCTTGACGATGGTGCCTTCGACGATGTCGCCGTCGTCGAACGTCTTGATGGTCGCGTCGATTGCGGCGAGGAAGTCTTCAGCCGAGCCAATGTCGTTGATGGCTACCTGGGCTGGTGCGTTCACAGAGATTGTCATGAAGTGATGAGGTCCGATGGGAGTAGGAGGGAACTGCACGGTCGTGCAGCCGTCACAGGGTACGGCACGCGCCCCCAGCGGGCCACCGCAGCCCTCACGGGGAGCCGCGCTAGTGGGCGGCGCTCTCCCAGGAGTCCCCCACGCCGACCGACACGTCGAGCGGGACGCTGAGGTCGGCGGCGCCCATCATGGCCTCGACTACCAGCGCCTCGACCTCACCGGCCTCGCCGGGTGCGATCTCCAGCACGAGCTCATCGTGCACCTGCAGGAGCATGCGGCTGGCCAGAGCAGAGGCGTCGAGCCCCGCGGCGACCTTGAGCATCGCGACTTTCATAATGTCAGCTGCGGTGCCCTGGATGGGCGCATTCAGGGCCATCCGCTCGGCCATCTCTCGCCGCTGCCGGTTGTCGGAGGTCAGGTCGGGCAGATAGCGGCGCCGGCCGAGCAGGGTCTCGGTGAATCCGCGGATCCGCGCCTCCTCGACGACCGCCGCGAGGTAGTCGCGCACCCCGCCGAACCGGGAGAAGTAGGTGTCCATGAGCCGCTGGGCCTCGACCGGGCCGATGTCCAGCTGCTGGCCCAGGCCGTACGAGGACAGTCCGTAGGCCAGGCCATAGGACATGGCCTTGATCCGGCGGCGCATCTCCGGGTCGACCTCTGCGGCCTGGACGCCGAAGACCTGGCTGGCGACGGTCGTGTGCAGGTCCTCCCCCGCATTGAAGGCGGCGATGAGGCCGTCGTCCTGCGAGGCGTGCGCCATGATCCGCATCTCGATCTGGCTGTAGTCGGCGGTCATGAGCGACTCGAAGCCCGGGCCCACCACGAAGGTGCCCCGGATGCGGCGCCCGGCCTCGGTGCGGATGGGGATGTTCTGCAGGTTCGGGTCCGACGACGACAGCCGCCCGGTGGCCGCCACCGTCTGGTGGAAGGTGGTGTGGATGCGACCCTCGGCGTCGACCAGCGGCAGCAGCCCCTCGACCGTCTGGCGCAGCTTGGAGCGGTCGCGCCAGTCGAGCAGCGCCGCGAGCAGTGGGTCATTGGTCTGCGCGTACAGGCCCTGGAGGGCCTCCGCGTCAGTCGTGTAGCCGGTCTTGATCTTCTTGGTGCGCGGCAGGCCTCGCTCGGTGAACAGGATCTCCTGGAGCTGCTTGGGCGAGCCCAGGTTGAAGGGGCGTCCGACCAGGGCGTGCGCCTGCTCCTCGGCGTGCTTCATGTCGAAGGCGAACTCCGACGACAGGTCGCCCAGCGCTGCTGCATCGACCGCGATGCCCACATGCTCGAGTCGCGCCAGGAGTGCGGTGAGCGGGATCTCCATGTCGACGAGCAGCGCGCGCTCGCCCTCGGACTCGAGCCGCTCTTCGAGCAGGGCTGCGAGCTCGCTGATCGCCACCGCCTGGTCTGCCAGGGCGCTGTCGTCCTGCTCCGTGCCCAGCGTTTCGGTGTCGAGCGACAGCTGGCCGTCCGAGGACTGCGCGATGAGCTCACGGCCCAGGAACTTGTTGACGACCGGCTCCAGCGCGTACGAGCGCTGGCCGGGGGCTGCCAGGTACGCAGCCAGTGCCGTGTCCATCACGATGCCTGCGATCGTCGCCCCGCGATCAGTGAGCGCCAGCAGCGGGCCCTTGAGGTCGTGGCCGATCTTGGGCACGCTCGCATCGGCCAGCCAGGCCAGCGCCGCTTCGAGCGTGCCGGCGTCGGTGAGGTCGAGCACGCCCAGGTGACGGGCGTCGTCGCGCGCAGCAAGACGGTCGAGTCGTCCGGTGCCGCGGCCCCACGAGCCCGCGAATGCGACCGACACGGGGGCCTGGAGCGCCGTGAGCCAGGCCGCGGCGGCGCCTGGCGCGACGGTCTCGACTGGCGGCGCCTCGCGAGCGGGCGCAGGCTCGGCGTCGGCCTCGTGCGCCTGGAGCACCCCGATGCGGTCGCGCAAGGCCCGGAACTGCAGGGTGTCGAAGAGCTGGTCGACCTGCGCGCGGTCGAAGCCGGCGAGCTGGCAGTCGTCGACATGCAGCGCCATGGGCACATCACTGTGCAGCTGCGTCAGCTCGCGGTTGAGCAGCACCTGTGCGACCGACGCGCGCAGGGACTCGCCGACCTTGCCGGTCACCTTGTCGCAGTTGTCGATGAGCGCACCGAGGCTGCCGTACTCCACGATCCACTTCGTCGCGGTCTTCTCCCCCACGCCCGGGATGCCCGGCAGGTTGTCACTGGGATCACCACGCAGCGCGGCGAAGTCGGGGTACTGGGTCGGGGTGAGCCCGTACTTCTCCTCGACCGCAGCCGGGGTCATGCGCGCGAGGTCGGACATCCCCTTGCGCGGGTAGAGCACTGTCGTGTGCTCGTCGACGAGCTGGAAGCTGTCGCGATCACCGGTGACGATGAGGACCTCATAGGCATCGGCCTCGGCCTGCCTCTTGAGCGTCGCGATGATGTCATCGGCCTCGAACCCGTCGACCTCGAGCACCTGCACCCCCAGGGCGCGCAGCACCTCCTGGATGAGCGGCACCTGCCCCTTGAAGGGCTCGGGCGAGGACTCGCGATTGGCCTTGTAGGCAGGGAACATCTCCGACCTGAAGGTGCGGCGAGAGACGTCGAACGCCACCGCCACATGCGTGGGCTGCTCGTCACGGATGACATTGACGAGCATCGAGGTGAACCCGTACACGGCATTGGTCGGCTGCCCCGTGGTGGTGGAGAAGTTGTCGACCGGAAGCGCGAAGAAGGCGCGGTACGCGAGTGAGTGCCCATCGAGGAGCATCAGGCGACCAGCGGACATGCAGCGATCCTAGGCCGGTGCGATCCTCACGCGGGTGCGCCGCCGGAAGTCGCGGTGGCCAGCACCTGCGCTGCAGCCTCGGCCAGCGTGATGCGCTCGTCCATGGCCTTGCGGCGCAGCAGCGCGAAGGCCTCGGACTCCCCCAGCCCGAATCGATCGAGCAGCACCGCCTTCGCCTCGTCGACGAGCTCACGTGCTCGAACGCGCGCCTCGAGGCCGTCGACCTGCTGCTCGAGCTCAAGCAGCTGCGTCCACCGCGCGAGCGCCAGCTCGATGGCCGGGCTGAGGTCTGACCTGGTGAACGGCTTCACGATGAAGCCCAGGGCCCCGGCGGAGGCGGCATGCGCGACCGTGTCGCGCTCGCTGAACGCCGTGACCATGACCACCGGGGCGATCCTCGCCTCGATGATCTCGGTGGCGGCCGACAGTCCGTCGCGCACCGGCATGGCGACGTCCATGAGCACCACGTCGGGCTGTAAGGCCACGGCGAGCTCCACGGCGACCTCGCCGTTGAAGGCCTGGCCCACCACCGTGTAGCCGAGCTCCCCGAGCATCTCGACGAGGTCCATCCGGATGAGGGCCTCGTCCTCGGCGACGAGCACGCGGACGGACAGCTCAGGCACGGCGACAGCCTAGGCCCCGCGCGCCTGTGCCCCGATAGTCTGTGCGCCGCGCCCCGGTACCCCAACCGGCAGAGGGAGCCGACTCAAACTCGGTCCAGTGTGAGTTCAAATCTCACCCGGGGCACTTCGCACCCCGGGTGAGCCGTGCCTCACAGGAACGGGTTGGTGGCCCCGGCCGGACGCCAGTCCGGGTACAGGCTGCGCTCGAGCGCGAGCGGCTGGGCGTCGATGTTCTGGCGCTGCAGTGCATCGGCCTCGGGTGCGGTGACCAGCCATGCGACTGCGGCACCCACGGCTGCGGGCGGACCTGCCCACGCCGGGTCGAACCCGAACTCGTCGACGTCGAGCGAGTTGCGCTCCGTGAGCACGAAGCCCGGGTTGACGTTGAAGGCCTTGATGCCCTGGTCGCGGTGCTCGGCCTGGATGCTGCCGACGAGCGTGTGACCCGAGGCCTTGCCGATGCGGTACCCCAGGCCCGGACGGGCGCCCTCAGGGTAGAACTCGTAGCCGGCGCCCGACGAGATGGTCACGAAGGTGCCGTGTCCGCGCTCGAGCATGCCCGGGAGCAGCTTCTGGGCGATGCGGATCGGTGCAACACCGTGCGCCATGACGAACAGCGGGTACTGCTCGATCGGGGTGTCGAGGATCGAGTCCATGAGGCCGGGGCCGATGTGGCGACCGTTGTTCACGATGACGTCGACGCCACCCCACTCGGCGAGCAGCGTGTCGCAGGCTGCCTCGACCGAGTCCAGATCCGTGAGGTCCATGCGCAGGGCGAGGGACTTCTGACCACGCGCCTCGACCTCCTGGCAGGTCTCCTCGACACTTCCCGGCAGGGGGCGCAGGTCCTGCTTGTGCACCGTCTGGCTGTGCTCAGGGGTCGGGTCGCTCGCGCGCAGTGTGCGTGCCGCGATGGCGACATCGAAGCCGTGCTCGGCGAGCGCGAGCGCGATGGCCTTGCCGATGCCACGGCTGCCGCCGGTGACCAGTGCCTTGGGGGACATGAATGCTCCTTCGTGGGTTTGGAGCAAGGTACCCAAATGCCCGCAATCGTGCAGGTTGAACGCGAGAATCGCGTCAGCTCGTGCAGACCTTCTCGATGTCCTTCAGCCCTGCAATGTCACCCGACCCGAGCCCACCTCGCGTGTCGACCATGCCGAACATGACATTGCCCGGGTCGCTGCTGTCGGCCAGCCCTAGGGCATGCCCCATCTCGTGCAGGATCAGTGCATAGCGATGCGCGTCGTTGACCGACGCGAGGTAGTCCTTGCTCAGGACCATGTACCCGCCGACGATCTCCTTGGATCCTGGGTACACGAGGCTCGGCGAGGCGAAGCCGACGACCTGCCGGGTGATGCGGTCGGAGGCGGCGTCGGGCACCACAGCGATGGCGATGTTGCGCGAGATGTCGGCAACGGTCTTCACCGTCGACTTCGCATTGTCGAACGTCACCAGCGCCTCACCGCCGTCGACGAACGTGTATCCGGCAGCAGTCCCCCAGGCGTTGAAGGCCTTGGCGATGAGCGGGCGGATCTGCACGGCCTGCTGCGGCGTGAGCGTCTGCATGTCAGTGGTCCAGCTGATGGGCGTGCTGCAGACGGCCCAGCCACTGGAGCTGTAGGTCTCGTCCGTGAAGATCGACCCCACTCGCGTGGTGCCGACGGCGACGAACGTGCTCACGAGGACGACTGCGATGGTCGACAGGACGGTCGCAACCGGCCGGCGTCGGTAGGTGAGTCGGACCTTGCGCTCAGGCCTGCTCCACCGGCGGCGACGCTGTCCGTCAGGACCGTAGTCCTGCGGTCGGCGCAGCGGGTGATTGACATCCCGCCGGTCGTAGCCACTGAACTCGCCCATGCCTCAATCGTACTCCGGGGCCGCGGGCGCTGACCCTGACTGAGACGACCCCCGGAGTGACCTAGGAGACGTTGAGCTGCGCCTTGATCTCGCTGATGCGCCCCAGCAGCCCGTTCACGAATGACGAGGACTCGTCGGTCGAGAGATCCTGCACGAGCGCCACCGCCTCGGAGATGGCGACGGCATCGGGGATGTCCTCGGACCAGATGATCTCGAAGGCTGCGATGCGCAGCGCGGCCCTGTCGACAGCGGGCATGCGGTCGAGGGTCCAGCCCATCGAGTACGTGCTGAGGATCTCGTCGATCTCCTCCTGGTGCAGCGCCACGCCCTCGACCAGCGTCTGCACGTAGGCATTCAGCTCGGGCTCGTGGTCGTCAGCCCGGCGCTGGATCTGGGTCGCGAGCACCGCGGTCGCGCTGCTGCCGCGCACATCGGCCTCGTAGAGGACGTCGAGGGCGCGCTTGCGAGCCTTGCTGCGAGCCGCCACTAGTCGTTCACGCGGCCAAGGTACGAGCCATCGCGGGTGTCGACCTTGATCTTGGTGTCGGACTCGATGAACAGCGGCACCTGGATCTCCGCACCGGTCTCCAGCGTGGCCGGCTTGGAGCCGCCGGTCGAGCGATCGCCCTGCACACCGGGCTCGGTGTAGGTGATCATCAGCTCGACGTTGGCCGGGAGGTCGACGATGATCGGGGTGCCGTTGTGCACCGACACATTGGCCGACTGGTTCTCGAGCAGGAACCGGCGGCTGTCGCCGATGACGGCATCGGGCACCTGGTACTGCTCGAAGCTCACCTCGTCCATGAACACCCAGTCGTCTCCGTCGCGGTAGAGGTACTGCATGTCGCGGCGGTCGACGGTCTCGACCTCGACCTTGACGCCGGCGTTGAAGGTCTTGTCGACGACCTTGCCCGTCAGCACGTTCTTCAGCTTGGTGCGCACGAAGGCGCCGCCCTTGCCGGGCTTGACATGCTGGAACTCGACCACGGTCCACAGGTTGCCGTCCAGGTTGAGGACGAGGCCGTTCTTCAGGTCGTTCGAGGTTGCCACGCGATTCACTCCTGGTTCATGCCACCCGCGGGGGTACGGCGTAGTCGTCGGACGATCCTACCGTCAGGTGCCCGGCGGCCGCAGACCAGTGAACGCCGCGATGACCGCTAGGTGTAACCGGCCATGACGTTCATGTCGTGACGCGGGTGATGGGTGGTTTGCCTCCGATGCCGTGGTGGTTGCGTTCATTGTTGTAGTGGTGCAGCCAGGGGTCCAGTGCTGCGGTGCGTTCAGCGT
>JAQTXL010000014.1 GCA_028688835.1 Candidatus Nanopelagicales bacterium | reverse complement strand
CTTCATCGACCCGGTCTGGATCTACAGCTCGGGCCTGGGCATCCTGCTGTGGCTGACGGTGGGCGCGCTGCCCACGATGTTCCGGGTGCGCTGGATCGGGGCGACCCTGGCAGCGATCGCGATCGCGGTCATGGCCGTGTCGACCTTCGCGCACAACGCGCGCTTCTACTCCGACATCCCGGCGCGCTTCCACGCCAAGGTCGACGCGATGACGAGCCAGCAGGCGCTGGCCGATGGACTGGTGGCCGCCGGCGCCGATGCCGTGTTCGGCTCGTACTACGACGTGATCCCGGTAGGCTACGCCTCGGGGATGCGGCTGCGAACGCTGACGAACCACTACAACCGCTTCCCGCTCACTGCGCAGGAGCTCGCACAGCGCTCCATCACGGTGGCCGTCGACACCACGCCGACCGATCCCTGGGGCGAGGAGGCGGTTGCGACGGTGCAGCAGGCCTGCACTGCGCTGCCTGCAGCGCGCGTCGGCAGCTACCACCTCTTCGCCTGCCCGCCGAAGGCACTAGCATTCAACCGGTGAGAGACGACGCGGTCGCCGGTTCGCTTCATGAACTGGAAGTTCGCCGTAACTTCTCAACCGCGACCCTTGGCTTTATGTGCTTGGTGCCAGTCATCGTCGTGATCGCGGCGCAGGCGTTCAGTCTGGGTCATTTGACGATGCTGGGTAGTTCCGTGCCTGTCGCAGATGCGGGCCTGTGGTCATCCTGTGCCAGCGCTCTCGCGAATGGCCATGAGTCGGTCAACCTCGCTTGGTGTTTGCGACGACCGCTCACGATGTTTGTGCAAACGCCCTTCTTCATGGCCGCACCCACGAGTCTGCCCGCACTTGTGGTCCTTCAATGTCTAGCCGTCTGTATGACGTTCTGGTGGTTCCTGGTGACCATTGCGCGGCGCCTGCCAATGAATCGCGCAGGTCTGCTCCTCATCTACGCGCTCGGGTTATGGCCCGTGCTTGCCTATGGCACGTATCTTGGCCCTGAGGCAGTTGCCCTCGGGCTGTCGTTGGGTTCGGCGGCGACCCTTCTCACCTACCTGTCGACCTCTCGACTTCGATGGGGAATCGCCTGTGGTGGCTTGGCGATCCTTGCCTTTCAGATCCGACCGGGCAACGTATTCCTCACAGCAGCGCTATGCGGCGGTATCGCGGTGTGGGAGTGGCGTCGAGACCGTCGCTGGTGGGCAGCCATTGGCGTCGGCGCTCTGTTCGTAGCGATCGGCTTCCTTCCGACTCGAGTGATGCAAGTCGCCGGCTGGTCACAGGCCGGTCATGCCTCCAACTTCTGGTCAGCCGCCTATTCAGCGGCGACGCCCGAGTCAGACAGCTGGGAGGCTGCTTACGATCAATTGGCAGCGGAAGTCGACTGCCCACTGGTCGCAGATTGGAGCGCCGATCCCTGCTTGGCCTTTGAGACCGACGCGTTCGGCGATCTCTTGCGCGACAGAGCTATCGCCCTGATGCGGGCCCACCCTGAAGCAATGGCATATCAACTTGTTACGAATCTCAAACTGCTCGGCGAGGATGGGTACCTCAACCAGATGTGGGCCACACCTGCCACACCTGCCTGGCAGATCTGGAGAGCCCACGACCGCGCTTTTCTGATGGACGGGTGGAATGGCGTCTACGCCGCATTCGCCACCCTCGTGTGGGCCGCATCCTGGGTCGTACTGGCACTCCTATGCTTCGCGACTTTTCGCTTGCGGAGGCAGCGCGGTTCTCCAGCGGGAGATGTCGCTTTGGTCTCCAAGCCAATGCGAACCGCCATGGTCACTGTGGTTGTCGCTTTGGTGGCGATTGTGGGGGCAGCAACAACGTTTGCATTGGTGGGGCACACAGAGCCTCAGCGGCATCTCGTGCAAAATGTGCCCTACATTTTGGCGGCGATTGGCGCCCTTACATTTATACCGTGGCGAAAGCGCGATCAATTTCCTGCGATTCCATTGCGACGTCGATCACCTCGTTGGGCGTGGGTGCTGCTGGGCGCCCTAATTGGGGCTCTCGCGATGGGTTCGCTGATGGAGGGCCACCGCACCTCGACCCAACTGCGAGTATCGAGTTCCTGCGAATCGAGTGATTCGTCTTTGACGCCATATGCAGTGGTGGGGTCGGTTTCTGTTGCATCGAAACTCGCCGCGCCAGATCCCATGAACTGGCGTCGATTGAGCGACAGGTCAGTTTCAGTGCTCTTTGACAACTACTGGGTCCGCACAATGCTCGACAAACTCCCGTCAGGTCACATTCTTGACCTGCGGTCAGGTGACACTGGCGAGATTGTACCTGTATTCATAAGCGATGCAGATTTGTCGACTGCAAGTACTGGTTCGTGGTGTGTTCGTTCGCCTGATCAGCACGGAGTGATGGTGGTTCATGACCTCGTTCCAATGACAACGTCGTAGCAGAGTCCGTAAGCTTCTGCTCGAGAAATCGCACAACATTGCCTTTTGAAACCATTACGCAGCATTTGGGGAGCCACGTGGGAGTGTTGGCTGCGACATTGTCGCCGCCGGCTCCGCGGCCCTGGCCACGGCTTCACGCAGACTGTGCAGATGATTGCACCAAGACTCGCCAGCGCTTCAACGTTCAGAATCAAGCGGCTTGGTGATGTTCCACACTGAGAAGACACTGAGGTCAGCGATCGGCAATCGGAATGGAAAGTACGAGTGCTTGATCCGGTAGTCACGAAATTCGTACTGCAGTTCGTGCCGTAGTCCCCAGTAGTGGTTGTGGTGCTCGCGAGCATTCACCACCTCGTAGTCCGGAAAGCCGATTCTGCGCGCACGTGGAGTCACGAACATCCCGCGATTCAAGCGATTCAAGAGCCCGGGATCTGATGGCAGAAACACCGTAAACGTTCCACCCGGCTTCAGCCACCGACGAATGTTCCTCATTGCAGCAGCTGGGTTATGCAAGTGGTGGAGTACGCACATCGACACGACCCGGTCAAACTGCTCACCTGCAAGAATTGGCTTACACACGTCTCCGGCTAGCCAAGTTATCCGTGTATCCCCGCGCCATGCCGGATCGACCGGCTCTGGGGACAGGTCAACCATGACATACCTTGAAAACGACTGGTCGACGAAGCTTAGGTGTTCACCAGTCCCAGCACCGATCTCCAGAATCTCTAGGTCGGGGAGACCGGAATGCCCCCGTTCAACCGCGCGATGAGTCTTGCGATATGACCAGCCGACGAAGCCTTCGGCGTTGAACACCCTGCTATAGTAGTCGTCGTAGAAACGCCGAACCAGATCGTCCTGAACTTCCTCGGATTCAGGATCACCTCCGATGCCCGATATCATCTAGCCCACAAACTTCAAGCGTTTGGCTGCGTAGAAGGCCATACGCAGGAGTAGCCAGCCGTGGTTGAAGCGGGAGATGTTCGTTTCGCCATAGACGCGCTCCTTGTAATGCACCGGAACATCGCGGATCTTCAGGCTCAAACGCGATGCTCCGAACAGGAGGTCGAAGTCGCCGAAGGGGTCGAAGTCGCCGAAGTAAGCGCGGTTCGCTGCAATGCGCTCGTAAGTCGAACGCCGCAGAACCTTGGTTCCACACAGGGTGTCGCGCACCGACTGTCCGAGCAGAAAACTGAACAACTGACCGAAGAACTTGTTGCCGATGAGGTTGAGGAAGCGCATTGCCCTAGCGTCCATTGGGTACACCAGTCGTGAACCATTCGCAAACTCACAATGGTCCTGGTCAATCGCTTGCAGAAAACGTGACAGTTCCTCAGGCGGTACAGATATGTCCGCATCCAGAATCATCAGCACCTCTCCTGACGCAGCAGCAAACCCAGTTCTCACGGCATCGCCCTTCCCCTTCCCAGGCTGGCGCAAGGCGAGCATTCGAAAAGGCGTGGAGGCCTCTCGTTCGGCTATGGCCTCTTGGATGACTTTCCATGTGTCGTCGGTCGAATTGCCCTCCACGAAAATGAGCTCCTGCTCTGAGCACATCATCGGGATTCGGTCGATGAGGTCGTGGATGTGCCCTGCCTCATTTCTGGCCGCCACCACGATGCTGACGGACTTCGCGGGCTGTGGATCTCGCACTAACGGTCGCGCGACAGTGACGCGGATCAGGCAGAAGAAACGGAATAGGGGAAGGGGGGCCACCCAGCGATTCACGAAAGCTGACAAGAGAGGGACCTGTAGCGGCATAAGCACACCATCAAGCCTCTTGGTGACCTCGAATCCGCCGATAGCGAGCATGTTTTCAATTTCGCCCCACGGGACGTAATTCTCGCCCTCAACCTTGCCCTTGATATGGAGCCATTCGGCCAGCCGGATGAATGGACGCCAGAGTCGACTGTAGGTCACGATCACTACACGAGTGGCAGGCGTACTCCACATCCGCACCTGATCGAGAACATGCTGGACATCATAGACTTCGTCTAGCAGCAGACTCATGAGTATGTAGTCCGCGTCTTCAAGAGGAGACTCTTCGAGGTCCTCAATGGGGATAGCGACAAAATGCAGATCTGGATGATTCTCGTGCGCGATGGTGACTGCGACTTGATCTAGGTCAACGCCCCAGCCAGAGCCAGGTTGACACGCTGCCAACGTGGTGCCATCGGCACAGCCCAGGTCGAGCACTGACGAGCCGATAGGCACCTGCGACGCGATGAGTTGGTCGATCGAGCGGTGGAAGAATCGCCCGCGTTTGCGGTCCCTCGCTTCGCGGGGCAGATTCTGAGCCCAGTCCTGGCGCCGCCTTACGTGTTCGGATAGGTATTGATTCACGTCGATCCCATAACTCCATTGACGGTTGCGCGGTTGGCAAGACGCTCAATCACAATGAGGGCGAACATGGCGCCGTGCTCGCGCAGGACTCTGCCCTCGAGATTCCGAACGGCTGGATACATGAATCCAGGCGCCAAAGAACGCATTGAGACTCCGCCGGAGGCTAGGTACGCCATCGGCATCAGTGGTTCTACCGAGACAATGGCTAACTCAGGGAAGTCGAGCTCAAAGCGTTCGCGATCACGTTTAAAGACGATCCACGGCAGAGCTCCGTTCGCAGTACTGAGCGGCCCGCCGGTTGGCAAACGCCAGTCAGCCGCTTCCGGCAGGAACGGTTCAGAGTGAAGCCGCTGGTAAACGAATCGTGACCACGCCGTGTTCCACGGTTCGATCATTACGAGGCGTCCCCCAATCCGTAACGTGCGGGTTGACTCCGCAAAGAAGCTGGCCACATTGGGGATGTGGTGCAGCACGTCCGTCATGACAATGGCGGCGAGGGATGCGTCAGCAAAGCTCAAGGCCGTAGCGTCCTCCACCTGATCAACCCCCTCTAGAGGAAAGACTTCGCTTGTGATGACTTCGGGCACGTAGTCGGAAAGAAATCCAGCACCCGAACCGATTTCCAGGATCTGGCCTGTGTCATTTGGCAGTCGCGAGCAAAGGAGTTCATACCACTCGGCATAGAGCCGCCTTAAGAAGGATTTGTTCCGAATGACCTTGCGACGCAGGAGCGTGGTGCTTGGGTCGTCGGGGTCGAGCCCCCGCGTCAAAGGGTGACTAAGCAAGAACACACCCGTAGCCTAGCTGGCCTTTTCTGTTCACGGCTTGGAGCCGCCTGATGTGTCGCGCATACGGCCGTGAGGGGCAGTCGCTCACGACCGGGGAGGCGTAATGCCAGTGTGCTCACGCCGAATGGCGAGTTCGGTAGGCCGGCGACGGATTTCACCGGCGCCCGCCAGTAGTGGATCCCGTGGTTCGACACATGGCCCGTTCGGAGTATTAGCTGCCATCGTTTACGGCGCGCTGAAACTCAGGATCGTCGAGCAGTGCCTTTGCGGCGTAGCGCGATCCATCGAGATTGAGGTGGTTGTTGTCTTCGTACATCAGACGACTGTCCTGAACCATGCCGCATTCCGCTCCCCTGCAAAACTGGCGTGCGGTCCTGATCACATGAACCGAAGAATCACTCTCGACAATGCCCTTAAGGATGTCGGGAAGTTCGGTATAGGCCTTGTTGCGGTCGCTGGCGTCGATCGAGCATTGGGTGGATCCCACCAGGAATCCCGTGCGGTACTTACACGCGATTGCGTCGAAAGGAAATGACGGGACATCGTCCGTGGTGAATACCCGCTTACCGCTAGCACTCAGGGTCTTGAAGAATGGGACGGCGTCAGCCGCGGCAGCTTGGTCCTGCCAGTAGGCGGTAACGAGGGCCGCTTTGATGCTGGACCTTTCAGCAACCTGCTTGAAAGTGAGTTTGGCGTTGTCAGTCGCCCTGGTCGGCCAGTAGTGCAGATAGACCACCATAACGTTGGTGTCTGGTAGCGCTTCAGCTAGTCCAGTGAACAGATGCAGTGCGTGGCTGTCGCCCAAGATGGCAAGATCGACATCTCGGCCTGGTTTGGATTGCAGGCAGGTGATGTCGGATTGGTATTCGTCAGGCAATTGCTCGATCGTGCAAGGGTAGAAATGCTCGCGCAGGTAGGCGGACCGCGCCGCGTCGGTCACGTCTCCTTCGAAGACAGCCGAAACTTGCCCGCTATTGATGCGTGGCTGCCAGTACCGGGCAGCCACTCCCCATACTCCGAGACAGATGACCAGAGCGGGCAGGACAGTGGCGACCGCGAGCACCAGAACCGCCTTCGGGCTCGCCCATGACGCTCGGCGGATCGGATTCTCCAGAAGTCGGTATGACATGACCGATGGGACTATCGAGATTAGCGCAGCGACTACAGCGACGTGAGGCGTCTGTGGCCAGAGCAGCACTGCAAAAACGATGAGCGGCCAGTGCCAGAGGTACAGCGAGTACGAAATGTCTCCCACAGCAGTGAACGGACTCAGCGACAGCAGTCTCGTCACTGGATTCGTGCTCCGCGTTCCAGCCCAGATCACCAGCACAGTGGCGACCACTGGTAGCAGTGTCCATGGACCTGGCATCCGTGCGCCACTCGGTATCACCCACAAGGTAGCTACCAAGCCGACGACACCAAGCAGGCCAGCGACTGTCCTAACCCTCAACAAGACTCTGCGAGCATTTACGGTGACCAGCGCCAGCAGTGCTCCCGCGGCGAACTCCCAGGCCCGAGTCACCGGGCTATAGAATCCGAGCAGCGACTGCACGAAGGTGTTCTGCGCAGGGTTCGGGCCGATCAATGCGAGCACGAACGAGATGCCGGCCAGGCTGCCGACGATGGCAGCCGGGGCACTGCGCCACATGCGGTAGCGGCCCGCCAGAAACCAGGCGAGCATGAGCAGGGCAGGAAACACGAGGTAGAACTGCTCCTCCACCGACAGCGTCCAGGTGTTGAGCAAGGGATTGGTCTCGGCAGGTGCGGCGAAATAGTCGCCGGTGCTGCGGTCAATCACCACGTTGGCGACCAGCAGAAGCGCGCCGATCCCGGTGGCCGCAGCGGTCTGCTGCGCACCAAGCGGAGACAGGACAACTGCCGAAACCAGCACCGCGACCACGACGGTCAGTGCGAGGGCTGGGGTGAGGCGCTTGAATCGGCGCAGGTAGAAATGGCCAAGTCGCAGCGACCCGGACTGCAATTGCTCGCGTTGCAGCATTGAGGTGATGACGAAGCCGGAGATCACGAAGAACACATCGACACCGAGGAATCCGCCGGGGAAGGGCAGACCAGCGTGGAACAGCAGCACCATCATCACCGCTATGGCCCGCAGGCCCTGGATGTCCGGCCGGTGTCCTCGGTTGGCCGCGATCGACGGCATTAGGTGCTGATGCGGGCTTGAAAACGCCCTCGGTCAAGAGTCATCACTTCGCACGTAAATGGCACGGTCGCCTGACCGGGTGAGCATGGCACGAGGATTGTGCCGTCTTGGGCCGGCTCTCGGCGCAACGGGAAGGTCTGGGAGGCCACGAAGCCCAGGTTCTCGTGAATCCTGTTCGCCTTGGCATTGTGCGATAGCCCACGCAGAAAGAGTGTGTCGAGTCCCAACACGTCAAATCCCCAAGTCACCAGGGCGCGCTCACTTGCAGACATCAGGCCACGCGGCCCCCCATCCGGGCCGCGCATCAGGTTGTCGACCTCCCCGGTGCCATTCTCGATATTTGCCAGGCCCACGTGACCAATGAAGACGTCACCACTCTGGATCATGAACAGGACTCTATTGTCCTGGCCAATTGAGCAATCACGGAGATAGGCAGCCGTCTTGGCCGGAGTCGACTCGAACTGCGCGAGGAACATCTCCATCGCACGTGCACGCCATGCAGCCATCGCCTCGATCAAGGGTTCGTCGGCCAGGATCCAAGGCCCGATCGGCACGAGCTTGCCCAGAATCTCCCCCTCGCGGATGACCGGGATGGCGAGAGTTCGAGCCGACTCCAGATGCGCCTGCTTTAGGGTGTTCACGACGGTCACGTCATGCATCGACGACACCCCACTTATGCATGCGACAAGCCTATACTGACTGTTTGACGCCCTCGGCCAGTCGCCGAATGTGCGTGTCCGGATCTCAGCGCGATCCTGCTTGCGCGGCTCGTGCTTGGATCGGAGAAGCATCGGTACGTCAGAGGGGAAGCAGTGAAAGCTCTGGAGCCCGGTGTCTCGGTAGTGGTCCCTGTCTTCAAGAGCAGTGCAACTTTGCCTGAGCTGATCGACCGAATCGGAAAGGTGCTCGAGCCGCTCGGTGGCTACGAGGTGGTCCTTGTCGATGACGGAAGCCCCGATGACACATGGGCGGCCGTCGCCCAGTTGGCATCACGGTCACCCGCAGTCCGCGGTCTGCGCCTGGGACGCAACTTCGGTCAGCACAGCGCTCTCGTGGCTGGCGTTCGCGCAGCTAGATTCTCGAGGACAGTGACACTCGACGATGACCTACAAAACCCGCCAGAGGAGATTCCCCGGCTGCTCGATGCCATGCAGCAGCAGGGCGCGGATGTGATCTACGGCGTTCCGCTGAAGACCGAGCACGCGTTCTATCGTCGTCTCGCAGGCCGCATCACCCGCACCGCTCTTGGCAGCGGATTGGGTGTCGATTCGGCTCCGGAGTTGAGCTCGTACCGAGCCTTCCGCACGGATATCCGCGATGCCTTCGCTGGTGACCTCGGCACCGGCGTCTCCTTGGACGCTCTGCTCACTTGGGGCAGCAGCCGTTTTGGCTCCATCCCTGTGCGGCACGATGCGCGCTCAGTGGGAGCATCCAACTACACCTTTCCCATGCTCCTGCGATTCGCGATCGACACCACGACCGGCTACAGCACCGTGCCGCTCAGACTGGCCAGCCTGCTTGGCCTGGCTGCCGGAATCCTGGGTTTGCTTGTCCTGCTGTGGGCCATTCTGCGCCCGATCATCACGGGCGAGAGCGTGCCCGGATTCCCCTTCCTGGCATCGATCATCGCCATCTTCTCGGGAGCGCAGATGCTGACGCTAGGCATCATCGGGGAATACCTCGCGCGCATGCACTTTCGTATCATGCGCAAGCCGACCTATGTCGTGGCTGAAGAGACGCGCAACTGAGCCGCGGCTGGACGCACTGCGCTCCAGTCTCGGGAGTTTCTAGTCAGATCGATTATGCTGCGGCGCAACCGTGTTTCCATAACCCCCAACGACTCCCTCTGGCTGGACGGCACCGGAGTCCGCGTGAAGGAGTTGAGATGATCGTTGGCCTTGCGCTCTCGCATGACGCCTCGGCTGCGCTCACCGACAGCAGCGGAAGGGTCATTGCAGCTATCGGCGAGGAGCGGCTCTCCCGTCGCAAGAACCATCGGGGAATCCCGACGCAGTCGCTGGCGGCACTCCTCGAGCTCGTACCGCCAGAACTGGAGGTCACTCGACTCGTCATTGGGAGCCACGAGTCACTGCCGAGTGAGGACGCCCGTCGGTTTCTGGCCGACCTTGACGATCAGGCTTCCAATCCGAGAGGCACGGCACGTCAGGCGCGGCCAGGTTGGCGTATGCCCAGTGCCGCAACCCCGATGGTGGCCGTCGAGGACGCCATCCGAGGCATCATGTCGACCACTCTCGCCAACGCGAGCTCGCTGCCAATCGTCTGGCAGAACCATCACCTGTCTCATCTCGGCACGGCTCTGGGAGTGAATTCAAGTGCACCCACCCTGCTGATCAGCCTTGACGGGGAGGGAGATGGAGAGTCGGGTGCGGTCGCGGTATCTGACGGCAATCTGATGCGGGTCGTCGGTCGGATCCCGGCCGCGGACAGTCTGGGGCTGCTCTACAGCGCTATCACGGCTCGCTACAACTTCACGCCTACCCGGCACGAGGGCAAGATCACTGGCCTTGCTGCATACGGCGCCAGCAGCGCAGCCGTGGACATCCTGCGTCAGCATGTTGAAGTTCGAGCAGGGATTCCATTCATCCGCTATCCCAAATCCTTCAAGGCGCGGTTGCTGCCGCTGGCGCTGCGACGCCTGAAGCCGAGCAGGGGCGTGATCCTGACGATGGACGACATTGCCGACCTGGCAGCGGATGGCACAGCAAACTACGCAGACCTTGCCTTTGCGATCCAGCAGGTCCTTGAGGAGTCAGTCTGCGAGATGGTCGACTACTGGATTACGCGGACCGGCCTGCGCGACATCGCCCTCGCTGGCGGAGTCTTCTCAAATGTGAAGCTCAACCAACGCCTGGCCGAACTACCTGCCACACGCTCAGTCACTGTCTTCCCGAACATGGGTGACGGTGGCCTGGCCCTCGGAGGGATCTGGTCGGTCCTGAAATCCGAAGGCGGCCTGGACGCAGGACCCCTGTACTCGGACATGTTTCTGGCTCCGGAGACGGATCAATTCGACGATCTGACGATGCGAGCTGCAGCCGCGCAGTTTGGCCTGGACTTCGAAGCCGTGGCAGCCGACGCCATCGCGGGTCGAATTGCACAGATCATCGTCAGTGGCGGCATCGTTGGATGGCATGAGGGCGCGATGGAGTTCGGTCCAAGGGCGCTCGGCCACCGATCAATCCTCCTAGATCCACGACACCGGGAGTCCGTGGATTCCCTCAACGCACGCTTGCACCGCACGGAGTTCATGCCCTTTGCTCCCGTCGTGTTGCGAGAGAGGTTCAACGACTACTTTGAGACAGGCAATGCATCCATGCAGCCCTTTGAGTACATGACGATGACGTGCACGGTTAGGCCTGAGTTCCATTCAGTCTTGCAGGGAGTGACGCATGTTGACGGCACGGCCAGGCCGCAGATCATCGACGCCGATGTCACACCGAACTACTACAACATCGTCGCCGAATTCGGACGAGCAACGGGGATCTACGTTCTCGTCAACACTTCTTTCAACACGCATGAGGAGCCGATCAATGGACGGCTCGAAGATTCGATTTCGGCACTCATGGCTGACGCTGTCGATGTTCTGGCGACTCCCGCAGGATTTCTCCGAGTCAAGGCAGCACAGTGACGGTGCACCTCCATGACAATCGCTAGTGCTTCCTCTATCGCGCACATGACGATTAGGCGGTTCGTGCTCTGGGCATTCGCCGTTCTGATAGGCCTTGTCATCCTGTGGCTAAGCCTGGGGCTGGTGCTTGGTAGTTCACGCGGGCTGGACTTGACTGACGAAGGCCTCTACCTGCTTGGGGCAGACCCGCCGAGCGCCTCTGCGGCATGGGGCTGGCCCTTCGGGTGGCATACCCACCCGCTGTTCGCGTTGGTCGGCTACGACATTGCCAACTTCCGCACACTTGGCGCCCTCATCCTCGTCCTGTCCTCCTCTTGGCTGGGCTGGCTGGTGGCCCGAGTAGTGCGAATCGAGGATCAGGCTCTCCGGCGGATGGATGCCCGCTTACTGCCCATCGGATCTGCTTGCATCGCTGGGCTCGGCAGCCTCTTGTACTACGTCTCGATGCTGCGGACTCCCAGCTACAACTGGCTTTGCCTGGTTGGCATCACCGTGGCATCGGTCGGCTTGATGCTTGCCTTGCGACAGGCCTGGAGATCCAGCGCCCACGGGGCGTGGCGCCGGTCGGCCCTGCCAGCCACGGTCTCTTCGCTAGCCGTGTTCCTCACCCTGCCGGCCAAGCCCTCAGTGCTTCCGATGTTCCTGCTCTTTGGCCTACTCCTGCTCGCGCTTCTGGTCGATTGGAGCACAGCTTGGCACTGGCTCGCCTGGGCAGTCGTGCTGTTGCCTGTCTGGGTCTTGCTGGCTGTTGTGACCCGGGTGTGGCCACTTGACTTCGTCGCGGTGCTGTCGCGCGCGCTGCGGATGCCCTACCCCGACCCCTCGCAGACGCCTACGGGAGCCGTACAAGAGGCACTGCTGGCCCCGCGTGCCGCAGCCCAGGCGATTGGGGAAATCGCCGATCTGCCAGCACTGCTGCTGCTTGGCTCCGCCATGCTCCTCGCCCTGCCATTGGTCTTGAGGCGCAGATGGCTCACCGTGCGGCTTGCTGGCTTCGGGGCAGTAGCTGTGGCCGCGCTTGGGATTGCAGGAGTGCCCATCCCTCTCGTGAATGCTGAGGGCCGACCCTTCGGCTTAGCCCAGCCCACGCTCACCACGGCCCTGCTGACTGTGCTGCTGGCTACGGTCGCAGTGTCGTGGCGACTGGAAGGACGGGAGTACTCGCGAGCAGGTCAGCGATTCACCCGGGTGCAAATGAGTGTGGTGCTGGCAGCTTTCCTGTACCTGATGACCTTGGTCTTCGGCTTCGGATCGGACAACGGGATCTACGGCCAGTCGGCACTGGCAGGCGGTCTCGCGCTCACCGCTGCTGCCGTCATCGCGCTTGGGCTGGAGGTGCGGCGCGACAGTTTCATCGTGATGCTCGCTGTGTTGGGGGTGACTGCGCTGTTTGTCATCTCCGGGCTGCTCGGCGGATGGAGGTTCCCCCAACGACAGTCCCCACTCGCCGACCAGACGGTCAGCACAATGCTGGGGGGACACGGTGCCCACCTGCTACTTGACGCCAGGACTGCGCAGGCGCTGAGCGGCCTGCAGGAGCAAGCCAAGCAGTCCGGCTGGAAGCCGGGCACACCGATGGTGGACGTTTCGTACACCTGGAATCCAGGCGTGGTCTACGCCCTTGGCGCTCAGGCACCCGATTCGTTGATGCTCACGATATTCGGATATCCCGCAGCGCACGACATCGCCGCATTTCACCTCAGTGGACACTATCTGGAGTTCCCGTTCCGTGATGCATGGGTACTCACGACTCGACCGGACCTGCTCGACCCAGGTGCACGCAGCGCGGTCGACTTCACGCTGGATCGGCTCGCCGTCGTGTCCGGCAAGCACCTTCCCGCATCCTTCACATGCATCGCGTCCGGCGACTTCATCCTGTGGCGACCGCTGGCTGCAGGGGAGTCCGCGTCGGACTCGTGCGGGTGGTGACTGCGCAACGCGAGGTCCGGGGAGCCTTCGATCAGGGGCAATGCTCGACCCTCGGTTAGGCTCGCATGATGGTCAGTGATGGGCCCAGGGTCTCTGTGGTGCTGCCGATTTACAACGGAGCAGCGCACCTTCGCCAGTCGATCGACTCGATTCTGGCGCAGACGTTCGTCGACTTCGAACTGGTGCTGGTGGACGATGCCTCGATCGATGAAAGTTTGACGATCGCGCGTGGATTTCAGGATTCTCGGATTCGGGTGCTGGCACTGAGTGAGAACCGAGGGCTTGCGTCCGCGCTCAACGCCGGTATCGACTTCGCAGGCGCTCCAATCATCGCACGCCAGGACCAGGACGACCTCGCTGCCCCTGATCGACTGGCACAGCAGCTCGCCGTGCTCGACGATGACCCCGGCACCGTCCTCGTGGGCACCTGGGCGCGCATCGTGAGCCCCGACGGCGCAGGCGGCTGGCTGGCCACCGGTGCGCACCACCACCCGGTGGCTGACGACGTGCTGCGCCTGCGCCTGCTGTGGAACAACCCGTTCGTGCACAGCTCGGTCGCCTTCCGGCGGGCCGCCTTCGAGCAGGCCGGGCGCTACGGCACCGACCCCGTGCTCAGCTGGCCCGAGGACTACGACCTCTGGGTGCGGATGGCCCCGCTCGGGCGTCTGGCCAATGTGCCGGCGGAGCTCGTGACCTATCGCCAGACCCTCGGAGGCATGTCGAATGTCAACCGCGAGCGCATCCGCGACGGGGTGGTGCGCATCGCGGCCGGGAATCTCGCGAAGGCCAGCGGCTGTGCGCCGGCCGATCCGCGCATCCAGGCACTCGCGCGAGTGCTCAACAGCGTCCCAACTCCCACCGCTACCATGACCGAGGCCCTGCACCGAGCGAGCGCATTCCTGCGCGCCTGCAGCCGGACTGCCCCCTCTCGAAGTGTCGCGCTCGCCGCGATGCGCGCCCGATGGGCAGCCAAGGTCGTGGTCAGGTCGCTCGATCCCAGGTGGGGTAGCCTCAGCAATGACTAGTGGGTGTCAATTGAGCCAAATGACTTGTTGGGGTGCGTGTTGGTGAGACCCTGGGCGCCGGTCAGCGACAGCCTCGCGCTGCTGAGCAAGGTGGACCGGCGCAAACTAGCCTTCGTCACCGGCATTCAGATGCTCACTGGACTACTCGATGCCGCCGGCGTGGCGCTCTTCGGCATCGTTGCCGCCATGGCCACCTCCGCAGTTTCAGGTACGCCCCTGCCAAGTACGGTGAATGAGCTTGTGGGTTCGCAGAACGCCAGCTCCGAGGAACTCCTGAACAGTGCGATCCGACTCAGCGTCGTCGCCGGACTGGTCCTCATTACCAAGAGCATCGTGAACGTCCTGCTCACCAGACGCGTTCTGCGATTTCTCGCTTATCGCCAGGCACTCGTCTCCGGCCAACTTGCATCTACATTGTTGGCAAGGCCCCTCATCCAGGTTCAGCGCCGCCAAAGTCAGCAGACGGCATACGCGCTCACGACTGGCGCGAACTCGGCCATGCTTGGGGTTCTTGGTCAGGCCGTGACCGTTGGTGCAGAACTCAGCCTCCTCGGAATCTTGGCATTCGGGCTGCTGCTTCTAGATCCGATCGTCGCGCTCTTCGCAGTGGCATTCTTTGCAGGCATTGCCTTCATCCTCCAGCGCATAATGTCCAGCAGAGCGCATCGTCTTGGCACCACCAACTCCGAGGCAGAAGTCGCCAGCACCGCGCTCGTGCAGGAGTCCGTCTCCACTTACCGCGAGGTCCTGGTCTCAAATCGACGGAGTCTGTACGTCGAGCAGTTTCAGGCGCTGCGCTGGACCGCAGCGCAGGTTCAGGCTGACCTGAGTTTGATGAATCAGGTGCCGAAGTACGTCTTCGAGGTGGCGCTGATCATCGGAGCTGGACTTCTGGCTTGGTCCCAATTCGTCTTCAAGGATGCCTCGGCTGCGATGGCGATCATCGCCGTGTTCCTCGCCGCAGGCTCCCGAGTCGTGCCCTCTATGCTCCGACTCCAGGGGGCGAGCCTTGGCATTCGAGTCGCGAGTGGGATGGCCAAACCCACGATTGAACTCGCCAAGGAACTGCGTGCCAGTTCTGACACCTCCACCACAGCTGATTCTTATGACGCTGTAGATCTGAATGAGTTGACACGCAGAATTCGCGATGGATTTCCGGATTTCATTCCGACCGTTGAGGTCGAGAACCTGACGTTCACCTATGAATCATCAAACTCACCGTCCTTGCTGAATGTCAATCTGCACGTACGACCAGGTTCATCGGTCGCACTCGTAGGTCCCACCGGGGCAGGCAAATCCACCCTCGCGGATGCCATCCTGGGCGTTGTTCAACCCGCATCTGGTCGAGTTGAGATCGGTGGATACCCACCCCTTGAGTCAGTTTCACGATGGCCAGGTGCCCTCGCGTATGTCCCACAGGCAGTATCGATCATTTCCGGCACGATTCGTCAGAACGTCGCGCTTGGCCTTCCTGCACACGCTATTGACGACGGCCGGGTCTGGGAAGCGCTGAAGTCAGCCCGCCTCGATGACTTTCTCAAGGAGGCCCGCGATGGCCTGGACACGATTGTAGGCGAATCCGGCGTGCGCATCAGCGGCGGCCAGCGCCAGCGCCTGGGCATTGCCCGCGCGCTCTACACTCGTCCGCGGCTCATGGTCCTCGACGAAGCCACCAGTGCCCTCGACGCGGAGACAGAGCGTGCGATCGTCGATACTCTCCAACTGCTTGAGGGCGATGTCACGATCGTCACTATCGCTCACAGACTTGCGACAGTCCGGCACTGCGACCTTGTGGTCTACCTTGAGTCGGGCGCAGTTGTAGCCCAGGGCACGTTCGACGAGGTAGTGTCTCGCGTGCCGAATTTTGCCCAACAGGCACACCTGCTTGGACTCACGTAGGTTGGGTTTAGCGACGAGCGCATTTTCGACGGTCATGTATGTGGGGATCTTAAGGGAGGGGGCGCAATCATGGGTCTTGATCGCACAGCAATCCACTTGTGTCGGCTCTTGCAAGCTCGCAACGGAGATTTCGGCAAGGTGCTCACGGTCGGTCGACAAGGGCTACACCTCACACCGCGCGAACTCGAGTCTGTGGGAGTCACCATGCCTGAACCACTGCCTGCTCACTGCGAAAGTCTGTTGACATCCGAGTTTGGGGCTTCCGAATGCCATTCGGTTGATGCTTCGGGCTATGAAGGCGCAACATTTATCAGGGACCTCAACAGCCCGTTCCCAGATGATTCCGTCAACGGATACGATGTCGTTCTCGATTTTGGAACGCTGGAGCACGTCTTCGATGTGCGGACGGCCTTTGACAATGTGGCATCTGCGGCGCGGCTGGGCGGGACCATCGCGCATGTTCTTCCGGCAAATCAGCAATGTGGGCACGGGTTCTACCAATTTTCGCCCGAGTTCTTCTTCACTTTGTACGCGGACGACCGCGGTTTCAACAAGACCGAGGTGTACATAGTCCGACAGGCGGCGCCAACTACCTGGTATCGGGTGCCTCGTCCGGCAGCCGGTGAGAGAGTTCTTGTCGAAAGTTCCGACTCACTCTATGTCGTATCCATTGCCGTCAAAGGCCTGGTGTCCCAGCCTGCGGACGTTCAACAGTCTGACTACCGATGGCTCTGGGATTCAAGTGACATGGACCCAAGTTCTGTGACAAATCCCGAGTTGCACGACATATCACCATGGAGACAGGCGCGGCGAACAATCGGATCCGTGCCTCTGACACGTTCGGCGCGCGATGCAATAAGGGCAGCTTCGAGAACCGCGACTGCGGTGGCTGCCTCGGTGAGCCAACAAGTGCGATCCAATGCCCAACTTGAGAAGTCGGACATTGACGATCTGATAGCACGCGCGTGAGTCTCGTCGAAATTGGCGCGCATGAATGACGGCAAGCGGCTGAAGAGCCAGACGCGCGTCGCACTAGCGATCTGCACCATCCGCCGCCCACAGAAGTTGCAGGCGCTCCTCGCGATCCTGCGGTCGCAACACTGGCCCACGGGTTCGTGGCTTGTAGTGGTCGACAACGATCCTCTGCAGTCGGCCAGCCGAATCGTTGACTCGGCATCGGCCACCTTCCCCGTGAACATCGAATATGTATCGGAGCCAGTCGAGGGCTACGCCACTGCTCGGAACGCTGCCTTGGATTCCATTCCACATGATTGCGCCGTGTGCTTTCTTGATGATGACGCTGCCATTCCGACCGACTGGCTGAGGGTCATGCAAAGCACCAGCGATGACAATCCCGCCGCTCTTGTGAGGTCGCGATACGCCCATGTGCCCGTGCTGCCGACTGACGCCGCGGCAGTCGATCGCCAAGCGTCGGAATTGCTTGCCGATGGCGACTACGCACCGGCTGGGACGAGCGGATTGCTAATTCCTACAGGGTGGCGTCCCCTTGCTCGGTTCGACGCCTACTTCAATGTCTCGGGCGGGGAAGACACCGACCTGCTCTATCGAATTGAGAAGCTTGGCGGCTCGGAGGTGATTGCTCAAACAATCGCGATCGAGCAACAACGAGTAACAACTTGGCCACTCAAGGACCAATTGGTCCATGCCAGATGGGCAGGGAGGCTGGCGGTGACGGTCCATCAGCGTTCGGGCGATTCAACGCTGGGCATGCGCATCCGGGGATTCGCGGGTGCCCTGGCCGCACTTGCCCATTGCGCAGCCAGAATGCTCCTGATGCACAAGGCTGGCGCCACCGGCTATTTCACTCTCGCCGCGTGCCGGTGGAGTACTGCAACGTCGCCGATCCATGCACCTAGCGCCTTCGGACGTAGACCGTCAAGCAGTTCCACTCCCGAGTGAGGTGGATGCCATGTCGTTAGCGTCTTCGGATGCTGCGCACGATCTGCGGCGCCGCCCAGACCGCCTGCCGCAGCTGGGCGAAAATCACCGACTCACCCCGCGCCCGGGCCAGCGCCCGACGCGACCGTGCCACCACGACTCGCGTGGCATGTGGGATGCCCTTGGCGCGCGAGACCTGCTGTGCATGCACGCGGTACCGCAGCAACGCAGCTTCGAGGTTGTCGAGGTCGCCGATGGCCGCCAGCCGGAGCCAGAGCTCGTAGTCCTCGGCGTGCGTCGTCCCGGGGTCATAGCCGCCAGCCCCGAGCACCGGCTCGCGGCGCATCATCACGCTCGGGTGCACGAGCATGCTCTTCCAGCGCAGGCCGCGCAGCACCTGCGCGCCGACGGGCAGGCGGCGGCTTCCCATCACGACTCCGTGCTCGTCGATGAGCGTCGCGGCGCAGCCGACCGCCACCACCGAGGGATGCGCATCCAGGAAGTCGCGTTGGGCCGCAAGCCTGGTGGGTTCGGGGATGTCGTCATGATCCTGGCGGGCCACATACGGCGCGGTGCAGGCCGCGAGCCCGGCATTGAGCAGGTCCTGGAGCCTGGCCTCGGGCGGCATCGGCAGAACGAGCGCCGTGGGCACCTTGGCCAGGATGATGGGCGTGAGCACGCTCGCGTCGCCGTGCACCACGGCGACCAGCCGCCAGGTGCAGCCCACCTGCGCGTTCAGCCCGTCGAGAGTCTCGGCAAGCCAAGGTGCTGGCGCCGTTGTGGGCAGGAGAACGTCGATGGTGACGGCCCCGGCCGGCTCGCTCATGGACCCGTGAACGACGTGGCGGCGGCGATGACCGTCGCCTGATCGGCGTCGCTCAGGTCGATGAACAGCGGCAGCCGCACTAGCGTCTGCGACGCCTCGGACGCGACCGGGCAGGCGTGGCCCTCGTGCAGGCTCATGCCGACTGGCGATTCATGCAGCGCCTGGTAGTGGAACACCGTCATCACGCTGTGCTCGCGCATGTGCGCGATGAAGGCATCGCGCACATGGAGCGAGGCGAACCGCAGGTGGAACATGTGCGCGGTGTGGGCGGCTTCGTCCGGCACCTGCGGCAGGGTCGCACCCACGCGCTCGGCCCATTCGGCGAGCTCTACGCGATAGCGCTGCCACAGGCGCATGCGCTCGACCTGGATGTCATCGAAGCGCTCGAGCTGGCCCACCAGGATCGCCGCGAGCATGTCAGACATCACCCAGCTGGATCCGATGTCGGCCCAGGTGTACTTGTCGACCTGACCGCGCAGGAATCGCGCGCGATTGGTGCCCTTCTCGCGCAGGATCTCGGCGCGGTCGACGAGCGCGGGGTCGTTGATGATGAGCGCACCGCCCTCACCGCAGGTGATGTTCTTCGTCTCGTGGAAGCTCAGCGTCGACAGTGCGCCGAAGGTGCCCAGCGTGCGCCCATCGACGCTGCCGCCCAGGCCGTGCGCGTTGTCCTCGATGAGCACGAGGCCGTGCTCGGCAGCGAGCCGCTCGAAGGCAACCGGATCGGCGCCGACACCTGCGTAGTGCACGATGCAGATCGCTCGCGTGCGTGGGGTGATGAGGCGCGCGACGTCTTCCGGGTCGATGTTCAGCGTGTCCGGACGACTGTCGGCGAACACCGGGCGCGCGCCGTTCCACATGAATGCGCTCGCGGTCGATACGAAGGTGTACGACGGGACGATGACCTCGTCGCCGGGCTGCAGGTCGAGCAGCCGCGCGCTCATCTCCAGTGCGTGGGTGCAGTTGGTGGTGAGGAGCGCTGTGGCCCCACCGTGCAGCTGCGACAGCGTCGCCTCGGCCATCTTCGTGAACTCGCCATTGCCGGAGATGGACCCATTGCCGATCGCCTGCTCCATGTAGGAGCGCTCGTTCCCGTGGAACGAGGGACGGTTGAAGGGGATCACGCATTCTCCGATGCACTCGACTGGAAGCGCCCAGCATAGGCAGCGCGGGCCGCTGCGGCGCGGCCAGCCGCAGGGTCGCTCATGCCTCGTCGAAGCCTGCGTCGACGACGATCCACGCCGGGGGCCGCAGGTCACGCTCGTCGAGGCGCGCCTCATGCAGCCATGGCGTGGGGCAGGCCACCACCGTCGATGCAGGATCGCCGAGCCACCCGGCCCACCAGCTGAACGAGCTGTTCGCCGTGACCACTGCCGGTGCGCCGGCCATGAGCGCGATGCTCTCGGCGGCGTTGGCGCTCGATGCGGGCTCGAGCACGATCGCTCCCGCTGCGAGGTCGCCGAGCATCTCGCGCGCCGCTGCAGGGTCGTCGGAAAACAGCGCGACCGTGCCGGTGACGCCGCGCTCGGCCAAGGCTGCAAGCGCCCGCGCGTAATAGGGGCGGCCAAGCAGGCCGTGGTAGGCCGTGTTGCGCGCCAGGAGGTAGTCCCCGCGGCGCACGTGCACGGCGATCCACGAGCCCAGGCCCTGCAGCTGCGCCTCGGCCTCCGTGCGCCAGGCCGAGCGCGGGATGCGCGCGAGGATGTCCGCGCGCAGCTCGTGCTCGACCTGCGCGAAATAGCGGGCCGACTGGAAGTAGCCGGCTAGCACGACGCCGCGCTGCACGTCGGCGATGCGCGCGTCGTAGCCGAAGCCCTGCTGTTGGAAGACCTGTCCGCGCGCCAGGGCTGGCACGCGTCGCTCGAGAGCCGCCCGCAGGCGTCCGGGCGCGTGCGCCGAGCCGCCGTCGAGCACGTGCGCGGCGTCGACCAGCCAGCCGAGGGCGAATTCGCGGGGGGTGTCGCCCGGGCCCACGCGCGCCAGTCCGGACGTGTCGACGAGCATCGGGCAGTCCAGGCGCGCCGCGACCTCGCGCGCCGCCGCGTACTGGAAGAGCTGGTTGCCCAGGCCTCCGGCCAGGCGCACGGTGACGCCCTGGCTCGCCGGGCTAGCGGGTGCGGTCATCGCCCTTGTCCACGGCCACGATGCGCGCCTGCATCCCGGCCAGGTTGGGGAAGCCGAGCGCGTAGCAGTACTCAGTGCCGAGGAAGGCCGTCCGGTGGTGCGAGGCGTACCAGTTGAGGTGGCTCTCGTCGTGCCAGATCGCCATGATCTGGTCCTGCGTGTCCGCATCCGTGCGCGTCGCCAGCTCGTGGACCATCGCGCAGAAGGGCTCGCGCAGCCCCATCCACGTGCCTCCGCACACGTAGGTGCGGCGCCTGGATCGTGGGACGAATGCGCGCGACGCTTGATGTCGTTCCCACATGCCCACGGATCCATGCTGCACCATTGAAACTGCATCACGCGCGGCCATTCGAGGCTTCTTCATATAGAGAGCTGACCGCTGCGGCCAGTGCGGCCGCCAGTAGCCTGGATGTCGCACGAGGGCTATGCCGCCGGGCCAGTGGGCAGGGTCGAGTTCGGGGCCCACATCGGCCACGACCTGCATGTCGGCATCCAGGTGCACGAGCAAGTCCTGCTGCAGGTGCTCGGCGTGCCGGTCGATGAGCGAGTAGCGCAGCAGGGTCGCATCGGGCCAGCCCAGAGCCTCGACCTCGATCGCGTTGACGCGGATGCGACTGAAACCGCCGGCCATCGCGAGAGCCTCGTCGACCCGGTCGGTGAAGACATGCATGACCACCTCATGGCCGGGGAAGAGGTGCTCATCGGCGGTGGCGGCCATCTCGCGCCAGTAGTCCAAGTAGCGGTTCGTGGCGACGGTCACGACGCCTACAGTCCTGATGGCCGAGGTCGTGCCCTGCGATTCAATCCCCCAGCTCACGGAAGGCATTGTCCCATGCAATCGCATGTGTAGTCATCACATCCGTTCCGCTTCAACTGCGCACCCACAAACATGCGTTCCCCTTGCATGCAGATAGCCTTTGGGGGTGTCTGGATGGTCTGCCGGTGTATTCACGGTCGCGACGAATATCTACTTTGAATATTGGCGCGAGATGGTTGTAAGTGCAGACCAACATCTCTTTCCAGGCCGTGACGTGACCTTTCACGTCTTCACCGATCAGCCTGATGCGGCGAGGCAGGTCGGACGCGAACTTTCCCGAGGACAGGTCGTGGCGTTCGAGATTCCCTCGTATGGGTGGCCTGAAGCGACTCTCTACAGGTATCAGTTCGCTGCTGACCATGTCGCGTCGCTCGAGGGCGATGTTCTCATGCACCTCGATGCTGACATGGTGGTCGTGGACGACGTCGGGGCAGACTTGAACCCATACGCCTGGATGGGTGGCCTTGCGTTTGTGCGTCACCCTGGATTTCGCCGACCTACGGGGATCCGAGCGGCTCGCTACTACCTGGGCAGTCCCCGGACACTGCGCGAAGACCTACGCGCCAAGCGCTTACGAGGAGGGCTCGGAGCGTGGGAGTCTCGCCCAGCGTCAACGGCCTTCCTGCCTCGCGAGCGGCGCAAGCACTATGTGTACGGTGCGATCTGGATGGGTCTCAGGGATCCCATCAACGCAATGTGCGCGGAGTTGGCTTCGGAAGTGCGCGTCGACCTTGCGGCCGGCCTGATCGCGGACTGGCACGACGAGAGCCACCTGAATCGGTATGCCGGCGACCATCCGCACAGCCTGCTCGACTGCGACTACTGCCACGTCGAAGGATGGGGCAATCTGTCAGACCTGCAGGCGAAGATCTCGGTAGTAGACAAGGGAAGCCACCTCACGCGCGAGTAGGCTCCTAGTGCTCAACCATAAGCTGCCGCCAGGCATGTGGCAGTCGATGCTCTCCGCGGCCAGGTGAAGATCGCTTGATCGTCAAACTGAAAATCCACCAACTTGCCTCACTGTAGCGTAGCGAGTCGTCGCAGAAGGGTGGAGACGTCCTCTCGTGGATCAAGGTCAGTAAGTGCCGTGAAGTCAGCCGGTTCGACCGTCGTGTGCGAGATGAGCGGGTGCAGCGGGCGCTCGGCCTGCTCCAAGGCGCCGACCAGCACCTCGTCGAGCTTCTCGCCCGGGCGCAGGCCGGTGAACTTGATGCCGATGTCGCGCCCGGAGCGCTGGATCATGTGCCGGGCCACGTCGGCGATGTTCACCGGCGTGCCCATGTCGAGGATCAGCGTCTCGCCGTGGCTGCCGAGCACCGACGCCTGCAGCACCAGGTGCACCGCCTCGCTCACGGTCATGAAGTAGCGCGTCACGCGCTCGTCGGTCACCGTGACCGGGCCGCCGTGCGCGATCTGGAAGCGGAAAGTGTCGATGACCGAGCCGCGTGAGCCCAGGACGTTGCCGAAGCGCACCGACACGTACTTCGCAGTGGCGCCGCCGGGCATGCCCGACGTGAGGCGCTCGGTGATGAGCTTGCTGTAGCCCAGCACGCTCGTGGGGTCGGCCGCCTTGTCGGTGGAGATGTTCGCGAAGACCTGCACGCCGGTCGCATCGGCGGCCGCGAGCACATTGCGCGTGCCGATGACATTCGTCTTCAGGGCCTCCTGCGGGTACCGCTCTAGCAGCGGGAGGTGCTTGAGCGCGGCGGCGTGGAAGACGATCTCCGGGCGCACCTCCTGGAAGACCTCGAGCACGCGCTGCTCGTCGCGGATGTCGGCGAGGATGAGGTCGGGCGAGGTGAGGTTGCCGCTGCCATCGAGAGTGAGCTGCAGGGCGTGCAGTCCGGACTCGTCGCGGTCGAGCAGCAGCAGGCGCCCGGGTGCGTAGCGCGTGAGCTGGCGGGCCAGCTCGGAGCCGATGGAGCCGCCCGCGCCCGTGACGAGCACGACGCGTCCGCGGATGAAGTCCGTGATCTGCCCCTCGTCGGTGCGGATCGGGTGCCGCCCCATGAGGTCCTCCTCGGTGACATCGGAGATGTCGCCGAGCTTCACGGCACCGCCGACGATCTCCGTCGCCGTCGGGATGACCTGCATGCGCACGCCGAGGGCTCGGCAACGCCGGTCAAGGTCCTGCAGTCGTGGGGCGGTGATCTGCGCGATCGCGACGAGCACGATGTCGACGGCATTGGCCTGCACGATGTCCTCGAGCTCGTCGATCGTGCCCAGCGTGCGCAGGCCGGCCCGGCGCAGGTGCGCTTTGTTGGGGTCGTCATCGACGAAGCCCACAGGCTGGAACGTGCTGCCGCGGTCGGCGAGCATGAGCGTGGCGATCTGCGACCCGGCGTCACCTGCGCCGTAGATGAGCGTGCGCGCACCCTCGCGCCTCAGCGCGGTCTGCTGCCGCGCGCCGCGCCAGACGAAGCGGGCGCCGAGCATGAGCGCCGCGGCGATGCCAGTGGCCAGGATGAAGGTCGAGCGGGGGAACTCCGTGGCCGGCAGCACGAGGGCCAGCACGCTGCCCACGGTGCCTATGACCAGCGTGACCATGGTGACGCCGAACACCTCGTCGAAGGAGCCGATGACGTAGCGCCCGCGGTAGAGGTGGAAGACCGAGCCGGCGACGACATGCAGCACGCCGGCGCCGGCGCCGGCCAGCACGCCGAGGAGGATGGCCTTCTGCGGAGGCTCGAAGTCGTACCGCAGCACGAGTGCCAGCGGCACGGCGATGATCCACGAGAGGGCGTCCCATCCGGCCTGGAGCATGCGATGGCGAAGCCACCGGTTGCCCATCACAGGATCCACCTGCCTCCTCTTCCAACGAACGTGCTTGGCATGTGCCTGCGTACCTTGCGGATCCCGATTCTTGCACGGCATCACACCTGCGCCCGGACCAACTTCCGGGCGGGAGCGGGACATCTAGCGGAAGGCGACAAAGATGTCGTGCTCCACGGTCCAGCCGAATCCGCAGCGATCAGCCCACTGGACCAGGGACGATCGCGACGGGTAGGCGCCTTCCTCGCCCGCGAGGGCACCGAACCCGCGGAAGTCATCCACGAGCACAGTGACCGAGTCCCAGCGGTCGAGCCTTTGCTCGATCGCGGCGAGCTCCTCGCGGATCGGGGTGACGACCGGGCCGGTGTGCGTGATGCCTCCAGAGGCATGGCCATCGAGCCAGAGCGACAGTGTGCCGTCGATCGTGTCGAGGATCCCCGGGAGGAGGTCCTCGGAGAGGCCCTCGTGGATCGTGACATTCGGATGATCGACGAAGCGCTGACGGGCTCGCTGAGCAAGGTCAGCGCTTGGCTCGATCGTGTGCACTCGCAGTGCCGTTCGGGCGAGCACGGCCGTGGTGTCGCCCAGGTAGGTGCCCGTCTCGACCCACGTCCCGCCAGCATGCCCGTATCGCCGGAGCACGCCGAGCTTGACGTGCTGCGGCGCTGGCACCGAGTAGCCGCGCAGGGGCCACCGCGCCAGTGTGCGCGCGTGGAAGCCCTGCGTGCGCAGCTGTGACGCTCGTGCACGCATGCCACCGCGATCCGATGCCGGATTGCTCATTCAGGGTTCCCCTCACGTGGGTCGGTGGCCTGGTGCCCCACCCGGGCGATCTCGGTTCGTGACCGCGCGACTCCGAGAATAGGCCACGGCGTGGTTGTGCCGGGCTCTGACTTCGCGACGGCGTGGTCATCCAAGATACGCATCCCCACGCACGCGGGCCCGGACGACGCGCGCCGGTACGCCGTAGGCGACGACGTTGCCGGGCATCTCGCGGTCGACGTAGCTCGAGGCGCCGATGACCGTGTCGGCCCCGACGGCCAGTCCGTGCCTGATGACCGCGCCGATGGAGATCGCGCTGCGTGCGCCGATCCGCACCCGGCCGCCCGTGACGGCGCGCGGTGCGAGCGAGGCGAACTCGTCGAGCACGGACTCATGCTCGAGGATCGAGCCGGTGTTCATGAGCGATCCCAGCGCCAGGCGCGCGCCGTTGGCGATGATGGCGCCCTGCATGACGATCGCACCCGGTGCAAGGTCGGCACCCGGCGCCACGATCGCCGAGGCATGGACCACTGCCGGGAGCTGATCGAGGGGCACGCGCGCCACCAGGCGCTGCCAGGCGTCCGCGCGCACGGCGTTGTCGCCGATGGCGATCACGACGATGCCGCCGGCGGCGAGGTGCTCGTCGGGGATGTCGGCCAGCACGGGCCGGTCGAGGAGCCGCGAGCCGGCATCGCGGTCGCTGGTGAACGCAGTGAGCTCGTATCCCGCAGATCGCACTGTCTCGGCGACGCTCACGGCATGACCGCCGGCCCCGACGATCACAGCTTGCCTCGCTCGCATCTGCGTCCTCTCAGGTCCGGCCCAGCCTATCCTGCGGGCCCGTGCGGGCACCGTGGCGACGAAGCGTCGGCGTGCGCGAATCAGGCCTGGCGGAAGGCCACGAAGATGTCGTGCTCGACGGTCCAGCCGAGCCCGTTGCGGTCGGCCCACTGCACCAGCGAGCTGCGCGACGGGTAGGCGCCGTCCTCATCGGCGCGTGCTCCGAAGCCGCGGAAGTCGTCGATGAGCACGGTGACCCTGGGCAGGTGCTCGAGGTGCGCGTCGATCGCCGCGAGCTCCTCGCGGATCGGCGTGACCTTGGGGCCGCTGTGCGTGACGCCGCCCGAGGTGTGGCCGTCGAGCCAGAAGGAGACGGGGCCGGTGACATCGGCCAGGATCACGGGCAGCAGCTCCTCGGACAGGCCCTCGTGCACCGCGATGTTCTGCCGGTCCTTGAACCGCTCGCGGGCGCGCTCGGCGAGGAACGCGCTGGGCTCGATGGTGTGGACGCGCGCGGCACGGCGCGACAGCGCCAGCGTGGTGTCGCCCAGGTAGGTGCCCGACTCGATCCAGGTGCCGGTCGGGTCGCCGTAGCGCTGGAGCACCTGCAGCTTGACGTGCTGGGGTGCCGGCACCTCGAAGCCGGTGACCGGCCACAGCGCCCGCGACTTCGCGCGTCCGATGCGCGCACGCACGGACAGGGGGACGAGGTCACCTCGGCTGCTCATCTGCACGAGCCTACCGACAGGGCCGCGTCACACGCCGGCGTCAGGCCCCTCGAGCGGCGTGCCGGCCTCGCCCTGGAAGGGCTCCATGGTCGCCTGCCCCTCCTGGCTGATGCCCTCACGCACCACCACGGCGCGCACCGTGCGCCACAGGATCTGCAGATCGAGCCGCAGGGACACGTGGTCGACGTACCAGACATCCATGGCCAGGCGCTCGGGCCAGTCGACGGCGTTGCGCCCGTTGACCTGCGCCCAGCCGGTGAGCCCGGGTCGCACCTCGTGCCGCCGCGCCTGCTCGGTCGAGTAGCGCGGCAGGTACTCCATGAGCAGGGGGCGCGGCCCGACGAGGCTCATGTCGCCGCGCACGATGCCCATGAGCTCGGGCAGCTCGTCGAGGCTCGTCGAGCGCAGCACTCGACCCAGCCGCGTCATGCGCGTCGCGTCATCGCGAGGATCGACCTGCGGGGAGTCGGCGTTGAGCATCGTGCGGAACTTGACCAGCGTGAACGCACGCCCGCCGAGACCGGGCCGCTGCTGCCGGAAGAGCACGGGTCGGCCGAGCTTCGCGGCCACGACACCGCCGACGATCACCTGCACGGGCAGGGTGAGCACGAGCAGCGGCACGCCGATCGCCAGGTCGAGCCCTCGCTTGCCGGCTCGCCGGTAGAAGCCCGGGCGGGTGCTGCCTGCCATCGGCTAGGCCTGCAGCGTCGTGCGGATCGTCGTGGTCACGAGGGCGACGTCATCGGCACTCATCGCCGACCCCGACGGCAGGCACAGGCCGTCGGCGAAGATCCGGTCGGAGACGCCGGTGAGATGCGACTCCGCAGAGGCGAACACCGGCTGCTGGTGCATCGGCTTCCAGACCGGACGCGACTCGATGTTCAGCGCCTCGAGGGCCAGGCGGATGCGTTCCGGGGCCCCAGGGTGCAGGCCCGCATCGCAGCGCAGGTTGGTGAGCCAGGCGTTGCCGGCACCCCACGCGGGATCCTGCACGATCGCGACCCCGGGAACGTCGGCGAGGCCTTGCGCGTACGCGTCACGGATCGCGCGATGGCGCTCGATGATCGACGGCAGCCGCGACAGCTGTGCCCGGCCGAGCGCCGCGAGCAGGTTGCTCATGCGGTAGTTGTAGCCGATCTCGAGATGCTCGTACCAGGGCAGCGGCTCGCGCGACTGCGTCGACCAGTAGCGCACGCGATCGGCGAGGTCGGCGTCGTCGGTGACGAGCATGCCGCCACCACTGGTGGTCATGATCTTGTTGCCATTGAACGAGAACACGCCGGCTCGTCCGAAGGCGCCGGCAGACTGCTCACCGCAGCGGGAGCCGAGCGCCTCAGCAGCGTCCTCGAGCACCGGGATGCCGTAGCGGGCGGCGATGCCCATGATCGCGCCGTAGTCGCAGGTGCGGCCGAAGAGGTCGACGGTCATGATCGCGGACGGCAGCTCATTGCCGCGCGCCTTGGCAGCGAGGACGTCGTCGAGCAGCTGTGGATCGAGGTTCCAGGTCGACTCATCGGCATCGAGGAACACCGGAGTCGCCCCCGCGTACGTCGCAGCGAACGCGGTCGCGCCGAAGGTCAGGGTCGGCACGATGACGGAGTCGCCCGGCTGCACGCCGATCGCCTTGAGGCCCAGGTGCAGGGCCGCCGTGCCGGATGACAGTGCGACAGCGCTGCCGATCCCGGTGAAGGCGCAGATGTCGGACTCGAAGCCGTCGACATCCGGGCCCAGCGGCGCCACCCACCCGCTCCTGATCGCGGCGGACACCGCGTCGACCTCGGCCTCAGTGACGTCGGGTGGTGAGAGGTAGATCCGCTCTCGCTCACTGCTCATCGATGCGCTGCGCCTTCGGGATGGAGGATGGATGTGGTCACAGCGTAGGCCTTGCGCTGGTCATCACCGCGGCCCTGCGCCCGCACTAGTCTCGCTGTCATGGCACCTGGCTCCGTCGTGTTCGGGCTCACCGTTCCGATGAGCCTGAGCCTGCTCGGGCACCGGATGGCAGCGCTGGCAGACCTCGGCTGGCGGGTGCACGTCGTGATCGGCGAGCCGGTGCCGCCCGAGTACACGCCCGATCCGCGCGTCACCGTGCACCTCATCCCCACCTCGCGCGAGGTCTCCCCCATCGCCGACGCGCGCTGCCTGCGGGAGTGGACCCGCCTGCTGAAGTCCCTGTCCCCGACCATGGTGATCGGCGCGACGCCCAAGGCCGCCTTCATCGCGATGCTCGCAGCGCGGCGCGCCCAAGTGCCGATCCGGGTGCTCGAGTCGTGGGGCGCGCGCTGGGACGGCGACTCCGGGCCGCGTGCGCTGCTCGTGCGCCAGGCCGACCGGCTGGCCGCGCGCTGCGCGACCGTGACCATCGCGGTCTCCGACTCCCTCGCCGACCTGCTCGTGTCCTCCGGTGTGTGCCGCCAGCGGCCGACGGTCCTGGGCTTCGGCGGGACCAAGGGCGTCGACCTGGCCCGGTTCACGCCGGCGACGCAGGAGCGCACCGGCCCCCCGGTCGTCGGCTTCGTCGGACGCCTCGCGGCCGACAAGGGGATCAACGACCTGCGCACGGTCATGGAGCTCGTGCGCACCACCGTGCCCGATGCCAGGCTCGAGTACGCCGGGGCGCAGGACAGCGCCGATCCCATCGACCCCGCGACCAGCGGCTGGCTGCACCATGACCTGCGCAACCACGGCGTCGGGCAGGTCGTCGATGTCCCCGGCTATCTGCAGGGCATCGATGTCATGTGCTTCCCGAGCCACCGCGAGGGACTGCCGAATGCCGTCATCGAGGCAGCGGCCTGCGCAGTCCCGGTCGTCGCCTGGGATGTCACCGGAGTCCGCGATGCCGTCGCCGACGGTGTCACCGGCTTCCTGGTCGCACCCGGCGATCATGCGGCGATGGCGGCCAGGGTGCTGCAGCTGCTGCAGGACCCCGACCTGCGCGCCACCATGGGTGTGGCTGCCCGAGCGCGTGCAGCCGAGCGCTTCGACGCCGTTGCGGTGCAGCGTGCGTTCATCGCGTTCATCACGGGGCTTGTCCCGGGCTGAGCACCACGCAGCGCGCTGCCCGTCAGACGCGTGCGGCGGAGGCGACCTGCGCCGCGAATGCACGCCAGGTCGGCACTGCTGCCGAGTCGACCTCAGCGGCCACGCTCGCGAGCTCGGCTGACGCGCTGTAGGCACGGAAGAGCCCAGCCAGGGCCTCGACGCTGTCGGCCGGCACCTGCCGCGCACCCGCGCCGACCATGAGCTCGCCGGCCGGCTGCACGCCGTCGAAGAGCACCGGGGTGCCCAGGCGGATCGCCTCGAGCACCGGGATGCCGTAGCCCTCGATGCCGATCGACAGGAACACGCTGCTGGCCTGCATGAGCGCATGCACCTCGTCATCGGAGGCGCCCTGCACCCACGTCACCGGGTAGCCATCGTCGATCGCCTGCTCCAGGGCGTCGTTGATCGCCTCGTCGGAGGCCGAGCGCTTGCCGATGAACAGCAGCTCGGCGTCGACGCCCTGGTCGATGGCCGCCATGAACCCCCGGAGGATCTCGACGGGCCGCTTGCGCGCCTCGAGCGTGCCCAGGCGTGCGAACCTCGTGCGCTCAGGCGGGGTTGCCGGACGTGCGGCGAGGTGGTCGCCGCCCGGATGCGCGACGCGGATCGGCAGTGCGCGGTCGCGGCGCAGGCGGTCGAGGATCGAGTCGCGCGCGTAGGCGCTGATGCAGACCACCTCGTCGGCCAGGGCCAGCAGCCGGAAGTACTCGCTCACCCACGCGGAGGTGCCCGGCTTGAACCGGTAGTTGGCCGGCTCGGTCATCGGGAGCGTGTCGTAGCCGATCATCACGCTGCGCATGCAGCGACGGAAGATCTCGAAGCGCTCGAGCACGCTAGGCAGGTACGAGACCTCCGGCAGCACCCACGCGTCGAACAGGCTCACGAGGTCGCCGAGCTTCACTGCGGTGTAGTCGCGCGACTTCACGTGCGCCGCGACATGCGCGGCCACGATGCCCAGCACATCGTCGTCGGGCTCGCGGTGCTCGAAGGCCAGGCCGATGAGCACGGCCGCCTGCTGCGGATCGAGCAGCAGGTACTCGCCGTCGCGCTGCGGATTGGGGATGACGAAGTCGGCCTGCACCTCGTCGATCGGCCACTCGCGAGCCAGGTACTGGAGCACGCGCTGGATGCCGGTGCCGTACGGGTCGCGGATGAACTGCTCGATGTCGATGCCGACGTAGGTCATGGCCGCTCCTGCGCGACCTCGCGCAGCAGCTGCAGCAGCTGCTCGGCGTAGCGGCGGGGCGACTTGGCGTCGAGATAGGCCAGGCGCTGCTGCTCCTTGACCTCGCTGTCGAAGGGACTGCGGATGCGGTGCTCGATGGCCTCGGCGACCATGAGCGAGCTCACTTCGTCAGGCAGGCGATCGACATACGC
>JAQTXL010000106.1:2305-7047 GCA_028688835.1 Candidatus Nanopelagicales bacterium | reverse complement strand
GTGAACAGCGCCGCGCAGATGCCGCCCGCGAACACCAGGCCGGACATGCCGTCGCCGTGGCCGACCATGCTCGGCGGCTCGTTGGTCCGCGTGACGACCATGGCCGACGACGCGAGCGAGCCACGCGACCACCAGGAGGCGCCGTCGTAGCCGCCGCGCATGTTCTCGGGACCGAGCGGGCCGGCACCGGTGCCCTTCGCGTAGATGATGTTGGGGTTGATCGCGCGCAGCTGGTCGATGTCGAAGCCCAGCTTCTGGCGTGTCCGGGGCAGGAAGCTCGTGAGGAAGACGTCGGACTCGCGCACGAGCGCGTAGAGCGCCTCGCGCCCCTCGTCGCTGCCGAGGTCCAGGGCGATGGAGCGCTTGCCGCGGTTGTAGTGCTTGAAGAGCCAGTGGGAGCCGCTCGGCTCCAGGCTGCCGCCGCCGAACAGGCGCATCGGATCAGGCGAGCGCGGGTTCTCGATGTGGATGACATCGGCTCCCCACTCGGCCAGGACGGCACCCGCAGACGGGCAGAAGGCCCACATCGTCAGGTCAAGGACACGCACTCCCTCGAGCATCTTCATCTGCGACCCCGTTCTCCTCGATTGGCCGGCGCACCACGCCATCGCCGGGACGGGCCCTGCGCCCTTTTGGCAACCTAGGGACGGCAGGTGCAATCGTCAACCGATTTGGGAAATCGGCAGACATGAGGATGGCCCGGGTGCAGCGCACCCGGGCCATCGTCAGCGTGCTGCGTGCTAGGCCGCGGTCTCGCCGCTGAGGAAGCCGCGCACGATGCCGTCGGCGTTGCTGTCGGCCGGGCCGTTCCAGACCTCGTGACCGTGCACCATGAGCATCGCGCGATCCGCGAAGGACAGTGCGCGATCGATGTACTGCTCGATGAGCACGATCGTCACGTTGTTCTTCTCACGTGCCTGCGCCAGTGCGGTGTAGATGTCGGCGATGATGAGCGGGGCAAGGCCCAGCGAGAGCTCATCGACCACGAGCACCTGAGGCTCGGTGATGAGAGCCTTGGCCACCGCGAGCATCTGCTGCTCGCCACCGGACAGCGTGCGAGCGATCTGCTTGCGGCGATCGCCGAGCCTGCTGAAGAGCTCATAGGCATGCTCGACTGCAGCCTTGGGGTCTGCTGCGAGCTTGCGCGCGCCCAGCATCAGGTTCTCCTCGACACTCAGCGTCGGGAAGATGGCACGGCCCTCGGGCAGGTACGCGAGGCCACGACCGGCGATGAGGTAGGGATCCAGGTTCTGGATCTCGTCACCGTCGAGCGTGATCGTGCCGCTGGACGGCGGCAGCAGGCCCGCGAGGGACTTGCCGATGCTGCTCTTGCCGGCGCCGTTGGCGCCCAGGATGGTGAGGCACTCACCGTGCGCAAGGCTGAAGGACACATTGTCGACGGCCAGTGCGTCGCCGTACTTCAGCGTGAGGTTCGAGACCTCGATCTTGTTCTGCGACATCTAGTCCTCCACGGTTCCAAGGTAGGCGGCCTGCACGGCCTTGCTGGCGCGCATCTCGGCGGGGGTCCCGTTGTCGATGAGCTGTCCGAAGTCGAGCACGAACACGCTCGAGCTGATGCTGAACACCAGCTCCAGATCGTGCTCGACCAGGATGATGGTGATGTTGCGCTCGCTGGCGAGCTGCTTGATGACCTCGCCCAGGTGCACGGTCTCCGCACGGTCAAGACCGGCGGAGGGCTCGTCGAGGAGCATGACCTTGGCGTTCGTGGCCAGGCACAGTGCCACCTCGAGCAGGCGGCGCTGACCGAGGGTGAGGTCGGACGGGCCCTTGTCGCGCTCCTTGCGCAGGCCGAGCTCGTTGATGAGCTCGTCAGCGGTCTCGATCTCGGCCTTGGAGATGCCCCGTGAGATGAAGGGGATCAGGTCGAGCACGAAGCGCAGGCTGGTGGCGAACTTGCCGGAACGCACCTGCTTGCCCGCGCGGGCCGCGAGCACCACGTGCTGACGCACGGTGAGCTCAGTGACCAGCTGGGGCGACTGGAAGGTGCGCGCCATGGCCATCGACGCACGCTTCTGCGCCGAGGCCTTGCTGATGTTGGTGTCGCCGAGGAAGATCTGGCCCTCGTTCTGGTCGAGCGTTCCGGACAGGCAGCCGAGCATGGTGCTCTTGCCTGCGCCGTTGGGCCCGATCAGTGCGGTGATCTCACCGGGGTTGGCCTGCAGGCTGACCTTGTTCAGCGCCTGCACGCCGCCGAAGCGGATGCTGACGCCGTCAGCACGCAGAGTCGTGGGTGCGGTTTGGGTCGACATCAGTTCACACTCCTGCAGTGACGTTGGACTTGGCGGGCTCAGCTTCTGGCTCGTCGTGCACGGAGCCTCCGCTCATCTTGATCGCAAGCGTCCTGAAGATGGCTCGCAGGTTCGGGTTGATGCCGATCGGATCGGTCACCATGTTGATGGCGACCAGGCCGAACAGCAGGACCGGGAGGTCTGCGAGTCGCTCCGGCAGGAACTCCGCGAAGATGGCCGGCATCAGCAGCAGTGTCATGCCGCCAGCTGCCAGGCCGCCCATGGAGCTCGTGCCCTGGGCCACCGCAAGGGCGAACCAGACCAGGCCGATGGTCATCATGAAGCCGTTCGGGAAGGCCACGAGCTGGAAGCTCGCGATCATCGTTCCGCCGATGCCGGCAACAGCAGCACCGAGCGCGAACACGCCGACACGGGCGATGTAGACATCGAAGCCGAGCGTTGCCGCACGGACACGGCTGGCACGGATCGTGGCGAACACCAGGCCGCTCGTCGAGCGACGCAGTGACCAGAGCACGAACATCACGGCGATCATGACGACGAGCCCGAACCAGTAGAAGGTCTTCGGAGTGTCGAAGGTCAGCCCGAAGAGCGTTGGACGCCCGAAGGGAAGGCCGGAGCCGAAGTTTGAGAACTCATCGCGGGTGTAGACCACCTGGTCGACCAGCAGCGCGAACGCGAAGGTGACGATGGCGGCGTACAGCGGTCCGAGCGGCAGGCAGATGAGGCCCACCACGGTGCCGGTCAGGCCCGCGACGATGCCGCCGATGAGCATGGCCAGCAGGATCGGCGTGGTGCCCTTGTCGCCGAACGCCGTGTCGTTGTTGACGATGTAGGCCGCCGCGATGACACCGATGCCGGAGAAGCTGATCTGCGAGAGGCTGATGATGCCCGCCTCACCGGTGACCAGGCGGTACGACAGGAACACCACCGTGTAGCAGAAGCCGACGGCGATGAGGCCGGTCCAGTACTCATTGAAGAGCATCGGCATGCCGATGAGCGCGATCGCAGCGGCGGCGTAGCCGACGTAGCGGTCCCAGTGGCCCTTCGGGTTGCGCATGATGTTGAGGTAGTGGGACAGCGACACCTCGTAGGCGTTGTTGACTGCTGCAACCTCCACCTTCTGGGCGTCGGCGCGCACGTCCTTGTGGCGGCTGTAGATGAGCACAGCGCCGACCATGAACAGGAACGGGAGGCTGGGGCGAAGTGCCGTGCCGAGCAGGCCGTCGGAGGGCAAGTACAGCACCAGGACCTCCTGGACGATGCCCAGGAGCAGGGCGCCGAAGAACGCGCGCCACAGGTTGGTGAACTTGCCGATGACCGCACCGGCCATGGAGGCCGCGATGAGGTTCGCGAATCCGCCGGGGCTCAGGCCGACCTTGGGCAGCACCATGAGGCCGGCGAGCCCGGCGATGCCGGTGCCGATCATCCAGGTGGCGGCAACGACGAACTTGGGGTTGGTGCCCGTGAGGACGGTCATGAGCTCGGAGTCCACAGCACCACGGGTGACCAGGCCCGCCATGGTGCGATTGAGGACGTAGTAGCCGCCGAGCGCCACGATCGCTGCTGTCACGATGATGATGAACTGCTCGTTGGAGACGTTCACATCGAAGATCGAGAAGATGACCTGCGGCTCACCGACGGGGCCGTAGACCAGGTACACCGGGTCGTGGCCGAAGATGAGGGTCGTGACGGCGACCAGGGCGACCTGGAGACCGATCATGACGGCCACCTTGGTCAGCGGCGCGAGGTTGCCGAGCTTGCCCAGCAGCATCCACCACAGGAACAGGCCGAGCAGCGGGCCGATGATCAGCACCACGATGGCGGCCGAGAGCCACAGGTTCCAGCCGAGGCCGGTGTCCGAGTTGCTCATGTAGTAGAAGCAGTAGGCAAGGAAGAAGGCCATGCCGCCTTGGGCGAAGTTGAAGACGCGTGACGCGTTGTAGGTGATGACCAATGCCATGGCCGACATCGCATAGAGCGCGCCGACGGCAAGGCCAGCAATAGCAAAACTGAGCACCTGGGGTCCTCCTGGTCAGGGCCGATCGAATCCGTTGCTGGCGGAAGCCAGTGCGGGAAGGTACGAGGTGGCGATCAGCATTTGGTGCGGCTGATCACGCCTTTTGAGGGAGGGCGACGGGTTGCGTCAGTTCTCCTCTAGACATCCGAGCACGTGGCGCCGGGGTCGTGGCGCCATTTGTCCGGATTTCAGTAGAGATGTTGCTGCGCGAGCCTAGGGAGAGGGGGCAGACCCGTCAAGGGAAACTGCGAGATTGATTACACCTATTTGTTCACGAGTATGGGTATCGGCGGATATGACCGGTGCACGAGCGTTCACTGATCGACCTTGACGAGCACCCCGCAGGTCGCATTGGTGTCCGGCAGCATCGTCTCGCCCCGGACGGTGAGGAACCACGAGCACCGCTGCGGGTCGCCGTCGGGCGTGACGCCGGGCGTGAAGGACACCTTGCCCGG
>JAQTXL010000106.1:0-2205 GCA_028688835.1 Candidatus Nanopelagicales bacterium | reverse complement strand
AAGGCGCCCGTGGCGCCGAAGGCATTGATGTCGGTGCCGTACGCAGGCACGTTGGGGATGCCGCTCACGGGGATGCCGGCCTGCTTGAGGATCGGGTACATCGACTCCTGCTGCGATCCGGCGATGATGCCGAAGACCCCGTCCTGGATCGCCTGGCGCGCGACCTTGACCTGCGTGGACGGGTCGTTGCGGTCGTCATAGACCTTCAGCCGCACCCTGCGCCCGTCGATGCCGCCCTTGGCATTGATCGCGTCGATGCGCAGCTGGGCTGCAGTGTCGAACTCGGCGAAGGTGCCCGAGGCTGCGCCGGTCCTGGGGAAGATGAGGCCCAGCGAGATGGCGGTGTCGGTGATGCCCGGCAGGGCGGCGCAGGTGCGCGACGGCGTCGGGCTCGCAGATGCGGAGGTCGGAACCGTCGCCATGCCCGAGGCGCCGCAGGCCGCGAGCATGAGTGCGGCGACCGCGCTCGCGCTCACCAGACCGATCAGCTTCACGGGTGAATGGTGCGGCATCCGATCGCCTCAGTGCACATCGGGTCCGCCATCGGGTCGATGCACTGTGCGTGAGATGACAGCAGGCGCCGAGGACAAGGCATGACGCTCGGCGCCCGCCGGTCGTGGACTGCACCAGCGATGCGCTGGCGCGGCCCGCTTCAACGCTACGTCCGCACACCGCTGCAGGACCGTCTGCGCCCTCAATCGTCACCAACCCGTGATGCGTGCAGCAGCCGACGGCCGCCCGAGCACGGTGCCCCGGACCGCAACGACAACGGCGGTGGGAGTCCGAGGACTCCCACCGCCGCTCAGGCGAACAGGTCAGTTGTGACCCTGGAACACCACCTTGCCAGTTGCCGTGTCGACGTAGGTCGCACCGCAGGTTGCCTTGGCATCCGGGATGAGCTGGTTGCCCTTGGCGGTGAGGTACCACCCGCACGAGATCGGATCACCGTTCGGCGTGAGGCCGGGGGTGTACTTGACCTTGTCCGGCACCAGGCCACCGCCGGTGTAGTTCGTCACCTTGCGCAGGTTGTCGATGAACTTCTGGCGGGTCGGGCAGGGGCCGGCCTCCTTGAGGCCGCGGATGAACAGGTCGGCTCCGAGGTAGCCGATCGGCGCATACGTGCTGTAGGGGTTGAGGCCGGCGGCCTTCATGCCGTTGGCGTAGGTGCGCACCGCCGGGTTGTTCACGCCCACAGGAACCGTGCCGGCACCCTGGCCGATGGCACCGTCGAGCGCGGTGCCCGTGGTCTTGAGCTGAGCCGGATCAGAGAGGCCGGTGATGCTCATGCCCTTGAGCTTGACGCCCTGCTGGGCCAGCGCCTGGGCCAGGGAGACCCCGCCCTCGACGAAGCCCACATAGATGAGGCCGTCGGAGCCGGTGTTCTTGATGCGCAGCGCCTCAGAGGTCGCATCGTGCGCACCCTGCGGGGAGTCAGCGATGCGCAGGGACTCGGTGATGCCCGGAACCAGCTTGATCGCGGCCGACGTGCTGTTGCCCGAGGCGGTTGCGCCAGCGGACGAGTGGTTGACGTTCGCGATCTTGGAGACGCCGAGGTTCTGCATCTTCTGGATCAGGCCGAGACCGCCGATGTTCGGGGGCAGGGTCGGGCCGGTCACGCCGAAGGCGTTGCGATCCTGGCCGAAGGCCTGGGCGTTGAAGCCCGTGACCGGGATGCCCTGGTCCTTGAGGGTCGGGTAGCCGGACACGGTGCTGGTCGCGGTCGACACTCCGAAGGAGTCATTGCCGATCGCCTGCTGCACCACAGAGACCTGGGTGGTCGGGCTGGTCTGGTCGTCGTAGCCCTTCATGATGATCTTGCGGCCGTTGACGCCGCCCTTGGCGTTCTCCTGGGCGATGCGCAGGCGGGCCGCCTCCTCGGCACCCGAGAAGGTGTTCGCGGCGGGGCCGGTGCGCGAGGAGATGTAGCCGTAGTTGACCGTGGTCGGCGTGACACCCGGCGTGGCCGGGCAGGCCGCGTTGTTCTGCTTGGCCGGCGCCGGCGTGGGTGCCGCCGATGCCCCTGTTGCTGCCACGCTGACGACCATCGCGGCGCTGAGGCCACCGATGATGAGCGCCGAGCGCTTCGACATGTTCCTTCTCTCCGACATTCGACTCCCCTTGATGTGGTGAGCGGCCGCGCGCCATGCGCGGTCGGGATTGCAGGGCCTCGTGTGACCTGAGCCACAGCGAAGTTCCGTCACCGTA
>JAQTXL010000013.1 GCA_028688835.1 Candidatus Nanopelagicales bacterium | reverse complement strand
CATGCGCGAGCGCCGCGACGAGGCCTAGCTGATGCCGGCGTACGAGTGCAGGCTGCTGGCCAGGAAGTTCACGCCGAAGTAGTTCATGAGGAACGCGGCCCAGCCCGCGAGGGCGATCCACGAGGCCCTGTTGCCACGCCACCCCGCGGTCGAGCGCGCGTGCAGGTAGGCCGCATAGACGACCCAGGTGATGAAGGCCCAGGTCTCCTTGGGGTCCCAGCCCCAGTACCGGCCCCACGCGTTCTCCGCCCAGATCGCACCGGCAACGACCGTGAAGGTCCACAGCGGGAAGGCGAAGGCCAGGATCCTGTTCGTCAGGGAGCGCAGCCGCTCGGCATCGGGCATGCGCGAGGCGACCACGCCGGTGACGGTGCCGCCCTTGCCGGCCTTGCGCTCGGCACGATCGCGCACGAGCGAGAGCCCAGCTGTGGCCGCAGCCATAGTGAAGGCACCCGCGCACACGATCGCTGCAAGCACGTGGATGACCAGCCAGTACGACTTCAGCGCGGGGACGAGCTGCGCGGCCTCGGTGTACAGGATCGTGACGGCGACGCCGAGCGTGAGCAGCACGGGGATGACGACGAACAGGCCCAGCCAGCGCAGGTCGACCTTGAGGTTCGTGAACAGGAAGACGCCGAGGATGCCCAGGGCCGCCGTGATCGAGAACTCGTACATGTTGCCCCAGGGCGCGCGCCCGGCCCAGATGCCGCGCAGGACCACGCCGGCCAGGAGCAGGAAGAACGACAGCCACGACAGCGCCATGCCGATGTTGGCTGCGCGGCGACCGGGGACCTCGTCGGTGGCGACAGGAGCCCTGGTGAGCACCGCAGCGCCGCCCTCGCGGGCAGCTGCCTCGACGGCAGGAGCTGCCGCCGGGCGACGACGCTGGCCGGCGAAGGATGCGGCGAAGGCGAACATCGCCAGGGTCAGGGTCAGCATCGACGAGTAGATCGCCACATTGCTCATGCGGGCTAGGGACTCCGGACTCACGATTCCTCCTCAGGGCTTGCAGGTTCGGGCACGACACCAGCGGCAGCCAGCGACCGTTCGAGCAGATCGAGGTCGTCGGCGAGTGCGCCGATGTCCTCATCGTCGACCGTTGAGGTGCGCAGGATCCCCGCGAGCTGCACCACGGTAACGCCATCGCGATCGGTGATCTTCACCCACACCCGGCGACGGCGGATGAACAGCGAGAGCGTCAGGCCCATGATGGCGATCGCCACCGCGAGCAGGGCGATCTCCTTGCCCGGGTCCTGGGCGATCTGGAAGGACGCCCAGCGCGTGTAGCCCGCGAGGGTGACCGTGCCCGAGCCGTCGGGCAGCGTCCAGGTCTGCCCCGGCCGCAGCTGTCCCAGGCCGATCTTCGTCATCTTGTCGGTGACGAGACGGTAGACGCTCTGCGGCTCCCCCGCGTCGAGCCCGAGGTCACCCTTCCAGGCGGACATGAACAGGGCCGGGTCGTCAGGGGCCGGGAAGGTCGAGTGCGGGCCGAGGGTCTGGTCGAGGGCCGCCGTGGGCAGGAACAGCGCCTGCAGCCCGATCTGCGGACTCGCGTCGGGGACCTTCACGACGCCGGTCGAGGTGAAGTTGCCGTCCTGCGGCAGGAAGGGCACGGCATCGTCGAACACCACGGTGCCCTGGCGATCGGTGATCCGCACCACGGGCGCATAGCCGTGGCCGACCAGGAAGACCTTGGCGCCGTCGACGGCCAGCGGCTCGTTGACCGCGATCACGGCACGCTGGGCCGGGGCCTCCGGGCTGGCGCGGTAGGTGACATCGGCCTCGAAGGCCCGGGGCGCGCCGCGCTGGGCCACCCCGCGCTCGAAGTCGACCGTGAACTCATCGAGGGTGAAGGAGAACGGGGGCAGGCTCTGGGCGCTCGCGAAGCGCCCGCCGCCCCAGGCGTCGTACTGGGTCAGCGTGTTCGAGAAGCTCGCGCCCTGGCGCACGATGACGTTGCCCTTCCAGCCGAACAGGCCGCCGAAGGCGATCGAGACCAGCACGAGCAGCAGCGACACATGGAACACCAGGTTGCCGGTCTCGCGCAGGTAGCCGCGCTCGGCCGAGACCCAGGTGGGCTGGTCGACGGGACCGCTGACGACGCGCCAGTGCGCGCTCCTGAGGGCCGTGCGCGCGGCGTCGAGCGCCTCCGCAGGCGTGCCCTGCAGCGGCAGCTCACGAGTGCCGGCGAAGCGATCGAGGAAGCGCGGCGCCGGCGGCGGCGTGCTGCGCATGGCCCGGTAGTGCACGCCGACGCGCGGGATGACGCAGCCCACCAGCGACAGGAACAGCAGCAGGTACACCGCCGAGAACCACGGCGAGGAGTAGACGTCGAAGAAGCCGAAGCGATCGAGGATCGGCCCCCAGGTGGGGGCGTCGGCGATCCACTCGCGCACCTTGATCGGGTCGATGCCGCGCTGCGGCAGCACCGAGCCGGGCACGCTGGCCAGGGCCAGCAGGAAGAGCAGCACGAGCGCGGTCTTCATGCTCGTGAGCTGGCGCCAGGCCCAGCGCAGGAAGCCCGTCGAGCTCAGGGGCGGCGGCGTGCTCACAGGGCCGTCTCGAATCCGGGAAGGGTGACGCGCAGCCAGATGGTGAAGTCGAGCCACAGGCCGGTGACGAGCAGGAGTCCCACGATCACCAGCATCGCACCACCGATGCGCATGACCAGCTCGTAGTGGTTGCGGATGAAGCCCAGGGCGCGACCCATGCGCGTGAACAGCAGGCCGAGCAGCACGAACGGCAGGCCGAGCCCGAAGCAGTAGAACAGCGACAGCAGCGCACCGCGCGCCGCACTGGCCTCCGTGAAGGCCAGGGTCTGCACGGCGGCCAGGGTGGGGCCGATGCACGGCGACCAGCCCAGTCCGAACAGCACGCCGAGCAGCGGCGCTCCCGCCACGCCCCACGTCGGCAGGCGATGCAGGCGCCATTCGCGCTGCAGCCCTGGGATCAGGCCCATGAAGGCAAGGCCCATGACGATGACCAGGACGCCGAGCACACGGTTGATGGTCTCCTGGTACTCCAGGAGCGTCGCCCCGATCGAGCCGAACAGGAGCCCGTAGGAGACGAAGACGACGCTGAAGCCCAGGACGAACAGCAGGCTCCCGGCGAGCACACGGCTGCGCCTGCCGGTGACGTCGGCGAGCTCTGCCCCGGTGAGGCCCGTGATGTACGAGAGGTAGCCCGGTGCCAGCGGCAGCACGCACGGCGACACGAAGGCCAGCAGCCCTGCCGCGAACGCGAGCGGCAGCGCGAAGGCGAGGGTGCCCTGCGAGACGACGTCAGCGATCATCCCGTGCTCTTCTGCACGTCGTCGATGACGTTGCGCAGCGCTGCAGCCGTCGTGGCGCCCAGGATCCGCGCAGCGACGCGCCCCTGGGCGTCGACGATGACGGTCGACGGGATCGCCTGGGCCGGCAGCGTGTCGCGGAAGAGCAGCTGCACCCGGCCGTCGGTGTCGATCGCCTGCGGGTAGGTGATCGCGAAGCGGTTGACGAAGGCCTGCGCGGCGATGGCCGAGTCACGGGTGTCCAGGCCGACGAACTGCACGCCCTTGCCCTCGGACCTGGCCCACACCTGCTGGAGCTCGGGCGCCTCGGCGCGGCAGGGTGCGCACCACGAGGCCCAGACGTTCATGACGACGACCTTGCCCAGCTGCTCGGCCAGCGAGAAGGACCCGCCGTCGAGCGTCGGCAGCGTGAAGTCGGGAGCAGCCACGCGCTGCTCGGGCGGGACCACGACGATCGAGCCGTCGCCGGCGACATAGCCGGTGTCGCTGCCACCGGTACCGGAGCTGCCCGCGGTCGACTTGCTGCATCCCGCGATGCTGACCGCCGCGAGCGCGGCGAGCGCCAGGGCCAGGGCGGTTCGGGTGCGGCGGCTACGCATGCTCGTCCAGGTGCTGACCGAGGTCAGGCACCAGCCACCTTGCTCGCCTTGTCGACCAGGTCACGGGACGGCTCGGTGTACGTGACGGCGATGAGCTCGTCGTCGCTGAAGGTCAGCGAGGTGATGGACGCCAGCGTGCACTGGCGGCTGCGCGGGTCGTGCCAGAGCCGGCGCCGCTCGGCCGACAGGCGGGCGATCCAGATGGGCAGCTGATGGCTCACGAGCACGGCCTCGCCGCCGCGCACGAGGTCGCGTGCGGCGTCGATGGCCTGGCCCATGCGCTCGGCGACCTCGACATAGGGCTCGCCCCACGACGGCGTGAACGGGTTGGTGAGGTGCTTCCAGGTGCGCGGCTGCCGGAGCACGCCGTCGCCCACGCTCACGCGCTGGCCCTCGAACACGTTGTCGGCCTCGATGAGGCGCGGATCGGTGATGATGTCGAGCCCATGCACGGCTGCGATCGGCGTGGCCGTCTGCTGGGCGCGCTCCATCGGCGAGGCGATCACGGCGTCGATCGCGTGCCCGCTCAGGGCCACGGCCGCCCGCTGGGCCATCTCGTGCCCGAGGTCGGACAGCACGTAGCCGGGCAGGCGCCCGTAGAGCACGCCCTCGGGATTGTCGACCTCACCGTGCCGGAGCAGGTGGACCACCGTGCGCTGCGTCATGACCGGTCAGGCCTTGCGCCGTGCCGGCGTGCGACGACGACTCGGGCGCCAGCTGCTCTCGCCTGCCTCGATGGCAGCCAGGCGCAGCTCCTCGCCGTGGGCGGCGAGCGCCTCGACGAGGCCGAGCAGGGTGCTGGTGTCGGCCTGCACGTCGACGCGAAGCCCGTGCTCCTCGGCGGTCTTGGTCGTCTGCGGCCCGATGCACGCCACGACGGTGGAGTGATGCGGCTTGCCCGCGATGCCGACGAGGTTGCGCACGGTGCTGCTCGAGGTGAACAGCACAGCGTCGAAGCCGCCGGTCTTGATGGCCTCACGGGTCTCGGCTGGCGGCGGTGCGGCGCGCACGGTGCGGAAGGCGGTGATGTCCTCGACCTCCCAGCCCAGCTCCGTGAGCCCGGCGACGAGCGACTCGGTCGCGATGTCGGCGCGGGGCAGGAAGATGCGGTTGATGGGGTCGGTGAGCGAGTCGTAGGCAGGCCACTCGTCGAGCAGCGCGGCCGTGGTCTGGTCGTCGACCGGCACGAGGTCGGGCCGGACGCCGAACTCGACGAGCGCGGCCACCGTGGCATCACCGACGGCTGCGACCTTGAGGCCGGCGAAGGAGCGGGCATCGAGGCCGTAGGACGCGAGCTTCTCGCGGATCGCGCGCACGGCGTTCACCGACGTGAACCCGATCCACTCGTAGCGACCGGACACGAGTCCGTGCACGGCGCGATCGATCTGCTGCGGGGTGCGCGGCGGCTCGACCGAGATCGTCGGCACCTCCATGGGCACCGCGCCGTGGCGGCGCAGGAGCGCGACGATGGAGTCGGACGAGTCCTGCGTGCGCGGGATGAGCACGCGCCAGCCGAAGAGCGGCTTGGCCTCGAACCAGTCGGCCTTCTCGCGCTGGGCGACGACCTCGCCGACGACGACGACGCCGGGACCTGCCTGCTTGGACCGCTTGGCGATGGCACCGATCTCGCCCAGGGTGCCGGCGATCGTGCGCTGGTCGACCGTCGTGCCCTGGCGCGTGATGGCGATCGGGGTCTTGGGATCGGCTCCGGCCGCCAGCAGGCTCGTGGCGATCTCGATGCAGGAGTCGGCACCGTTGAGGTAGACGGTGGTGACCTGAGGCTGCGATAGCTCGGCCCACGGCAGGTCGGCGCAGGTGCCGTCGACGACGCGGATCTGGCTCACGCGGCCGCCGGTGAGGCTGAAGCCGGCGTACGCCGGGATGCCGGTGACCTCGCTGACGCCCGGTGCGACCTCGAAGGGCACCTTGGCCTTGCGCAGTGCGGCCGCCTCGACCACGAGGGTGCCGTCGACGATGGGGTCGCCGGCGATGAGGCGCACGACGTTCTTGCCCTCGCGCGCAGCCTCGACCATCGCGCGGTGGTGGTCGCCGGCGGCGATGATCGCGGTGGCGGGGCCCATGTACTGGCGTGCGATGAGCTCGGTGGTGGAGTCGGCGACGATGACGTCGGCATCGCGCATGAGCGCGACCGCGCGCAGCGTGAGCAGGTCGGGGTCGCCGGGGCCGGTGGCCACGAGCGCGACGGTGCCGACAGGTGCCTTCTTGCGGCCCTTGGGCGGGGCGGTTGCTGCGCGAGTCACCGGGAGGTCTCCTGCTGTCTTGGGATGGGAAGTGGACGGCTTCTTGGTCGTGGGTGCGACCTCTGGTTGAGGCGGAACCACCTGTTTGGGCACCTTGGGCTGCGATGCGCGCATCGCTCGCGTGCTCATGCCGGCATCACCTTCGGCAGCTGCGCAGCGTCGTCGACGCGGCGCTGCTCGTGGAAGGCAAGGATCTGCAGCTCGACCGCGAGATCGACCTTGCGCACCTCGACCTCGTCGGGAACGACCAGCACCACCGGAGCGAAGTTCAGGATGCTGCGCACGCCTGCGGCGACCAGGCGCTCGCACACCGACTGCGCTGCGTCGGCCGGGGCCGCGATGACGCCGATGTGCGCACCGGAGTCGGCGACGACGGCCTCGAGCTCGGCCATGGGACGCACGACGAGGTCGACGCCGCTGGTGGTGATGCGCTCGCCGATGACATCAGGGTGCGAGTCGAGCAGGCCGACGATCTCGAAGCCGCGCGATGCGAAGCCCCGGTAGGACACGAGCGCATGGCCGAGGTTGCCCACGCCGACGATGACCACGCCCCACGGCTTGCTCAGCCCGAGCTCGCGGCTGATGTGGTAGCTCAGGTAGGAGACGTCGTAGCCCACGCCGCGCGTGCCGTAGGAGCCCAGGTGCGAGAGGTCCTTGCGCAGCTTCGCGGGGCTCACGCCGCAGGCGGCGGCCAGGTGGTCGGAGGAGACGGTCAGCACGCCGTCGTCGGCCAGGCCCCGCAGCACCCGGTGGTACACCGGAAGCCGCGCGACAGTGGCGTCGGGAATCCCGCGCCCCTCGTCGCGCGTGCGGCTCGGGCCAAATCGGCGGGACAGCGACACGGTGCTCCAGGGTTGGTCCACTGGGCATCAATACCGGGAGGTATCGTGGAAAGGCCCAGTGAAGTCGGCCGAAGGGTGCTGGCCGCGTGGCAAGGGTAAGCACTTGTGCACGCAGGCACAAAGTTGAGCGGACGTCAGCGTCCGCTATGCGGTCAGCGCCGACCGCAGCTGCGCAGCCTCGATCCGCCAGAATCCGGCCACCCGATCGTCGACGAGCACGACCGGGATGCGCTCCCAGAACTCGTCGTAGAGCATCGGGTCATCGAGGATCGAGTGCTCCTCCCAGGGCTCGTCGAGCTCCGTGCACACCGCGACGACCACGGCCCGTGCGTCGTCGCACAGGTGGCAGTCGGGCTTGCCGATGAACTGCACGCGACCGCGCACGGGAAGGCTGCTCACGGCACGCAGACTACGCTCGCGGCATGGATCAGGATGTGGACCGGGCACGGATCGCGGGCCTGGCCTCAGCCGCGGCGGCACAGCTGCCGACCGACTTCGACGTGTCACGAGCAGCGGCCTTCTTCGATGTCGACAACACGATCATGCGCGGGGCCAGCCTCTTCCACGTGGCGGTCGGCATGGCACGACGCAACTTCTTCAGCGCCCGCGAGCTCGCCGGCTTCGGGCTGGCACAGGCGCGCTTCCTCATGCGCGGCACGGAGAACGCCGACGACATGGCCCTGGCCACCGAGTCGGCGCTGACCTTCGTGCAGGGCAAGCGGGTCGACGAGATCATCGCCTTCGGCCAGGAGATCTTCGACGAGTCGATGGTCGACAAGCTCATCCCCGGAACGCTCGCACTGGCCCAGGCCCATGTCGAGGCCGGCCGGCAGGTGTGGCTCGTCACTGCGACACCCATCGAGCTCGCGCAGGTGATCGCCCGCCGCCTCGGACTCACGGGCGCTCTCGGCACCGTGTCCGAGATCGAGGACGGCTGCTACACAGGAAGGCTCGTGGGCGCACCCCTGCACGGCAAGGCCAAGGCCGAGGCCGTGATCGCCCTCGCCGAGCGCGAGGGGCTCGACCTCGGCACCTGCTGGGCGTACTCCGACTCGCGCAATGACATCCCCCTGCTCAGCTGCGTCGGCAATCCCGTCGTGGTCAATCCCGATCCGCGCCTGCGTGCCCATGCCACGGTGAACTCGTGGCCCATCGAGGACTTCAGGGCACGCGCGCACATGCGCCGCCTGTCCGGCCCGGCCGCGGCTGCTGCAGGCGGGCTGGCCGCCGGGCTCGCCGTCGGGTACATCGCTGCGCTGGCGCGCCGCGGGGCACGCTAGGACTTCAGGCGAAGACGCTGGTGCGCTGCATCAGCATGGTCACGAGCATCTGCTGGATGCGGTCGCGCACCTGGTCGGCGAGCGCGAACACGACCTCCGGATCCTCCGCGGCCCGGCGGCCGTAGCCAGCGGTCTCGATCGGCTCGCCGAACTCGATCGCCCACTTGCTCGGCAGCGGGATCATGCCCATCGGCCCGAGCATCGGGAAGGTGGGGGTGATCGGGAAGTACGGCAGGTCGAAGATCCTCGCCAGCCACTTCGCATCGCCGATGATCGGGTAGATCTCCTCGGAGCCGACGATCGCGGTGGGGATGAGCGGGGTCCCGGTGCGCAGGGCCACGGCCACGAAGCCGCCGCGGCCGAAGCGCTGCAGCTGGTAGCGCTTGTTGAAGGGCTTGCCGATGCCCTTGAAGCCCTCCGGCCACACGCCGACGAGCTCACCGCGCTCGAGCAGGCGCTCGGCATTGGGCACGCTGGCCCGCACCATGCCCGCGCGCACGGCGAGCTCCTTGAGCAGGGGCAGGCGGAAGACGAGGTCGGCCGTGAGACTGCGCAGGTGCCGGTGCGACGGGTGCTCGTCGTGGATCGCGACCTGCGTCATGAGTGCATCGACGGCGATCGCACCGGCATGGTTGGCGACGACCAGGCCCGGCCCCGACTCCGGGATGTTGCCCAGGCCCGTGGTCGTGACGCGGAACCAGGATCGGTACAGCGGTCGCAGCACCGGCACCAGCACGCCGTCGGTGAGCCCCGCATCGAAGCCGAAGTCATCCGTGCTGCCGCTGGACAGGACAGCCGACTGCAGCACCTGGAGGAGGTGCTGCAGGGAATCCTCGCTCTCGCGCCTGGGGATGTGCTGGGAGGGCGCCGTGGTCGCGGCACGAGGGCCGGTGTTGCCCGCGGCTCGAGCCGCCTGGGATGGAGTGACCACGGCCCCAGTCTTCGCTACTTCTTGTTGCGGCGCTGGACTCGGGTGCGACGCAGCAGCTTGCGGTGCTTCTTCTTCGCCATCCGCTTGCGACGCTTCTTGATCACTGAGCCCATTGATGAAACCTCACGTAGATGCGTGACGGGAGAGTCCCGGCACCGGGTGTTCTGAAGGATCGAGCCTACCGCGACCCGCGGGCCGGCTCGCGCGTGGAGTGTCGCCGCAGGCGATCAGGCGGTCTCGACGTACGAATCGCGCAGGTAGTCGTTGACGGCCTGCTCGGGGACGCGGAAGGAGCGGCCGACGCGCACTGCGGGCAGCTCGCCGTGGTGCACGAGGCGGTAGACCGTCATCTTCGACACTCGCATGAGCGATGCCACTTCAGCGACCGTCAGGAACCGGACTTCACTGAGCGACCGATCTGCGCCTGTCGACATCTCTCACCAAGCTTCCTGCCTCGCAGCTGCACCGGCATCCCGGTGACGGACAGCTTGCACGACGAGACGGCAATCTAGTGGGCGCAGCGCCAGTTGCAAAGGCGGGCGGTCGAATCGGGACCCTCAGAACCAGTCGGTGGGCTCGACCACGAGTCCCCAGTGCGGGAAAACCGCACGCCGCGTGGCGATCACGGCCTGGTCGAGGGGGTCATCGGGGTCGAAGCCGTTGTCGAAGGGACGGGCCCAGGGGGTGTGGCCATCGGTCATGCGCCCCGGGCTGGACCGGCCCAGCGACTCCTGGACATAGGTGCAGTACTCCTGCGGCACCATGGTGCTCGGGTCGACCGGATGCCCCGTGATCTCGGCGATGAGATGCGCCCAGGCGCGCGGCACGACCTCGACCCAGGCGTACCCGCCACCGCCGACCGCCAGCCACCTGCCGCCCGCGTAGCGATGCGCCCAGCGATGCAGGAGCTCGTAGGACATGCGCTGGCCGTCGATGCTCATCGTCAGGTGGGCCAGCGGATCCTGCAGGTGCGCATCCGTGCCCTGCTGGGTCACGAGGATCTGCGGCTCGAAGGCCGCGAGCACGTCGGGGACCACCGCGGCGAACGCGCGCAGCCAGCCCTGGTCGCCGGTGCCCGCGGGGATCGCGACGTTGACGGCCGTGCCCGGGGCATTGGGCCCACCGCACTCGTGCGGGTAGCCGCTGCCGGGGAACAGCGTCTTGGGGCTCTCGTGCAACGAGATCGTCACGACCCGCGGGTCGTCCCAGAACATCGCCTGCACGCCGTCGCCATGATGGACGTCGACGTCGACATACGCGATGCGCTCGTACCCCTGGTCGAGCAGCCACTGGATCGCGACCCCGAGGTCGTTGTAGACGCAGAAGCCCTCGGCCGCACCCGGCATCGCGTGATGCAGTCCGCCGGCCAGGCTCACCACGTGGTCGAATCCCCCCGCATGGATGGCCTTCGCGCCCGCCAGCGTCGCCCCGGCGACGCGGGCGGACTCCGCATGCATGTGGGCGAACACCGGGACATCGGCCGAGCCCAGGCCGTGGGCCGGGTCGACGAGCGACGGCTGGCTCGATGCCGCGACCACTGCGGTGACGTACTCCGCGGTGTGCACCCGCTCGATCTCCTCGCGCGTCGCGGGCACGACCGGCGTCAGCACCTCGACGTTGTCGGCCGCGAACAGGCCGAGCTCCGCTGCCAGCCGCATGGCCAGCTGCACGCGGACGGGCGCCATCGGGTGTCCCGGGCCGAAGTCGTAGCCGACCAGCGCGTCGTCCCAGACGACTCCGACGCGATCGCTCATGGCTGCGACAGCTCTGCACTGCGGTCGCGGGCCGCGACCATGCCGGCGACGATGCCGTCGGCGACTGCGCTCGCGTCGAAGGCGGCGATGGCCGCGGCCGTCGTGCCCTTGGCCGAGGTCACCTGCGCGCGCAGCACCTGCGGGTCGTCGTCGGACGCGAGCATCAGCTGCGCTGCCCCGGCGATGGTCTCGATCACCGCGGTGCGAGCCTGCGCGGGATCGAGGCCGAGCTCCTGCGCGCCGCGCATCATCGCCTCGGCCAGGTAGAAGACGTATGCGGGACCGCTGCCCGACGTTGCCGTGATGGCGTCCTGCTGCGCCTCGGGGATCTGGATCACGGTGCCGACAGCACCGAGCAGGGCCGAGGCGATCGCCAGGGACACAGCCGGGCAGGTCTGCGCGGCACTCACGCCGATGACGCCCTGCTGGATGCGAGCGGGGGTGTTCGGCATGGCGCGCACGACCGCGGCCTGCGGGACGAGCGCGGAGATCACCGAGGTCGGGATGCCAGCCGCGATCGAGATGACCAGGGCGCCCGGCTGGACGTCGTTCGCGATCTCCTGCAGCAGCGCACGCACGCCGTCGGGCTTCACCGCGATGATGACGACGTCGGCGGCGGCCACTGCCGCGCCTGCAGTGTCGAGGCGGATCCCGTGACGGGCCACGAGCGCGTCGCCGCGCTCGGCGCTCTGCTCGACCACCACGATGCGCGCCGACGGATCCTGCGCCAGCAGCCCGATGATGAGCGCCTCACCCATGACTCCCCCACCGAGCACGGCGATTCGGGTCATCAACTGCCTCTCGATCGTCGCGCAGCGAAGGCTGCGACTCCTCCTAGCCTGCCACGCTGGCGCCATGCGCGCGCGCGAAGGCCAGCGCTTCGGCGAGATCGGTTGTGCGCTCCTCGCGCGTCTGGGCGCCACGGGTGCTGACCTCGACGATCACGTTGCCCGCATAGCCCGACCCCGCCAGGTGCTCGAGTACTGCGGCGACGGGCTGGCCGCCTCGCCCGGGGACGAGGTGCTCATCGCGTGCCGAGCCGCTGCCATCGGCCAGGTGCAGGTGCGCGACGCGCTCGCCGAGGTCGTGCACGAGCGCGAGCGCATCGGTGCCGGAGACTGCCGTGTGCGACAGGTCGACCGTCGTGCAGGCGTAGTCCTCGTCGCGGACATCCCAGCCCGGGGCGTACGCCATCACCTGACGCGAGAGCGCGCGCCACGGGAACATGTTCTCCACGGCGAAGACGATGTCGGTCTCGTCGGCCATGCGTGCCAGGCCGGTGACGAACTCCTGGGCGTAGCTGCGCTGCCACCGGAACGGCGGGTGCACGACCACAGTGCCGGCCCCGAGCGACTCGGCCGTCGCCTGCGCGCGGCGGAGCTTGCCCCACGGGTCGGTGCCCCAGACGCGCTGGGTCACCAGCAGGCACGGCGAGTGGATCGACAGGATCGGCACCTGGAAGTGCTGCATCAGCTCATTGAGCGCATAGGCGTCCTGGCTCACGGCATCCGACCCGACCATGACCTCGACCCCGTCGTAGCCCAGCTCAGCGGCGATCGAGAACGCGGTCTCGGTGCTCTCGGGGAACACCGACGACGTGGACAGGCCGACGGTGAGGCCCGTGGTCATGCCCTGCGCCAGCGATCAGTGATCTTGGTCGCGACGGCGACGGCGGCGGCACCGAGCACGCCGACCACGATGGCGACCACGGCGTAGCGCTCGGGCGCCAGCGACAGCGCGAAGAACTTCGACAGCGGCGGGATGAGCAGCACGCCGACGAAGGCCAGGATCATCGCGCCGACGATGCCCAGGCGGATGAGGTTGAGCGGCCTGGCGCTCTGCAGCAGCACTGCCATCGCGACGATGAACAGCGTCACGGTCGCGGCAGACTGCGCGGCGGGGACGGTCTCGCCGACGCGAAGCGCCCAGCCGTAGCTCGCGAAGGCGGCAGCCGCGCAGATGGCGCCCGCTGGCGCGGTGAACAGCAGGACGCGCTTGAAGAAGCCGGGGCGGAAGCGCTCGGTGTTCGGCATGAGTGCCAGGAAGAAGCCCGGGATGCCGATGGTCAGCGCGCCGATGAGCGTCAGGTGCCGCGGCAGGAAGGGGAACTGCACGGCGAACACGCCGGTGGCGATGGAGATGAGGATCGCGTAGAAGGACTTGGTGAGGAAGACGTCGGACACGCGCTCGATGTTGCCGAGCACGCGCCTGCCCTCGGTCACGACGCTGGGCATCACCGACCACTTGTTGTCGAGCAGCACGAGCTGGGCCACGGCACGCGTGGCTGCGGACCCGGAGCCCATGGAGATGCCCAGGTCGGCCGACTTCAGGGCGAGGACGTCGTTGACGCCGTCACCGGTCATCGCGATGGTCGCGCCCTTGGAGTGCAGTGCATCGACCATCGCCTGCTTCTGCGACGGCGTCACGCGGCCGAAGACCGACGACTGCGACACGACCTCCGCGAGCTCGGCCTGGTCGGTCGGCAGGGTCCGCGCATCGACGGGCGCGTCGGCGCCCGGAACACCCGCGAGGGCTGCGATCGCGCCCACCGTCACGGCGTTGTCGCCGGAGATGACCTTGACGGTGACCCCCTGCTCGAGGAAGTAGGCGACGGTCTGGGCCGCATCGGCCCGGAGCCGTTGGTCGATGAGCACGAGGGCCTGCGGCACGAGGGCCGTCACGGGCGCCTCCGCATCGAGGGGTCCGTCGAGACGGCCGAGCGCCAGCACGCGCGAGCCGTCGGCCGCGAGGGCCTGGGCCTGCGCGAGGACCGGGTCGTCGGCATCGAGGACCATCTCCGGTGCGCCGATGATCCAGGTGCCCTCCGCGCCGAAGCCGGCGCCCGACCACTTGCGCGCACTGGAGAACGGGACGCTCGCCTCCACCGGCCAGCCCGGCGCGGGGTAGGCCTCGGCCACCGCCTGGAGCGTGGGGTTGGGCGAGGACTCGACGGACGCCAGGGCGCCGAGCGCGGACGCCGCCTGCTCCACAGTGCCGTGCACGAGCACGAGGTCGCGCACGTGCATGCCGGGCTCGGTCAGCGTTCCGGTCTTGTCGACGCAGATGGTGTCGACGCGCGCGAGCACCTCGACCGCGGGCATGTCCTGCACCAGCACCTTGCGCGATGCCAGGCGGATGACCGAGACGGCCATCGCGATGCTGGTGAGGAGCACCAGGCCCTCCGGCACCATCGTGACCATGCCGGCGATGGTCCCGCGGATGGCATCAGGCCACGAGGCGTCGGCGCGCACGACCTGCGAGTACAGGAGCAGCGCGCCGATGGGCAGCAGCAGGAAGGACACGACGCGGATGAAGCCGCTGATCGCATCGCGCAGCTCGGAGTTGGTGAGGTGGAACTTCTTGGCCTGCTCGGTGAGCCCCGCGGCGAAGGAGTCGCGGCCGACACGCGTGGCCTGCATGAGCCCACCGCCGGCCACGACGAAGGAGCCGGACATGGCCTCATCGCCAGTGGCCTTGTCGACCGGATCCGCCTCACCGGTGAGCAGGCTCTCGTCGATCTCGAGCCCCTGCGAGTCCAGGATGACGCCGTCGACGACCAGCTGATCGCCCGTGGTGAGCACGATGCAGTCGCCCAGCACGATGGCACTGGCCTCGATGGCGATGTCCGACCCGTCGCGACGCACCACCGGGCGCGCTGCCCCGATGACGGACAGCTTCTCGAGGGCCCGCGCCGCGCGGTACTCCTGCACGATGCCGATGGCCGTGTTGGCGACGATCGCGAAGCCGAAGAGCGAGTCCTGGACGGGCGCGACGATGAGCATGACCGCCCACATCGATCCGATGACGAGGTTGAACCAGGTGAGGGTGTTGGCCTTGATGATGCTGCCGAGGCTGCGGCTGGTCGCCGAGGGCGCATGGTTCACCTGGCCTGCAGCGACCCGTTCGGCCACCTCGTCGGACGTGAGCCCCTGCAGCGATCCGATCATCCGGTGAGGCCATCCATGCGGTGCAGGATCACACCCTCGCGCAGGGCCCAGGGGCAGATCACGAGCTCGTCGATGCCGAGCAGCTCCATGGCGCCCTCGGCCACCACCGCACCGGCCAGCAGCTGCTCCGCACGCCCCTCGGACACCCCCGGGATGAGCGCGCGGTCGACCACGGGGATGGTGGCCAGGTCGCGGACGAGCTGCTGGACCGCGGGCAGGGTCAGCGTGCGCCGCACGTAGAGGCCCTCGCTGGACGAGGGGGCGCCGGCGATGCGGGCCAGCTGCTTGAAGGTCTTGGACGAGGCCACTGCGATGCGCGGCTCGCCCTCGCGGCGCATGCGCCCGACCACGCTGGCGATGGAGGCGCGCACGTGCTTGCGCAGGTGCCGCAGCTCGTCGGGCTTGGGCGGGTCATTGGTGACGAAGGCGCGCGTGAGGCGCCCCGCGCCCAGCGGCAAGGAGACGGCGACATCGGGCTCCTCGTCGACCCCTGAGGCGAGCTCGAGCGAGCCGCCGCCGATGTCCATGACGAGCAGGCGCCCGGCCGACCAGCCGAACCAGCGGCGCACCGCCAGGAAGGTCATGCGGGCCTCGTCCTCGCCGGAGAGCACCTCGACGTGCAGGCCGGTCTCCTCGACCAGGCGGCGCAGCACTGCCTCGCCGTTGGCGGCCTCGCGGATGGCGCTGGTGGCGAAGGCCATGAGCTCACTGACCCCGAGATCCTCGGACAGGTTCTGCGCCTTCTGGATGAACTCGATGAGCGTGGCGACGGCGACGTCGTCGACCTCGCCGTCGGGCGTCAGGTGCTCAGCCAGGCGCAGCGGGATCTTCAGCTTCGACGCCGGGATCGGCGCCGCGCCGTAGTGCGCGTCGACGAGCAGGAGATGGACGGTGTTCGAACCGATGTCGAGGACTCCCATGCGCACGTGCTGACGGTACCCACATGCACACCCGTAGGGATAGCCGCCTCCGATGTGGGCCTCGCGCACTGCCCGTAGGGTGTGCGGCATGCCTGAGGTGCCCTTGGACTTCCCTCGCCAGTGGTTCGAGTGCGCCGATCCCAGCGATCCCGATCAGCGCATCCGGGCCGACCTCACCTGGCTGACGTCACGATGGACCTGCATCTTCGGGCGCGGGTGCCCCGGCATCTACAAGTCCTCGCCCGAGGCCGGCTGCTGCACGCTCGGCGCGCACTTCTCCGACAAGGAGGATCGCAAGCGCACCGAGCGCTGGGTCGCAAAGCTCGACGCGAGCACCTGGCAGCGGCACCGCACCGGCACGAAGAAGGGCTGGACGGTCAAGGAGGACGGCGCCTGGAAGACGCGCGTCGTGGCCGGGGCCTGCATCTTCCACAACGACCCGGACTTCGAGGGCGGCTACGGCTGCGCGCTGCACCACCTCGCCCAGCGCGAGGGCATCTCGTTCATCGAGACCAAGCCCGAGGTGTGCTGGCAGGTCCCGATGCGCCGCTCGTACGAGAACATCGAGCACCCCGACGAGACTGCGAAGACCGTCGTGGTCATCAGCGAGTTCGACCGCGGCTCCTGGGGGCCCGGCGGCCACGACCTCGACTGGTACTGCAGCAACAACACCGAGGCGCACATCGCCGCGGAGCCCGTCTACATCAGCGCGCGCGATGAGCTCGTGGCCCTGATCGGCGCGGAGGGCTACGAGCTCGTGGCCCGGGCCTGCCGCGAGGTCGAGCAGATGCGGGCAGCGACCGGCCTGACGATCGCGCCGCATCCCGCCGACCCCAAGTAGCGCGTCAGCCCGAGCCGCTACGGTCACCTCCATGGCCAAGCCCACCACCTCGTACCGGTGCACCGCCTGCCAGGCGACCACGGTCAAGTGGTCGGGCCTGTGCCCCAAGTGCGGCGCCCGCAACACCATGGATCTCGAGGCGCCGGTCACGGCCAACCCCGGCATGCGCAGCGGCCTCGTGGGCGTCGCACCGGTGCGCCCCGCACGCCCGGTCTCGTCGGTCAACGAGGCGGGGCCGGTCCCGCGCATCACCACCGGCATCGGCGAGTTCGACCGCGTGCTCGGCGGCGGGCTCGTCGCCGGGCAGATGTGCCTGCTCAGCGGGGCACCGGGCTCGGGCAAGAGCACGCTCGTGCTCGCGGTCGCCGACGCACTCGCCGCGCGACTCCAGCAGCCGGTGCTCTACATCTCAGGCGAGGAGTCGGTCGAGCAGATCGCCATCAGGGCCCGGCGCATCGGCGCGACCAGCGACCACCTCCTGCTCGCCGATGACACCGATCTCGGTGCGGCCATCGGCCACATCGACGCCCACGCACCGCAGCTCGCCCTCGTCATCGTCGACTCGGTGCAGACCATGGCCTCCTCCGACGTCGAGGGCCGCGCCGGCGGCGTCACGCAGGTCATGGAGGTCGCGCAGGCCCTCACCCGCATCGCCAAGACGCGCAACCTCCCGATCATCCTCATCGGCCAGGTGACCAAGGACTCCAATGTCGCCGGGCCTCGGGCACTCGAGCACATCGTCGATGCCACGCTGTCGCTCGAGGGCGATCCGCACTCGTCGCTGCGACTGCTGCGCTCGGTGAAGAACCGCTACGGCTCGCTGGAGGTCGCCGCGTTCGAGCAGACCGACACCGGCATGCAGGAGGTGCTCGACCCGAGCATGCTGTTTCGCGGGCATCGCGACACTGCGGTCGCCGGCACGTGCATCACCGTCACCATCGAGGGCAACCGCGCGCTCGCGGCCGAGGTCCAGGTGCTCGTCGCGCCGACCACGAACCCCAATCCGCGACGCGGGGTGTCCGGGCTCGACAGCTCGCGCATGGCCATGCTCATCGCCGTGTCCGAGCGCACGGCGGCGCTCAAGCTCTTCGACAAGGACGTCTTCCTGGCCACCATCGGCGGCATGCGCCTCTCCGATCCCGGCAGCGACCTCGCGGTATGCCTGGCGATCGTGTCCGCCAGCCAGGAGGCGGCCATCGCCCTCGACCTCGCAGCGGTCGGCGAGGTCACGCTGTCGGGCGATGTCCGGCCGGTGCCGCACATGACCGAGCGCATCAGCGAGGCGGCCCGCCTGGGCTTCCGGCGACTGCTCGTGCCGGTCGGCACCACGGCTCGCGTGCGCGACCGCGCGCTCGAGCTCGTGGAGGTGCCGACCCTGGCGCAGGCGATCACCGCCGTGCGCCTGGGCCGCTAGCCCTTGGCTGTCAGCGCGAACGGAGTCGGCTCGCTCAGCACGACACCGTTGATGCCGGTGAGCTCATAGCTGCCGGCCTTGGCCAGCGGGCCCTGTGAGGCGCAGGACTTCGACGACTGGCGACCGTCCCAGGTGATGCTCGACGCGACCTTCTCGGAGGCCTGGAGCACGGTGAGCTTGGACGTGTCACTGGCATTGCAGTCATCGCTCGACCAGATCGGGTAGCCCCCGGAGGTGATCTTCAGCGCATTGGCCTTGGGCCCGACGTCGCGCGTGCATGCGAAGGTGCCGAGGTTCTGGATGGTCAGGGTCAGGCGCGGGGCCGAGCCGACCTTGTAGGTCGTGGAGTCCGTGGTGGCCGTGACCCCGATGCTGGCATCAGGGCACAGGGCCGCAGGATCCGCAGCCGGGAGGGTCGACACGACCGACGCCGCCGGAGTCGGCGCTGCCGTGCTGGTCCCGGAGGCCGAGGCCACGGGCGTGGGCGAGGCCGCAGGAGCTGGATCGGATCCACCGCGCACGAGCCACCAGACTCCCGCGATGAGCGTGACGATGATGAGCACGACAGCAGCCCGCCGCACCCAGTACACGGTCGGCGCCTCAGGCCCGACCGGCGACATCATCCCGCTCACATCGGACACGCTAGTGGTCCGCTGCTGCAGTCATGCGACGATCCCGTCGTGGCGCGGACGACGGGTGACGTGATGCTCGTCATCGCGTGGTTCGACGCGCATCGACGCGACCTGCCCTGGCGCGCGCCCGACGTCACGCCGTGGGGCGTGCTCGTCAGCGAGTGCATGCTGCAGCAGACGCAGGTCGACCGCGTGGTGCCGCGATGGCAGGCATGGATGCACGAGTGGCCCACGCCGGCTGCGCTCGCGCAGGCCCCGGTGGCCGATGTGCTGCGCGCGTGGCAGGGCCTGGGCTATCCGCGCCGGGCCCTGCGACTGCACGCCACTGCGTGCGCACTGGTGGACACCTGGGGCGGCCAGGTTCCCGAATCCGAGCCTGACCTGCGCGCCCTGCCGGGGGTCGGCTCCTACACCGCCGCAGCCGTGTCGGCCTTCGCCTTCGGCCGGCCCGCGGTCGTGCTCGACACCAACATCAGGCGCGTGCTCGCACGCGCGTGGACCGGGGTCGCCGGGCCCAAGGCCCACCAGACGCGCGACGAGCTGCAGCTGGCTGCGGGCCTCATCGACGAGCACACCGGCGCCGCCTGGTCGGCGGCCGTGATGGAGCTCGGTGCAGTCGTCTGCACGGCCCGGTCACCGCACTGTGACCAGTGCCCGCTGGCGCACCGATGCGCCTGGCTGGCCGCTGGGCGACCCGACAACGGCCCTGTGCGGCGCGCACAGGCGCGCTTCGCCGGCAGCGACCGCCAGGCACGCGGAGCGCTGCTGCGTGCCGTGAGCGCAGCGGAGGGGGCGCGTGCGCCGGAACTGGCACGTGCCTGGGCCGACGCGGAGCAGCGGGAGCGCGCGCTGGCGGGCCTGCTCGCCGACGGGCTGGTCGTCCGCACGCCAGCGGGCTATGCGCTGCCTGCGCAGCACTGACCGCGCAGGTATCCTCCAGCTTCCAGCAGTGCTGACCAGCGAGGAGGGCAAGCGTCATGAGCGTGCAGCCGCAACGCCCGAGCCGTGGCCTCATCGGCAGGTTCAAGTCCTTCGAGCACGGCGTCGAGATCCTGCTGTTCAACGGCCGCTGGCTGCTCATGCCGTTCTACGTCGGACTGCTGCTCGGCCTGGTCGTCCTCGTCGTGAAGTTCGTGCAGGAGTTCTGGCACCTGCTCACCATCACGAGCAGCGCCACCCTCAAGGACACGACGATCAGCCTGCTGGAGCTGCTCGACATCGTGCTGCTGGCCAATCTCATCATCATCGTGATCTTCAGCGGCTACGAGAACTTCGTCTCCAAGATCTCGGTGGCCAAGGACACCGAGGATCGCCCGAGCTGGATGGGCAAGGTCGACTTCTCGGGCCTGAAGATCAAGCTCATCGGCTCGCTCGTCGCCATCTCGGTCATCCAGCTGCTCGCCGTGTTCCTGGAGCCGGACAGCATCGACTCCGACCAGCTGTTCTGGATGATCATGATCCACCTGACCTTCGTGGTGTCCGGCGTGCTCTTCGCGGTGATGGACTACATCGCCGACAAGCGCGCCACGATCGATGTGCAGGCCGAGCGCGCCGCCCTCGAGCTGCGCATCCTCGAGCAGGAGCACGGCTTCGGCCCCGGCTACGCCGAGCACCTCAATCCGCAGGGCGAGTAGCGCCCGCTCCGGAACGCGATCAGGGCCGGCCTCCCGAAGGAGGCCGGCCCTGATCGGTGACTGCGGTGCTAGCCGGCGGTCTCGATGGGAGGCGCATCGGGCAGGGTCGCACGCGGGGTCGTGGTGAAGGTGAACTCACGATCGACACCATCGCCCTCGACGTCGACCACGACGATGTTGCCGCCCTGAAGATCGCCGAACAGCATCTTCTCGCTGAGCGGGTCCTCGATGTCGCGCTGGATCGTGCGGCGCAGGGGACGCGCACCCAGCTGCGAGTCGTAGCCGCGCTCGGCCAGCAGCTGCTTGGCCGCGGTGGTGAGCTCGATGTCGATGTCACGATCGGCCAGGCGCTTCTCGAGATTGGCGATCATCAGGTCGACGATCTCGATGATCTCGTTCTGCGTGAGCTGGTGGAACACGATGACGTCGTCGATGCGGTTGAGGAACTCCGGGCGGAAGTGCTGCTTGAGCTCCTGCTGGACCTTGGCCTTCATGCGGTCATAGGCGGTGTCGTCCTCGTTCTCGGCGACGAAGCCGAGCATGACGCCCTGCGACACCTCACGGCTGCCGAGGTTGGTCGTCATGATGATGACGGTGTTCTTGAAGTCGACGACACGACCCTGGGCATCGGTGAGCCGGCCCTCCTCGAGCACCTGGAGGAGGGAGTTGAAGATGTCAGGATGGGCCTTCTCGACCTCGTCGAAGAGCACGACGGAGAACGGCTTGCGACGCACCTTCTCGGTGAGCTGCCCGCCCTCCTCGTAGCCGACATAGCCGGGAGGCGAGCCGAAGAGCCGCGAGGCGGTGTGGCGCTCGGAGTACTCGCTCATGTCGAGTGAGATGAGCGCGTCCTCATCGCCGAACAGGAACTCCGCGAGCGTCTTGCTGAGCTCGGTCTTGCCCACGCCCGAGGGGCCGGCGAAGATGAAGGAGCCCGACGGGCGCTTGGGATCCTTGAGGCCGGCACGCGTGCGCCGGATCGACTTCGACAGCGCCTTGATCGCCTGCTCCTGGCCGATGACGCGCTTGTGCAGCTCGTCCTCCATGCGCAGCAGCCGGGCGATGTCGTCCTCGGTGAGGTCGGTGACCGGGATACCGGTCATGAGTGCCAGCACCTCGCCGATGAGTCGCTCGTCGACCTCGGCGACGACGTCGAGGTCGCCTGCCTTCCACTCCTTCTCGCGCTGCGCCTTCTCGGCGATGAGGTTCTTCTCGTCATCGCGCAGCGAAGCGGCCTTCTCGAAGTCCTGGGCGTCGATCGCCGACTCCTTCTCGCGACGCACGACCGCGATGCGGTCGTCGAACTCGCGCAGGTCCGGCGGTGCGGTCATGCGGCGGATGCGCAGTCGCGAGCCGGCCTCGTCGATGAGGTCGATCGCCTTGTCGGGCAGCTGGCGGTCGGAGATGTAGCGATCGGACAGCCGGGCCGCGGCGTCGAGGGCGCCGTCGGTGATCGAGACGCGGTGGTGCGCCTCGTAGCGGTCGCGCAGGCCCTTGAGGATCTCGACCGTGTGGGCGACGTCGGGCGCCTCGACCTGGATCGGGGCGAAGCGGCGCTCGAGCGCGGCGTCCTTCTCGATGTGCTTGCGGTACTCGTCGAGCGTCGTGGCGCCGATGGTCTGCAGCTCGCCGCGGGCCAGCATCGGCTTGAGGATGCTGGCGGCGTCGATCGCGCCCTCGGCGGCACCTGCACCGACGAGGGTGTGCATCTCGTCGATGAACAGGATGATGTCGCCGCGCGTGCGGATCTCCTTGAGCACCTTCTTGAGCCGCTCCTCGAAGTCGCCGCGGTAGCGGCTGCCGGCCACGAGGGCGCCGAGGTCGAGCGTGTACAGCTGCTTGTCCTTGAGCGTCTCGGGCACCTCGCCCTTGACGATGTTCTGGGCCAGGCCCTCCACGACCGCGGTCTTGCCGACACCGGGCTCGCCGATGAGCACGGGGTTGTTCTTCGTGCGGCGCGACAGCACCTGCATCACGCGCTCGATCTCCTTCTCGCGCCCGATGACGGGGTCGAGCTTGCCCTCGCGCGCGGCGACGGTGAGGTTGCGGCCGAACTGGTCGAGGACCAGCGAGGTCGAGGCGGTGCCCTCGGCCGGGCCGGCAGCAGCCGGCTCCTTGCCCTGGTAGCCGCTCAGCAGCTGGATGACCTGCTGGCGCACGCGGTTGAGGTCGGCGCCGAGCTTGACCAGCACCTGTGCCGCGACGCCCTCGCCCTCGCGGATGAGGCCGAGCAGGATGTGCTCCGTGCCGATGTAGTTGTGGCCCAGCTGCAGGGCCTCGCGCAGGGACAGCTCGAGCACCTTCTTGGCGCGCGGCGTGAACGGGATGTGCCCGCTGGGCGCCTGCTGGCCCTGGCCGATGATCTCCTCGACCTGGCTGCGCACGGCCTCCAGCGAGATGCCCAGGCTCTCGAGGGCCTTGGCCGCGACGCCCTCGCCCTCGTGGATCAGGCCGAGCAGGATGTGCTCCGTGCCGATGTAGTTGTGGTTGAGCATGCGCGCTTCCTCCTGCGCAAGCACCACAACGCGTCGTGCCCGATCGGTAAACCGCTCAAACATCGGTCACACCCTTCTTCGTCGGTCGTTCCTGCCGTGTCCGGTGCCTCACCAGCCTAATGCGACCAGGCGGGCGAGCCGCCCGGTCCGGACGCTCTGCACTAGACAACCACGACTTGGCCGGGATCCTTCCCTTTCGGGTGTACGCCAGCCGCGAACAGCAGCAGAATTAACCCCCCGGAAACGCGCAGGAGCGAGGATGCCCACATGCCCACAGCGGATCCGGACGCCCGGCTGCGCGAGCACATCCGCGAGCTCGGGCAGCTCCTCGGGCAGACCATGGCCCGCCAGGACGGCCAGGACCTCCTCGACCTCGTCGAGCAGGTCCGCATCCAGGTGCGCGTCGATCCGGCGGCCGCCAGCCGCACCCTGGCCACCGTCGACCTGGGCACGGCCACGCGCCTGGCGCGCGCGTTCTCGATCTACTTCGACCTGGCCAACATCGCCGAGCAGGTGGCCCGCTCCCGCGAGGTCGTGGCGCGGCAGCAGCAGGCCGGCGGGCCCATCCGCAGGGTCGCCGACGAGGTGCGCAGCGCCGGCCTGGAGCGGTCCGAGATCCAGCACCTGGTCGACGCGCTGGCCGTGCGCCCGGTGTTCACCGCGCACCCCACCGAGGCCGCGCGTCGGTCGGTGCTCGTCAAGCTGCGCCGGATCGCCGCCCTGCTCCTGGCCGAGCCCGAGGCTGGTGGCGGTCTCGTCGCACGCGAGCGCATCGCCGAGCTCGTCGACCTGCTCTGGCAGACCGACGAGCTGCGCCTGGAGCGTCCGCAGGTCCTCGACGAGGCGCGCAATGTCCTGCACTACCTGAACGACCTCAGCCGGGGCCCGCTCACTGCGGTGCTCGACGAGCTCGCCGCCGCACTGGCATCGCTCGGCGTCGCGCTCGAGCCCCATGCCCAGCCGCTCACCTTCGGCACGTGGATCGGCGGCGATCGCGACGGCAATCCGTTCGTCACCGCTGCCGTCACGACCGAGGTGCTGCAGTTCCAGCGCGAGCAGGCGGTGCACGCGCTCATCCCCCACATCGACGCACTGATCGACGAGCTGTCGGTGTCCGAGCGCATCAGCGGCGAGGCTGCTCTGCTGCGTTCCATCGTCACCGCCGACCTGGCCGAACTGCCCGAGTTCGACCGGCGCTACCTCGTGATCAACGCGGACGAGCCCGTGCGGCTCAAGCTGCGCATCATCCGCCTGCGCCTGCAGCTCACCGCCGCACGCGGCGAACTCCCCCACCAGCCAGGGCGCGACTACCCGTCGACCGACGAGCTGCTCGCCGACCTGCTGCAGGTGCGCGCAGCCCTCCTCGAGCACGGCAGCGTCCTGGCCGCGCACGGCGTGCTCGATCGTGCGATCCGGGTCGTCGCGGCGCTCGGGCTCAACCTGGCCACGCTCGACATCCGCGAGCACGCCGAGCTGTACCACCAGGCGGTGGGCCAGCTGTTCGACCGCATCCACGTCAACGCCACGCCGTACGCCCAGTTCAGCCGCCAGGACCGGCTCCAGGCGCTGCGCTCGGAGCTGCAGTCGCTGCGACCGCTGGCGCCCTCGCCGCCACCCCTCGACGAGACGGGCTCGCGCACCTACGGCGCCTTCGTGGCGGCCGGTGAGGCCCTGCGCCGACTGGGCGCCACGACGATCGAGTCCTGCATCATCTCGATGACCCAGGGGGCCGACGACGTGCTGGCCGCGGTCGTGCTGGCGCGCGAGGCAGGCCTGGTCGACCCGCAGAGCCGCAGCTCGCGCGTCGGATTCGTGCCCCTGCTCGAGACCGTCGATGAGCTGCGGGCCGCAGGGACGATCATCGACACCCTCCTGAGCGATCCGGTCTACCGCCAGCTGGTGTCCTCGCGCGGCAGTGTCCAGGAGGTCATGCTCGGGTACTCGGACTCGAACAAGGACGCCGGCATCACCACCTCGCAGTGGGAGATCCACCTGGCCCAGCGGCGCCTGCGCGACGTCACGGCCGCGCACGGCGTCCGGCTGCGGCTCTTCCACGGCAGGGGCGGCACCGTCGGCCGCGGCGGCGGGCCGACCTACCAGGCGATCATGGCCCAGCCCTGGGGCGTGCTCGACGGCGAGATCAAGGTCACCGAGCAGGGCGAGGTCATCTCCGACAAGTACCTGCTGCCCACCCTCGCGCGCGACAACCTCGAGCAGATGGTCGCGGCGGTGATCGACGCCTCGCTGCTGCACCGCACCCCGCGCGTGGCCGCCCAGCAGCGCGCGGCCTGGGACTCCGTGATGGCCCTGGCCTCGACCAGTGCGCAGTCGATGTACCGGACCCTGGTCGATGACCCGGTGCTCCCGCAGTACTTCGCCGCTTCCACGCCCGTCGACGAGTTCGGGGGGATGCACCTGGGGTCGCGGCCCTCGCGCCGTCCGGACACGTCCGCCGGGATCTCGGGCCTGCGCGCGATCCCGTGGGTGTTCGGCTGGACGCAGTCGCGGCAGGTCGTGCCGGGGTGGTTCGGTGTCGGGTCGGGCCTCGCGGCAGCGCGTGCGGCCGGGCACGCCGACGAGCTGCGCAGCATGTACGCCGGCTGGGACTTCTTCCGCAACTTCATCGCGAACGTCGAGATGACGCTGGCCAAGACCGACCTGACCGTGGCCGAGGGCTACGTCGAGGCCCTCGTGCCGCCCCAGCTGCGCGGGCCTTTCACCCTCATCCAGCAGGAGCACCGGCGCACCGTCGACGAGGTCCTGGCGATCACGGGCAGCGACCTGCTGCTCGGCGGCAACCCCACCCTGCGCCGCACCCTGGCGGTGCGCGACACCTACCTGCTGCCGCTCCACAGCCTGCAGGTCACGCTGCTCGAGCGGGTGCGCGCAGCACGTGCGACGCAGCGGGAGCCGGATGAGGCCCTCGCACGCGCCCTGTCGGTGACGATCAACGGCATCGCGACTGGACTGCGCAATACCGGCTGATGCCTGCAGCCAGCTCGCGGGCATAGGCCTGCTGGCCGGCCGACGTCGACATGCGCGCCGCATCCGCGCGATTGCGCATGTTGCCCAGCTCCACGATCACCGCTGGCACATCGCTGAAGTTGAGCGTCGACTGGTCGCGCCGCACCGACAGCGGGCTGGACAGGTAGGTCGTGGGCGTCGCCCCGGCATCCCGCATGCCCGCGATCATCGCGTTCGCCAGGGCGCGGCTCGGCCCTGCGATGTCGGCGGTCCACCCGGCGATACGCGAAGGGGCGATGACATGGAAGCCACGGCCGGTCGACGGCGCACCGTCGGCGTGGATGCTGACGAGCAGGTCGGCTCCGGCCTTGGAGCCGAAGGCGCCTCGGTCCCAGACGCAGGGGCCCCACGAGCTGCGCGTGTTCGTCGTGCGCGTGAGCCGCACCGTCGCACCCTGGTCCTCGAGCAGCCGCTTCAGCTGCTGGGCCACACGCCAGTTGAAGGTGGCCTCCGGCAGCCCGGCGTTCGTGGCGGTGCCGGTCGTGTTGCACGACTTGGTGATCGTGCCGTTGAACCGCGTCTGGCGCATCTGCGCGGCGAAGCGGGGATTGCTGTTGCCGAGCTGGTGGCCGGGGTCCAGGGCGATCACTGCTCCCTCGAGCGGCCTGGCCTCAGCTGCCTGCGCAGGGGCCGCACCGCCGACGGCGAGCGCAAGGGCGACTGCGACGGAGACGATGAGCCTCACAGCTCGAGCAGCATCCGGTGGTTGCCGAGCGTGTTGGGCTTCACGCGTTCGAGACCGAGCATCTCCGCGACGCCCTCGTCGTAGGACTGCAGCAGCTGCGGGTAGACCTCAGGAGCGACCGGCGCACCCTCAATCTCCATGAAGCCGTGCTTGCCGAAGAAGCGGGTCTCGAAGGTCAGGCAGAACACCCGCGTGATGTCGAGCTCGCGCGCACGGGCGATGAGCGCCTCGAGGATGGCCGAGCCGACGCCGGCACGTGCCGTGTTCGGCCGCACAGCGACCGTGCGGACCTCGGCGAGGTCCTCCCACATCACGTGCAGCGCGCCGCAGCCGATGACCTCGTCGCCGTCGACGGCGACGATGAACTCCTGGATGTCCTCGTAGAGGGTCACCGTGGCCTTGGCCAGCAGGATGCCGCGGGAGGCGTAGTAGTCGACCATCTCGCGGATCGCTGGGACATCTCGCGGATGCGCCGGACGTACGAGCACTGCAGCTCCAGGTGTTCGGGTCAGGACCGCTCAGGCTTGACCAGTGGGAACAGGATCGTCTCACGGATGCCCAGCCCGGTGAGCGTCATGAGCAGCCGGTCGATGCCGATGCCGACACCGCCGCTCGGGGGCATGCCGTGCTCGAGCGCACGCAGGAACTCCTCGTCGAGCTTCATCGCCTCGACGTCACCGCGCGCGCCGAGGGCCGCCTGGGCGACGAGGCGCTCGCGCTGGGCCACGGGATCGACCAGCTCTGAGTAGCCGGTGGCCTGCTCGTAGCCGTTGATGTAGAGGTCCCACTTCTCGACCTTGCCGGCGTCGGTGCGGTGGTCGCGCGTGAGCGGCGAGGTGTCGACGGGGAAGTCCATGACGAAGGTCGGGCGCCCGTCGAAGGTGGCGATCACGTGATGCTCGAAGAGCTCCTCCACGATCTTGCCGTTGACCCAGGTCGGCCCGACCTCGATCTCGACCTGCGCGGCGAGCTCGATGAGGCGCGCGCGCGGCGTCTGCGGGGTGATCTCCTCGCCGACCGCCTCGGACAGCGCACCGTAGAGCGACACCTCGCGCCAGGTGCCCGACAGGTCATGCTCGGTGCCGTCCATGTGGCGCACGACCTGTGACCCGAACACCGCCTGGGCGGCCTCCTGGATCAGCTCGCGGGTGAGCGCCGCCATCTCGCGGTAGTCGGCATAGGCCTGGTAGAACTCGAGCATCGCGAACTCCGGCGAGTGCGTGGAGTCCGCTCCCTCGTTGCGGAAGTTGCGGTTGATCTCGAACACGCGCTCGAGTCCGCCGACCACCGCACGCTTGAGGAAGAGCTCGGGTGCGATGCGCAGGAAGAGCTCCATGTCGAAGGCGTTCGACGTCGTGATGAACGGCCGTGCGGTCGCCCCGCCGTGCATCGTCTGCAGCATCGGCGTCTCGATCTCCAGGAAGCCGCGGTCCTCGAGGCTGCGCCGGATCTGGCCCACCGCCTGCACGCGCGTGCGGGCCATCTGCCTGGCCTCGGGGCGCATGATGAGGTCGAGGTAGCGCTGGCGGATGCGACTGTCGTCGTTCATGGGCCGGTGCGCGACGGGCAGGGGCCGCAGTGACTTCGCGGCCATCGCCCAGGTGTCGGCCATGACCGAGAGCTCGCCCCGCTTGGAGGTGATGACCTCCCCCTCGACGAAGACATGGTCGCCGAGATCGACGAGCGCCTTCCAGTCGTCCAGGGCCTCCTCGCCGATGTTCGCCAGCGAGAGCATCGCCTGGATCTCGGTGCCGTCGCCCGCACGCAGGGTGGCGAAGCACAGCTTGCCGGTGTTGCGCACGAACATGACCCGACCGGCGAGGCCGACGCGCACGCCCGTCTGGACATCAGCCTCGAGGGCCGGGAACTGCAGGCGCACGGCACCGATGGTCGACGTGATGGGCAGGGTGACCGGGTAGGGGTCGCGACCGGCCGCTGCAAGGCGCTCGCGCTTGTCATGGCGGATGCGCATCTGCTCCGGCAGCTCGAGCTCGTCCTCGTGGTCAGTGGTCACGACGCACAAGGCTAGCGCCAGCCCGTACGCTGCCGGCATGCTCGTCGAGTCCGCGGCGCAGGCCCCGTTCAATCGGGTGCTGCCGATCACCGCCGTGCTCTTCGATTTCCACTCCACGCTCATCGACCAGGGCGACGCCGCCTCGTGGCTCGGCCACGCGCTTGCGCGAGCGCCGCACGAACTGGGCAGCGATCAGCGCAGTGCGCTGCTCGCCTTCCTCGACCGCATCTGGGAGAACGCGCGGGTGATCGACCCCGAGAGCGCGCGCGACCGCTCCCCGGTCGACCACGAGCGGGTCTTCCACGAGCTGCTCGTGCATGGGCCGAGCATGGACGCACCACTCGCCGCCGCCCTGTACGCCTCGCTGCTCGACAGCTGGCACGCCTATGCCGATGCAGCCCCGACACTGCGGGCGCTGCGTGCAGCGGGAGTGCGCATCGGAGTGCTCTCGAATGTCGGGGTCTCGATCCGAGGCGTGCTCGAGCGCGAGGGCCTGGCCGACCTCGTCGATGCCGTCGTGCTCTCGTGCGAGGTCGGCGCGGTGAAGCCGGACCCTGCGATCTTCACGAGCGCGCTTGATGCCCTCGGCAGCACCGCTGCGCAGACCCTCATGGTCGGCGACAGCGGTCACGATGATGTCGGCGGCACCGCCCTGGGCATGCGGACTCTCGTGCTGCCCCGCACTCGAGGCGACGTGCACGGGCTGGCAGTGGTGGTGGGACTCGTCGACGCCTCGCGAGCGCTACTGGCGTGAGTTGCGCTCGAACACCAGGCGCAGTCCGATGAGCGTGAGGTCCGGCTCGTGGTGCGTGATGGTGTGCGACTCGTCGATGACGATCGAGGCCAGCCCACCGGTCGCGATGACCGCCGTGACCTCGTCGAGCTCCTCGCTGATGCGCTCGACCATGCCGTCGACCTGGCCGGCGAAGCCGTAGAGCGCACCCGACTGCAGCGCCTCGACCGTGTTCTTGCCGATGGCCGCACGGGGCCGCACCAGTTCGACCTTGCGCAGGGCGGCAGCGCGCTGCGCGAGCGCATCGAGCGAGATCTCGATGCCGGGGGCCAGGGCCCCGCCGATGAACTCGCCGCGCGCCGACACGACGTCGAGGTTGGTCGAGGTCCCGAAGTCGACGACGATGCTCGGCCCTCCGTAGAGGGCGAAGGCCGCGACCGTGTTGACGATGCGGTCGGTGCCGACCTCCTTGGGGTTGTCGGTGAGCACCGGCACTCCGGTCTTGGTGCCCGGCTCGACGATGACGGTCTCGACATCGGCGAAGTAGCGGGCCAGCATCACGCGCATCTCGCGCAGCACGGCGGGCACGGTGCTGCATAGGGCGATCCCGGTGACCGGCGCATGCCCGTCGAGCAGGCCGCGGAAGGTCAGTGCGATCTCATCGGCCGTGGTGCGCGCATCGGTCTTGATGCGCCACGAGGCACTGAGCTCGTCGCCGTCGAACATGCCGAGCACGGTGTTGGTATTGCCGACGTCGATCGTGAGCAGCATCAGTCGTCCGTTCTCAGGTCGGCGCCGATGTCGAGCACCGGCGACGAATGGGTCAGCGCACCGACAGCAAGGTAGTCGACCCCCGTGGCGGCCACCTCACGCGCCACGTCGATCGTGAGGCCGCCGGACGCCTCGAGGCGCGCGCGACCACCCGTGCGCGCGACGGCGGTGCGCATCTGCTCGGGCGCGAAGTTGTCGAGCAGCACCAGGTCGGCGCCGGCATCGAGCACCTCGTCGAGCTGGTCGAGGGAGTCGACCTCCACCTCAACCGGCACGCCCGGGAAGGCCTCGCGCACGAGCCTGAAGGCGGCAGCGACACCACCTGCCGCGAGCACGTGGTTGTCCTTGACCAGTGCCGCATCGGAGAGCGACATGCGGTGGTTCACGCCGCCGCCGCAGCGCACGGCGTACTTCTCGAGGGCGCGCATGCCCGGCGTGGTCTTGCGGGTGTCGCGGATGGCTGCGCCTGTGCCCGCCACGGCATCGACCCACCTGCGCGTCGCGGTCGCGATACCGCTCAGGTGCCCCAGCAGGTTGAGCGCAGGGCGCTCGGCCCGGAGCAGGGCATGGGTGCTGGCACGCACGGAGATGATGACCGCGCCCTCGGCCACGGTGTCGCCGTCGGCCGCCAGGAAGTCGATCTCGACATCGTCATCGCCGCAGACGGCCATGAACACCGCAGCGGCCACCGGCACTCCGGCCACGACGCCGCCGCGACGAGCGACCAGATCGAGGACGGCGGTCTGGCCGACCGGCACCGTCGCCTGCGTCGTGACGTCGACGCCGCCATCGAGGTCCTCATCCAGGGCCCGGGTGATGAGCGGCTCCAGGGCCACCGGATCGAGCCGTGCGGCCACCAGCATCGCCGACACGGTCGGCCCGAACACCGCGGAGTCGCGCGCAGTCATGGTCATCCTTCACTGGGGTACGTGACCCCGAAGCGTGGCACAGTGCGCGTGCGCAGGGTGCCATCGGGATTGAGGTTGCTCACGAGCCGCACCTGCCACTGGGCATCGTCACGATCGGGGAAGTCCTCGCGCCAGTGCGAGCCGCGCGTCTCCTCGCGCAGGAGGGCATGGCGCGTCAGGACGGTCGCGAGCGTGTGGATGTTCGTGGTCTCCCAGTCCTCGGCGATCTGGCGGCCCGGACCCAGCGATGCGAAGTCGCTGAGCGCCGTCTCGGCGGCCTCGAGCGAGTCAGCGCTGCGCAGCACGCCGGCATTGCGGTCCATGACCTGCTGCACCTTGCGGCGCACCTGGTGGCCGAGCAGCGGCTGCTGCGCCGCAGGCGGCGGCAGGGGGTCGCGGATGACGCCGGCATCCTCGGCGAGCAGGGCGCCGATGCGCCCAGCGAAGACCAGGCCCTCGAGGAGCGAGTTCGATGCAAGTCGGTTGGCGCCGTGCACGCCGGTGCAGGCGACCTCGCCGCAGGCGTAGAGCCCCGGGATCGACGTGCGTCCGACAAGGTCGGTGAGCACACCGCCGGAGACATAGTGCTGGGCCGGGGACACCGGGATGAGGTCGATGACCGGGTCGATGCCGCGCGAGCGGCAGGACTCCAGGATCGTCGGGAAGCGACGCACCCACATGTCGGCGCCCAGCTCGCGCGCATCGAGCCAGACATGATCGGCACCGGTCTGCCGCATGCGGCGCATGATCGCCTTGGCGACGATATCGCGGGGGGCGAGGTCGGCCATCTCGTGCTCGTCGGCCATGAACCGCGTGCCCTCGGCATCGAGGAGGAAGGCGCCCTCACCGCGCACCGCCTCGGAGACGAGTGGCTGCTGGCCCTGGGCGAAGGGCCCCAGCCACATGATCGTCGGGTGGAACTGCACGAACTCCAGGTCGGCGACATCAGCCCCGGCGCGCAGGGCCAGCGCGACGCCGTCGCCGGTGGCCACATAGG